>JAATFG010000060.1 GCA_015655355.1 Lysobacterales bacterium
AGCCAGAGGTCGTCCCACCAGCTCATCGTCACCAGATCGCCGAACCACTGGTGCGCCATTTCGTGCGCGGCGGTGTTGAATACTTCCTGCTTGTCGCCCTGGTTGGAGATCGATGGATCGAGCAGCAGGCTGTACTCGAAGGTGTAGATGGCGCCCCAGTTCTCCATCGCGCTGAAGAACTGGCTGCTGCCCGGCGACGCGATGTTGTCCAGCTTCGGCAGCGGGTACGGCACGCCGAAGTAGTTGTTGTATTCGTGCAGCACCGCCTTGGCCGAGTCCAGCGTGAACTGCGCCTGCGAACTCTTGCCTTTCTGCGTGATCACGCCGATCTCGGTGCCGTCGGAACTGGTGGTGACGCGGTCGAAGTCACCCAGCCCGAAGAACAGCAGGTAGGTGGACATCTTCGGCGACTGCTGGAAGCGCACGCGCGTCATGCCGTTGCCGAGGTCGGTCTTCGATGCCGCCGGCATGTTGTTCACCGCCATCTGGCCACTCGGCACGATCACGTCCAGGTTGAACATGGCCTTGTACGCCGGCTCGTCCCACGACGGAATGAAACGGCGCGCATCGGAGTTCTCGAACTGGGTGTACAGCGCACGCTTCTTGCCGGCCTTGGTGTCGTAGTCGATCGCAAACAGGCCGTTGGCCTGGGTACCGATCTTGCCGCTGTAGGCCATGCTCAGCTTGTAGCTGCCGGCCGGAACGGGCTTGTCGAAGGTGAAGGTGGCGGTCTGCGATTCCGCATCCGTGCTTGTCCTGGGCGTCATCGCGGCGGACTTGCCATTCGCTGGCGCAAGCTGCACCGACGAGAACGTCATGTCGATCGCGTTGAGCGTGATGCTGCTGGTCGGCTTCAGCACGTCCACGGTGATCGTCACCTTGCCGTCGAAGCTCAGCGTCGCGGCATGCGGCACCACGGATACGTCGTAGTGCGATGGCACCACGCCACGCGGCAGCTGGGTGGTGGCGAATACCGCTTGCGGTACCTCCGACGTGGCCGCGACGGCGGGTACGGCGATGCCGGCAAGTGCCAGGGTGATCGCGGAGAACAGAAATTTGCGCATGACGCTCCCTCATGTAAGCCCGAACCGGCGACATGCCGCCGGCGGGCAAGAAAACTGGTGCACTGCAGCGTCGAACAGGATCGCCCGGCGTCGCTCCAGTCGGCGATAGTGAGCCGGAACACCGCATGCAGACACCGCCGGAAGTCATGGCGACAGGCAGGCCCGCTCCGTGCTTTGGTCGGGCGACCGCGGTTCCGCACCGCGCCACCGCGGATTCGTCGCGCCATGGCGGGTTCCGTCGCAATCGCGGCGAACGCGGCATTTTCCGTCGCTATGCTCTGTATCCATCTTCGGCAACAGACGGAACCCGGCATGATCAAGAGTTCGTTCTTCATCCTTCGCATCACGCTGGCATGGGTGCTGGTGTTTTTCCTGGCCATCCTGGCGTGGTCGGGCGTGGCGCACGCCCACGACGTGGCGCCCGCCTTCCTGCTCGGCGGCATCGCACTGGCGTTCGTGATCACCGGCGCGTTCTCGCACATGCGCCGGGTGCGCCTCATCGCCGGCCGGGTCGACGGCGGCACGCTGGCCAACCGCCAGCGCCGGCAGATCGAGATCCCGTTCGAGGCCGGCGAGGCGTTCGACCTGCTGGACGCGGCGATCCGCGAATTGCCGCGCACGATGGAAGTCGAAAGCGCCCGCGACAGCCTGCAGGTGCGCGCCAAGGTCCGCCGTCCCACGCCCTACGGCCGCGGCGTGCTGGGTGCGTTCAATCCGTCCAACTGGTTCGGCCACACGCGCAACCAGATCCTGGCCACCGTCACGCCGGGCGAAGGCAGCGGTAGCGTCACCCTGATCTGCGAACCGGAAAGCGGCGCGTGGAGCGACTGGTTCCGCGTCGACGATGCCACCAACCTGGAAAACGCCGAAGCGATCACCCGCGCCATCACCCGCCGCGTTGCCGAGCGCCGCCGCAACGAACAGAAGGCGAATGCGCAGACGGCGACCGAGAAGGAACTCACGGTCGCGAAATTGAGCCTGCTGCATGCGCAGGTCGAGCCGCACTTTCTCTACAACACGCTGGCCAGCGCGCAGTACCTCACACGCAGCAACCCGGCGCAGGCCGACGAAATGCTCGGCCA
>JAATFG010000038.1 GCA_015655355.1 Lysobacterales bacterium
AGGACATCGCGATCAAGGAAGCCAAGAAGCTCGGCATCCCGGTCGTCGCCGTGGTTGACTCGAACTACGATCCGGCCCTGGTCGACTACGCGATTCCGGGCAACGACGACGCCATCCGCGCCGTGCAGTTGTACGCCCGTGCCGCCGCCGACGCCGTGCTCGAAGGCAAGGCCGCTTCGCCGGGCGCCGCGACCGTGCGCGAGGAAGACTTCGCCGCTGCCGCCGAAGGCGACGCCGAAGCCAAGCCGGCGCGCAAGCCGCGCGCCAAGAAGGACGCCGAGTAATCCTGGTTTCCCGCTTCCCGCATGCGGGAAGTAATCACGACGCAATGCAGCCGCGCGAACATGACGCGGCTGTTGCTCGTCATTCCGGCGAACGCCGGAATCCAGTGACTCTCGTGACGCGCGCAAGGCTTGAAGACACTGGATCCCGGCGTTCGCCGGGATGACATCACCAAACATTTTCAGAGGTTTTTCCCATGGCTGAAATCACCGCTTCCCTGGTCAAGGAACTGCGCGAGCGTACCGGCGCCGGCATGATGGAGTGCAAGAAAGCGCTCACCGAAAGCAACGGCGACATCGACGCGGCCGCCGAAGCGCTGCGCAAGTCGGGCCTGGCCAAGGCCGACAAGAAGGCTTCGCGCGTGGCCGCCGAAGGCCGCGTCGCCGTCGCCCAGAACGGCGGCAATGCCGTGCTGGTCGAGATCAACTCGGAAACCGACTTCGTCGCCAACGACGCCAACTTCAAGGCGTTCGCCGACACCGTCGCCGCCGCCGCGCTGGCCTCGGGCGCCGATGACGTGGAAGCGCTGAAGTCGGCCAAGCTGGCTTCCGGCGAAACCGTCGAGGAAACCCGCGCGCTGGCGGTGCAGAAACTCGGCGAAAACATCCAGATCCGTCGCCTCGCGTGGATCAAGAGCAGCAACAACGTCGCCGCCTACGTGCACAGCGGCAAGATCGGCGTGCTGGTCGAACTGGCCGGCGGCAACGAGGAACTGGCCCGCGGCATCGCGATGCACGTGGCGGCGATGAACCCGCCGTACAACAAGGCCGCCGACGTGCCGGCCGACTTCCTCGCCAAGGAAAAGGAAATCGAACTGGCGAAGATGAGCGACAAGGACAAGGCCAAGCCGGCGGAAATCCTCGAGAAGATCATCGGCGGCAAGATCGCCAAGATCGTCAACGAGAACACCCTGTACGGCCAGGCCTACGTGCTCGACAACGAAAAGACCGTCGGCCAGACCGTCGAGGCGGCCAAGGCCGACGTGGTCGGCTTCCAGCGCCTCGTGGTCGGCGAAGGCATCGAGAAGGTGGTCGAGGACTACGCCGCCGAAGTCGCCAAGGCGATGCAGGTCTGATTCATCGCATCATGGCAGCAACGAAAAGCCGCGGGAAACCGCGGCTTTTTTGTGTTCGCCCGCACCGGTGCGATTCTGTTTGCGCGGACATGGCCTTGTTCGGACACTACGGGTCCGGGAATTGAATCACCACGTCATTGAGCGGCAATTGCAGGCGGCGGTGTTCGACCGCCGTCGCTTTCCATGGCTCCCCCTGCCCGAACAGTTGCGCTTCCGATTCCGGCCCGAGGAAATCAAGATTTCCGAAGATGTACGGGATGCCTTCCGCGCCCTCGAACGTCGCCGCATTGGACATCTGGAAGTGCAGATGCGGCGCCGCCGAGTTGCCGGACTGGCCAAGGTGCGCCAGTACCTGTCCCCGGCGTACGCGCTGCCCCGGTTTCACCTTGACACTGCCCTTCTGCAGATGGGCGTAGCTGGCGAACACCCCGGGCTCGACTTCCAGCACGACGTAGTTCCCGAACAAGCCATCCGCCGTTAAGGACGTGGGCTCAGGCTGCGCGCTGAGTGGCGGATGCTCTTCCTGGCCATCGCGTGCAGCGCGCACGACCCCGTCGGCAACGGCAAGGACGTCCGCGCCATAGCCAACCCAGTCCGCATAGGTCGACCGCCGAATATCCTTCACACCCGGACGCATCGCATGACCCGAGGCATCCACGCCCACGAGGTCGAGCGCATAACGCTGCGGGATCGTGAGTTCGCCATTGACGGCCACCAGGCTGCCCCAGTGATGCGACTGCGCGGCTCCTGGCCCTTCATGCGCAAGCCAGCGCCCGCCACGCAACGGCGGCCCCAGTTCCATGGGCTTCAGGTCGCCGACCCGAATCGCCGCCCCATCGAGCGTGACGACGGCATGTTTGTCCGTTTCGAATTCGACCCGATGGCGAAGAATCCGCGGCAAGGCGGCATCCGCAGGCAAGGTGATCCACACGAAAATGACCACGCGTTTCCCCGGGGGGATCGACACCGCCATGTGGTCCGGCGGAACCGGCCGGACCATGCTGGTCAATGCATCGCTGTCAAGGGCGAGCAGCGGCGTTTTCGAATCGTCGCCGAAGACCTGCAGGCCATTGGGTTTCAACGCCCCGGTATCGCCATAGAAGTTGCTGATGTGGAGCTCGTAGGCCAGGTGCACCAAGCCGTCGGTGCCCACGAACCCACTTGGCGCGAATGGCACCCGCGCCTCCACCGGGGCAGGCACTTCCTTCGCGTCGACTCTCGGCAGGCAGCATGACAAAGCGAGGAGGAGCGCAATAACAGGGCTGCGAATCATTCGGGCCAATCTCCTGAAGGGCACGTCCGTACTGATGGATACGTCCAAACCAAATGCCTTGGCCTCTGGTTTGGCATCCGCCACCTTATCGCAGCAAGACGATCCGCGTGAGCCCGATGTCGATGATGCGCTCGCATCCCGGCACGGGCTTGGATGCGATCGGAAGCGGCGGCAATCTTGCCGCCTTCGCGCCCGGGACTGATCCGCTGCCTGACGTATCCAGCCACCTCGGCTAGAATTCCCACGCCTCCCGCCATCGAGAACCCCCATGTCCGCACCCCTCGCCTATCGCCGCATCCTGCTCAAACTATCCGGCGAGGCATTGATGGGGGACGAGGATTACGGCATCGACCCGAGCACGATCAAGCGCATCGCCGGCGAAGTGATCGAGGCGCAGGAAGCCGGCGCCGAGATCGGCCTGGTGATCGGCGGCGGCAACATCTTCCGCGGCGCCGGCCTCGCCGCCGCCGGCATGGACCGCGTCACCGGCGACCAGATGGGCATGCTGGCCACGGTCATCAACGCGCTGGCGATGCAGGATGCGCTGGAGAAGCTCGGCGCCAAGGTGCGGGTGATGAGCGCGCTGAAGATCAACGACGTGTGCGAGGACTACATCCGCCGCCGCGCCGTGCGCCATCTGGAAAAAGGCCGCATCGGCATCTTCGCCGCCGGCACCGGCAATCCGTTCTTCACCACCGATTCGGGCGCGGCGTTGCGCGCGATCGAGATCAATGCCGACCTGCTGCTCAAGGCCACCAAGGTCGACGGCGTGTACGACAAGGACCCGAACAAGCACACCGATGCGGTCAAGTACGACACGCTGAGCTACGACGAAGTCATCGCCCGCAACCTGCAGGTGATGGACACCGCCGCGTTCGCGCTGTGCCGCGACAGCGACCTGCCGCTGCGCATCTACGATCTGGGCGCGCCGGGCAACCTGATGAAGATCCTGCGCGGCGAGAACGTCGGCACGCTGGTCAAGGGCCGCGGCTGAATCGTTTGCCAACCGGGCGCATCGCGGGGCGGCCGCAACTAAACCGATCGTAATGTTGTCCGCGCGACGGCTTCGCTAAGCTGCGCGCATGGGACACGATCACCACGACGGCCACTTCCACGGTTCGGCGACCACCGCGTTCGCCGCGGCGACCATCATCAACCTCGCCTATACCGCGGTCGAGGCCGGCTACGGTTTCTGGACCAATTCGCTGGCGCTGCTGTCGGACGCGACCCACAACCTCGGCGACGTGCTCGGCCTCGGCCTCGGCTGGACCGCCGCGGTACTGGCCAAGCGCGCGCCGACCCAGCGCTTCTCCTACGGCTGGCGGCGTTCGACCCTGCTCGCGCCGCTGGCCAATTCGGTGCTGCTGATGGTGTTTTCCGGCGCGCTGGCGTGGGAGGCGATCCGGCGTTTCTCCGCCCCGCCGGCAGTACCGGGCGTACCCATCATCGTGGTCGCCTCGATCGGCATCGTCGTCAATCTCGCCGGCGCGTGGGCGCTGCATGGCGGCCACGAGCACGACCTGAACAAGCGCGCGGCCTTCGTCCACCTGCTCGGCGACGCGGCGGTGTCGCTGGCCGCGGTGCTGGCCGGCATCGGCCTGTGGACGCTGGGCTGGCCCTGGCTGGACCCGCTGACCGCGCTGGTCATCAGCCTGATCATCGCCATCGGCAGCTGGGGCGTGCTGCGCGACAGCTTCAACGCGACGATGGACGCCGCGCCGGGCAACGTCGATCCGGACGCGGTCGCCGCGTTCCTCGGCCAGCGGCCCGGCGTCAGCGCCGTGCACCACCTGCACATCTGGCCGCTCGGCGGCGGCGGCATCGCCCTGACCGCGCACCTGGTGCGCCCGGACACCCACGACGACGACGCCTTCCTCGATGCCACCGCCGATGCGCTGGCGCGCCAATTCGGCATCGACCACCCGACCCTGCAGATCGAACGCGGCGCCGATTGCGAGCATGCGCACCATCATGGCCACGTGCACGAAGACGACCACGATCATCCGCACGGTCACGACGACCATGATGACCACGGCCACGCCCATTCCGATGCAGCGCACCATCACTGAGCCGACCGCGCGGCGACCCTGAACCGGCGGGCTTCGCCTATAATCCCGGGATTCAGTCACCGGCCGCAGGTTGTCCATGATTCCCGAGATCAAGAAAGACGCGCAGACGCGCATGACCAAGAGCATCGAAACGCTGCGCGACAGCCTGAGCAAGGTGCGTACCGGTCGCGCCAGCACGGCGATCGTCGACCACCTCAAGGTCAACTACTACGGTTCGGACATGCCGCTGTCGCAGGTCGCCACGGTGACCGTGAGCGACGCGCGTTCGCTTACCATCACCCCGTGGGAAAAGCCGATGGTCGCCGCGGTCGAGAAAGCGATCCTCGCCTCCGACCTCGGCCTCACCCCGAACACCGCCGGCACCACGATCCGCATCAACCTGCCGGCGCTGACCGAAGAGCGCCGCAAGGAATTGTCGAAGGTCGTGCACACCCAGGGCGAGGATTCCAAGGTCGCGATCCGCAACGTCCGCCGCGACGCCAACCAGCAGATCAAGGATTTGCTCAAGGGCAAGACCGTGACCGAAGACGACGTGCGCAAGGCCGAGGAAGACATCCAGAAACTCACCGACAAGGCGATCAAGGATGTCGATGACGTGGTCAAGCAGAAAGAAACGGAACTGATGGCCGTTTGATCGTGCCCGTTGCGTTCACGACGGCACCGGGGCAATCGCGTCCGATGACACTTCCCAAGCACATCGCCATCATCATGGACGGCAACGGACGCTGGGCCGAGCGCCGCGGGCGACCGCGCGCGATCGGCCACCGCGCCGGCGCCAAGGCGGTCGAAACCACCGTGGCGTTCTGCCGCCGCAACGGCATCGAAGCGCTCACGCTGTTCGCGTTTTCCAGCGAGAACTGGGGCCGCCCGCAGGACGAAGTCGGCGCGCTGATGAAGCTGTTCCTGGGCGTGCTCGACAAGGAAGTGGCGAAGATGCACCAGCACGGCGTGCGCCTGCGCTTCATCGGCGACCGCGCGCGCTTCGCGAGGGAAATCCGCGAACGCATGGAAAAGGCCGAGGCACTCACCGCCGGCAACGACAGATTGCATCTGAACATCGCCGCCAGCTACGGCGGCCGCCAGGACATCGCCTTCGCCACGCGCGCACTGGCCGAGGACGTGGCCGCCGGCAAACTGAAGCCGCAGGACATCGACGAAGACCTCGTCGCGCAACGCATGGCGCTGGCCGACGTGCCGGCGCCGGATCTGTTCATCCGCACCGGCGGCGACCATCGCGTCAGCAATTTCCTGCTGTGGCAGCTCGCGTACACCGAACTGTGGTTCACCGACGTGCTGTGGCCGGATTTCGACGAGAAGGTGCTGCAACGGGCGATCGACGATTTCGCCGGGCGCGAACGCCGCTTCGGCCTGACCGCCGCGCAACTCAAGGAGCAACCCGCCGCATGACCTCGACCCGCGTGATCGCCGCCCTGGTCATGGCGCCGCTGGCCATTGCCGCCATCCTGTTCCTGTCCACGCCATGGCTGGCGATGCTCGCCGCATTGGTGTTCCTGATCGGCCTGTGGGAGTGGTTCAAGCTCGCCGAGGTCGACGACACCCTGGCGCGCACGGTGCTGCTGCTCGGCAACGTGATGCTGATGGCCGCGCTGGTCTGGGCCTCGCGCGGGCCGGCCGGCTTCTTCCCGCTGCACGCGACGGCGCTGGTCGGCGTGGTGTGGTGGCTGTTGGCGCTGGCCTGGCTGCGCAGCTACGACTTCGCCCGCAACCATGCCACCTGGGCGCGCGCGTTCAAGCTCGCCGCCGGCAGCCTGGCGCTGGTGCCGGCGTGGTGCGCGCTGGGCCTGATCCACGGCCAGAACCCGCAGCCGACCGGCGTGCCGTACGTGCTGCAAGGCCATGTCTGGCTGCTGGCCGCGTTGGCCATCGTCTGGGCCGCCGACAGCGGCGCGTATTTCGCCGGCATCAATTTCGGCGGCAAGTGGTTCGGCGGGCGCAGGCTGGCGCCGCGGGTCAGCCCGAACAAGACCTGGGAGGGCCTGCTCGGCGGCCTCGCCGCTGCATTGATCGGCGGCCTCGCGCTGGCGCCGCTGGCCGGTTTGCCGGCCGCGAAGCTGCCGCAGATGGCGCTGCTGTCGGTCGTCACCGCCTTGTTCTCGGTCGAGGGCGATCTGTTCGAGAGCCTGCTCAAGCGCCACGTCGGCGCCAAGGATTCGGGCCACCTGATTCCCGGCCATGGCGGCGTGCTCGACCGCATCGACGGCGTGCTCGCCGCGCTGCCGGTGTTCGCCATCGGCAAGGATCTGCTTGGTCTCTGACATGCAAACGGCCGGGCGCAACCGCATGCAGAAAATCGCCGTGTTCGGCGCGACCGGCTCGATCGGCGCGTCGGCGCTGGACGTGATCGCACGCCATCCGGAGTCGCTGCGCGCCAGCGTGCTCGCCGCCGGCAACAAGGTCGACGCGCTGGTTGCGCTGTGCGCGCGGCACCGGCCCGAGCATGCGGTGATCGCCGACGAAACCAAGTTCGCGCAACTGCGCGACGGCCTGCGTGCCGCCGGATTGGACACCCAGGCGCATGCCGGCGATGCCGCACTCGACCCGCTCGCCGCCGGCGACGCCTGCGACACGGTGGTCGCGGCGATCGTCGGTGCGGCCGGCCTGGCGTCCACCCTGGCCGCCGCACGGGCCGGCAAGCGTTTGCTGCTGGCGAACAAGGAATCGCTGGCGCTGGCCGGCGAACTGGTGATCGCCGCCGCACAGGCGTCCGGCAGCGAGATCGTCCCGATCGACAGCGAACACAATGCGGTGTTCCAGTGCCTGCGTTCGCGCGACGCGGATGCGCAGGTACGGAAAATAATCCTCACCGCATCCGGCGGGCCGTTCCGCGGCCGCACGCGCCAGGAACTGAAAAACGTCACCCCGGCACAGGCCGTCGCGCACCCGAAGTGGTCGATGGGCCCGAAGATTTCGGTCGATTCGGCGACGCTGATGAACAAGGGCCTGGAAGTCATCGAGGCACACCACCTGTTCGGCGTCGGCAACGCGCGCATCGACGTGCTGGTGCATCCGCAATCGCTGGTGCATGCGCTGGTCGAATTCGTCGATGGCTCGACGCTGGCGCAATTCGGCTTGCCGGACATGCGCACCGCGCTGGCGGTCGGCCTGGGCTGGCCGCAACGGATCGAATCCGGCGTCGCCGGACTCGACCTGCTGACCCAGGGCAAGCTCGAATTCGAGGCGCCGGACACCGATGCGTTCCCGTGCCTGCGCCTGGCGCGCGAAGCGCTCGCCGCCGGCGGCACCGCCCCGGCGGTGTTGAATGCGGCCAACGAGATCGCGGTTTCAGCGTTTCTTAATGGCGAACTTGGTTTCCTGGGCATTCCCGCGCTGGTCGAGGACGTCCTCGCCGCCCTGCCCGCGGCACGTGCCGATTCGCTGGCCGCGCTGCTGGCCACGGACGCGCACGCGCGGCGCATCGCCACCGACAAGATTCCTACTCACGCGCACCGCCATGTCTGATTTCGCAGGTTCAATCTGGTGGTTGCTGGTCGCGCTCGGCGTGCTCGTCACCTGCCACGAGTTCGGCCACTTCATCGTCGCCCGGTTGTGCGGCGTGCGCGTGCTGCGCTTTTCGATCGGCTTCGGCAAGCCGATCTGGTCGCGCATCGACAAGCACGGCACCGAATTCGCGATCGCGCCGATCCCGCTCGGCGGCTACGTCAGGATGCATGGCGAAGGCCCCTTCGTCGATCAGCACGAAGCCGGCGAAAGCGAAGGCGTGGACACGCCCGCCGCCGCGCACGCGGACCGCGACAGCTTCGCGGCCAAGAGCGTGTGGCAGCGCATGGCGATCGTGTTTGCCGGGCCGGCGATGAACTTCGTGCTGTGCGTGCTGTTCCTGTGGGCGATGCTGGTGGTCGGCAAGGCCGACTGGTCGGCCACGCTCGGCGACGTGTCCGGCATCGCGCGGCAGGCCGGCTTCGCGCGCGGCGAACGCATCACCGCCATCGACGGCCGCGCGGTCGCCACCGCGACCGACGCGATGATGGCGCTGCAGACCGCCGCGCTCGACCGCCGCGACGTCGGCGTGCAAGTGCGGGACGCGTACGGCAACCCGCGCCGGCACGTGCTGCCGCTGTCGAAGGTTCCGGCCGCCACCGCCGAAGAAGACCTGATCGACGCCACCGGCCTGGGCTGGTTCTTCGACAGCGTGCCGGCGACGGTCGGACAGGTGCAGGCCGATGGCCCGGCGGCGAACCGGCTGCAGCCCGGCGACACGATCCTCGCCATCGACGGCACCGCGGTGCGCGACCTGGCCGAGCTGCGTGCCACGTTGCAGAAGCTCGGCCCGCAAGGCGGCGCGGTGGCGCTGGCCATCGACCGTCACGGCGAGCGCCTCGAGCTGTCGCTGGTGCCGCAGCAGCTCGTCCTGCCCGACGGCGGCAAATACTGGGGCCTGGGCATCTCCGCGGCGCAGAGCGCGATGCCGGCCTACGACGCCAAACAGCAGCTCGGCGTGCTGGCCGCGGTTCCCGCCGCCTTCCGCGAAACCGCGCAGCTGACCGCCGATTCGCTCGGCATGATCAAGCGCATGCTCAGCGGCGAGGCCTCCAGCCGCAACGTGTCCGGGCCGATCACGATCGCGCGTGCGGCCAACGCCACCGCCAAGCGCGGCGCCGGCTGGTACCTGTGGTTCCTCGCCGCGGTCAGCCTGAGCCTGGGCCTGGTCAACCTGCTGCCGATCCCGGTTTTGGACGGCGGGCACCTGCTGTATTACCTTATCGAACTGGTCAAGGGCCGCCCGCTTTCCGAACGCAGCATGATCGCCGGGCAATACGTCGGCTTGGCCTTGCTGGCCGGATTGATGGGTCTGGCGTTCTACAATGACCTGTTCCGGCCGCTGTCCTGATGAAATCTCGCCCGACCCTTGAACTTTTCGCCGCGCGCGGCCTCAAAGCCTGACCGCAGCTCCCATGCCTTTTGCCACGGATTTTTCGACGATGACGCGACTCCCTTCCCGCCGCCTGCTCGCCCTCGCCCTGATGTCGGCGATGACGGCGCTGCCCGCCGCAGCGCAGACGACGCTTCCCCAGTCCGCGTCGGCCGGCAGCAACAACGGTTTCGTCATCGGCGACATCCGCATCGACGGCCTGACCCGCATCTCCGCCGGCACGGTACTGACCTACCTGCCGCTGGAACGCGGCGACACGCTGACCCCGGCCAAGACCACCGAGGCGATCCACGCCCTGTACAAGACCGGCTTCTTCGAGGACATCCGCTTCGACCGCCAGGGCAACGTGCTCGTGGTCACCGTGTCCGAGCGCCCGGCGATCGACAAGATCACCCTCGACGGCAACAAGGACATCAAGAGCGAGGACCTGCTCAAGGGCCTGAAGGACATCGGCCTGGCCGAAGGCGAGACCTTCGACCGCCTGGCCCTGGACCGCGTCACCCAGGAACTGGTGCGGCAGTACAACAACCGCGGCAAGTACAACGTGCAGATCGACCCCAAGGTCGACCCCATCGGCAACAACCGCGTCGACGTCACCATCAAGGTCAAGGAAGGCAAGGCCGCGAAGATCCGCCACCTCAACCTGATCGGCGCGCAGAAGTTCGACAACGACGACATCCTCGCCGGCTGGGAATCCAAGGCGCACCACTGGTCGAGCTGGTACAAGAGCGACGACAAGTATTCGCGCGAAACGCTCTCGGGCGATTTCGAGAAGCTCAACTCCTGGTACCTCGATCGCGGCTACGTCGATTTCAGCCTCGACTCCTCGCAGGTGGCGATCAGCGCCGACAAGCAGGACATGTTCATCACCGCCGCGGTGACCGAAGGCGAGCAGTACAAGGTCAGCGACGTGCAGGTGTCCGGCGACACCGTGCTGCCGAAGGAGAACATCGAGCGCCTGGTGATCGTCAAGCCCGGCCAGATCTTCTCGCGCAACCTGCTGGAAATCAGCTCGGACAACATCACCAACACCCTGAGCAACATCGGCTACGCCTTCGCCAAGGTCAACCCGATCCCGAACATCGACCGCGACAAGCGCACCGTCGGCGTCAACCTGCAGGTGGTGCCCGGCCCGCGCGTGACGGTCCGCCAGATCATCTTCAAGGGCAACGACAAGACCTCCGACGAAGTGCTGCGCCGCGAAATGCGCCAGTTCGAGGGCAGCTGGTATTCGCAGGCCGCGATCGACCGCAGCAAGGTGCGCCTGGATCGCCTGGGCTACTTCGAGAGCGTCGACGTCGAGAACAAGCCGGTGCCCGGCACCAACGACCAGGTCGACGTGGTGTTCAACGTCAAGGAAACCACCTCCGGCAGCTTCGTGTTCGGCCTCGGCTATTCGCAGCTGTCCGGCATCACCACCTCGGTGCAGCTGTCGCAGAACAACTTCCTCGGCACCGGCAACCGCGTCTCGATCGACGCCGAACGCAGCGACTACCTGCGCCAGTACACGTTCTCGTTCCTCAACCCGTACTTCACCGACGAAGGCATGTCGCTGGGCTACAACCTGTCGCTGCGCAAGTTCGACTTCAGCGACTACAACACCGCGCAGTACTCGACCACCAGCGCCTCGGCGCAGGCGGTGCTCGGCATTCCGCTGAGCGAAGCCAATTCGTTCTCGGCGATGCTCGGCATCGATTCCAACGAGATCTACACCTATCCCGGCTACACCCCGCAGCAGATCATCGACTACGTCGATGCGGTCGGCCAGCGCACCTTCCACGCCTGGCGCGCGCAGATCGGCTACGCGCACGACACCCGCGACAGCTATCTCATGCCCCTGACCGGCATGTACCAGCGCATCTCGCTGGAAGCGACCCTGCCCGGCTCCACCGCCGAATACTGGAAGCTCAACTACGAAGTCTCCAAGTACTGGCCGCTGGGCCGCTACCTCGACTTCATGGCCCACCTCAACCTCGGCTACGGCGACAGCTACGGCTCGGCGAAGACCAAGAACGAGTGCTACAACGTCGACAGCGACGGCAACCAGACCTCGCCGATCATCACCGACGGCTGCACCCCGTCCTCGGCGAATTTCCAGCGCACCATCGTCGCCGACGGCCTGCCGTTCTTCGAGAACTTCTACGCCGGCGGCACCCGCAGCGTGCGCGGCTACCGCGACAACATGCTCGGCCCGCGCTCGACGGCGACCCTGTATTACCCGGAAGGCCAGGTGATGGGCGGCTCGCTGCAAACGGTCGGCAATTTCGAGCTGACCTTCCCGCGCCTGTTCCCGACCAGCGCCGCGCGCCTGTCGCTGTTCACCGACGTCGGCAACGTCTACGACGGCTGGAACAACTTCGACTCGAAGGAACTGCGCGCCTCCGCGGGCGTGGCCCTGCTGTGGCGCGCACCCGTCGGCCCGATCTCGATCAGCTACGCGGTGCCGTTCCGCAAGCAGCCCGGCGACGAACTGGAACGCCTGCAGTTCACCTTCGGCGGCGCGTTCTGACGCGCTGTCGATCCGGCACGATCGCGGCCTGCATACTGCCGCGTACTGCGAAAGACCCGGGCGCGTTCCGGGTCTTTCGCGTTTGATGCGGCTAAAATGCGCGCATGAGCTTCCAGATCACTCTTGCCGAACTGGCCGAACGCTTCGGCCTGCAAGCGCGCGGCGACGGCGCCAGCGTCGTCCACGGCGTGGCCACGCTGGCCAATGCCGGCGCCGGCCAGCTCGCCTTCCTCGCCAACTCGAAATACCGCGGCCAACTCGAAACGAGCGCCGCCGCGGTCGTGGTGCTGCGCGATGCCGACGCCGATGCCGCACCGAACGCGGCCCTGATCGCGAAAGACCCGCACGCGGCCTTCGCGAAAATCTCCGCCCTGTTCGAGCCGGTGCCTTCGCGACCGGCCGGCATCCATCCTTCCGCGAGCATCGATGCGACAGCGAAGATTTCGCCGAGCGCGCACATCGGCGCGAACGTCGTGGTCGGCGCGAACAGCGTCGTCGGCGACGGCGCGATGATCGGCGCCGGTTCGATCATCGGCGAAGATTGCCGCGTCGGCGACGGCTGCGAACTGGTCGCGCGCGTTACCCTGGTCACGCGGGTGACGCTGGGCAAACGCGTGCGCATCCATCCGGGCGCGGTACTCGGCGCAGCCGGCTTCGGCCTGGCGATGGAAGCTGGAAAATGGCTCAACGTGCCCCAGCTCGGCGGCGTGAAAGTCGGCGACGATTGCGAGATCGGCGCCAACACCACCATCGACCGCGGCGCGCTCGAAGACACCGTGCTCGAAGACGACGTGCGCCTGGACAACCTCGTGCAGATCGCGCACAACGTCCGCATTGGCGCGCACAGCGCGATGGCCGCGCAGGTCGGCGTCGCCGGCAGCACCAGGATCGGCCGCTACTGCATGTTCGGCGGCCAGGTCGGCATCGCCGGGCATCTGACGATCTGCGACCAGGTCATCGTGCTCGGCAAGTCGATGGTCGGCGGCGACATCGACCAGCCCGGCGAGTATTCCAGCGGCATGCCGGCCACCGACAGCCGCAGCTGGCGCAAGATCGTCGCGCGCCTGCGCCAGATCGATTCGATGTCGCGCCTGCTGCGCGCGGCCACCAAGCCAGATCCCACGAAAGATTCCGAGTGAGACAGGAAACCATGACCTTGCAGTTGCCCCTCGACGCCATCGCGATCCGCAAGCTGATCCCGCATCGCTATCCCTTCGTCCTCGTCGACCGCATCACCGAGTTCGAGTCGTACAAGCGCATCGTCGGCTACAAGAACGTCACCCAGAACGAGCCGTTCTTCAACGGCCATTTCCCGGACCGGCCGATCATGCCCGGCGTGCTGGTGATCGAAGCGATGGCGCAGGCCGCGGGCC
Source organism: Lysobacterales bacterium (assembly GCA_015655355.1). Taxonomy (GTDB): domain Bacteria; phylum Pseudomonadota; class Gammaproteobacteria; order Xanthomonadales; family Xanthomonadaceae; genus Pseudoxanthomonas_A. The sequence continues at coordinate 13,494 of JAATFG010000038.1, forward strand.
TGTTGACCCTGGTGTCGCGCGGCAACGAGGAAAGCAGCAGCCACTTCTATCTGGTCAAGATCGACGATGCGCGCTTCAGCCGCATGGTCGTGCCCGGCGACAAGCTCGACCTGTACGCGGACCTGACCAAGAGCATCCGCAACATGGCGATCTATTCGTGCGAGGCGAAGGTGGACGGCCAGCTCGTCGCCAGCGCCACGGTGATGTGCGCCGAAGACAAGAGCGCGTAACCCAAGGAGCGAACCCACATGGGCGTGAACATCCATCCCAGCGCCGTCGTCGATGCTTCGGCGAAGCTTGGCGAGAACGTCAGCATCGGCGCGTTTACCTACGTCGGCGCCGATGTCGAAATCGGCGACAACACCCGCATCGGCACCCACGTCGGCATCAACGGCCCGACCCGAATCGGCCGCGACAACGTCATCTACGGCCACGCCTCGATCGGCGGCGATCCGCAGGACAAGAAGCACAACGGCGAACGCGTCGAACTGGCCATCGGCGACCGCAACTACATCCGCGAATTCGTCACCCTCAACCGCGGCACCGCGACCGGCGACGGCATCACCACGGTCGGCAACGACAACTGGTTCCTCGCCTACACCCACATCGCCCATGATTGCCACGTCGGCGATTTCTGCGTGTTCTCCAACGGCGCGATGCTCGCCGGCCACGTCGTCGTCGGCGACCACGTCATCATGTCCGGCTTCACCGGCGCGCACCAGTTCTGTCGCATCGGCGCGCACTCCTTCATCGGCAACGACGTCAAGCTGGTCGCCGACGTGCCGCCGTTCACGATGGTCGCGAACGACGATCATGGACGCGCGCGCGGCATCAACAGCGAAGGCCTCAAGCGCCGCGGTTTCGACGCCGGGCGCATCAGCGCGATCAAGCGCGCCTACCGCACCCTGTACGTCGCCGGCCTGCCGCTGGCCGAAGCCAAGGCGAAGCTGGCCGAACAGGCCAAGGACAACGATGACGTCAAGTTCCTGCTCGATTTCATCGAAAGCGGCGAACGCGCGCTGATCCGCTGATGGCCACGCCACGACGCATCGTTCTTTGCGCCGGCGAAGCCTCCGGCGATGCGCTCGGCGCCGGCCTGATCGCGCGCTTGCGCGAGCGTTTCCCCGACGCGCAATTCGCCGGCATCGGCGGCGACAGGATGCGCGCCACTGGCCTCGATGCATGGTTCGACAGCAGTGAACTGGCCCTGTTCGGCCTGTTCGAGGTACTCGCGCACCTGCCGCGGCTGCTGAAGATCCGCAACCAATTCCGCCGACGCGTGCTCGACTTCAAGCCGGACATGTTCATCGGCATCGATGCGCCGGACTTCAACCTCGGCGTCGAGAAATGGTTGAAGCAACGCGGCGTCACCACCGTGCACTACGTCAGCCCGTCGGTGTGGGCGTGGCGCGAGAAACGCGCGCAGAAGATCGGCGAAAGCGCGCGGCGCGTGCTGTGCCTGTTCCCGATGGAACCGCCGATCTACGAAAAATACGCAATCGATGCGCGCTTCGTCGGCCATCCGATGGCGGACGAATTGCCGCTGGAACCCGATCGCCATGCGGCGCGCGAACGCCTGCATTTGCCGGACGACGCCCCCGTGCTGGCGGTGTTGCCCGGCTCGCGCCTCGGCGAAATCTCGCGCCTCGGCGAGCCGTTCCTCGAAGCCGCGAAGCGCGTCGCCGAACAAATCCCGAACCTGCGCATCGTCGTTCCCGCCGCGAACGCGAAATGCAAGGCCGCGTTGAAGCCGCTGCTCGACGCGAAGCAACTGCGCCACGTGCAACTGCTCGATGGTCTCGCCCGCGAAGCGATGATCGCCAGCGACGCCGTGCTGCTCGCCTCCGGCACCGCGACCCTGGAGGCGATGCTGTGCAAGCGGCCGATGGTGGTGGGCTACAAGGTCTCGCCGGTCAGCGCCGGCATCGCGCGGGCGTTGAAGATGCTGAAAACCACGCGCTTCGCCTTGCCGAACATCCTCGCCGACGCGGACCTCGCGCCGGAATTCATGCAGGAAGACTGCACCCCGGAAAACCTCGCCATCGCGCTGCTGCACTGGCTGCAAGACGAAAAAGCCGTGGCCGCGCTGCAACCGCGCTACCTCGAGCTGCACGCGTTGCTGCGCAAGGACGCATCGAGCAGCGCCGCGCAGGCGATCGCGGAATTGCTCGATGAAAACCCGCGCGATGAAAGCCGGCGCAATGCGTGAACTCGTCGCCGGCATCGATGAAGCCGGGCGCGGCCCGCTGGCCGGCCCGGTCGCGGTCGCCGCGGTGATCCTCGACCCGGACCAGCCGATCGCCGGCCTGAACGATTCCAAGAAACTCAGCGAGAAGAAGCGCGAACTGCTTTTCCCGCAGATCGTCGAACGCGCGCTGGCCTTCCGCATCGAATTCGTCGCGGCCGACGAGATCGACCGGCTCAACATCTTCCAGGCGACGATGGCCGGCATGCGCCGCGCCGTCGCCGCGTTGCAACCGGCCGCGACGCTGGCCTTGATCGACGGCAACAAGCTGCCCAAGGAACTGCCTTGCCCGGCGCGCGCCATCGTCGGCGGCGATGCGCTGGAACCGGCAATCATGGCCGCGTCGATCCTGGCCAAGGTCGCGCGCGACCGGCTGATGCTGGAATTGCACGACCGATATCCGCAATATGGCTTCGACCGGCACAAGGGTTATCCGACGCCGGTGCATCTCGCTGCGCTCGCCGAACACGGGCCGTGTCCGCAGCACCGCCGCAGCTTCGGCCCGGTGCAGCAAGCGCTGCCGCTGTAATTCCCCATCCAGGCGCGTTGCGACGCGTTCGGCATCGGAATGCCGCCAGGTTGGTCGCGGCGCGGATGGCGCCGAGCCGGCCTCCACGGATGGATTCACGGCGGGTCGGGCCATGGACGGGTCGCCAGCATGCGCACGGGAACCGCTCCGCAAAACCTGCCTGCACCACCACGGATGCTAGAATTCACGGCAATTCCTTTGCATCCGGCAATTTTTCCATGTCCGCAGAACTACTCAAGGCGCTCGGCCTTGCCGCCTCCAATTCCGGCACCTACCTCGGCAACGGCGAATGGTCGCAGGCCACCGAGGCCGGCGTGCTGCAATCGATCAACCCGAGCACGAATGAAGTACTTGCTGAAGTATTCGCCAGCAGCACGGCCGATTACGCAACCGTAATCGCACGCGCGCAGGCCGCGTTCAAGCTGTGGCGCACCACGCCGGCGCCGAAGCGCGGCGAAGCCGTGCGCCTGTGCGGCGAAGCGCTGCGCAGGCACAAGGACCTGCTCGGCTCGCTGGTTGCCCTCGAAATGGGCAAGAGCAAGCCCGAAGGCGACGGAGAAGTGCAGGAGATGATCGACATCGCCGACTTCGCCCTCGGCCAGAGCCGCATGCTGTACGGCTACACCATGCACAGCGAGCGCCCCGGCCACCGCATGTACGACCAGTACCACCCGCTCGGCCTCGTCGGCATCATCAGCGCGTTCAATTTCCCGGTCGCGGTGTGGAGCTGGAACGCCTTCCTCGCCGCGATTGCCGGCGACGTGTGCGTGTGGAAACCGTCGAACAAGACCCCGCTGACCGCGATCGCGACGATGAAGATCTGCAACGACGCGCTCAAGGCCGGCGGCTTCCCCGACATCTTCTTCCTGATCAACGACGCCGGCACCGAACTGGCACGACAGTTCGTCGACGACGCGCGCGTGTCGTTGATTTCCTTCACCGGCTCGACCCAGGTCGGGCGCCTCGTCGCCGAGCGCGTGGCCAAGCGCCTGGGCCGCAGCCTGCTCGAACTCGGCGGCAACAACGCGATCATCCTCGACGCAAGCGCCGACCTGAAGCTCGCCATTCCCGGCATCGTGTTCGGCGCGGTCGGCACCGCCGGCCAGCGCTGCACCACCACGCGCCGCCTGATCGTGCACGAAAGCATTTACGCCGACGTGCTGCAAACGCTGGTGAAAGCCTACAAGCAGGTCGAGAAGAAAATCGGCGATCCGCTGGATCCGAACAACCTGATGGGGCCATTGAACTCCAAGGCCGCGGTTGCGCAATTCCTCGACGCGATCGAACAGGCGAAAAAAGCCGGCGGCACCGTCGAAACCGGCGGCACGGCGCTGGCCGACCGCGCCGGCAACTTCGTGCTGCCGACCATCGTCAGCGGCTTGAACAATTCCGACGCCATCGTCCAGCACGAAACCTTCGCGCCGATCCTGTACGTGATGAAGTATTCGACCCTGGACGAAGCCATCGACATGCAGAACGGCGTGCCGCAGGGCCTGTCGTCGTCGATCTTCACCACCGACCTCAAGCACGCGGAAAAATTCCTGTCCGCGGCCGGCAGCGACTGCGGCATCGCCAACGTCAACCTCGGCACCAGCGGCGCGGAAATCGGCGGCGCCTTCGGTGGCGAGAAGGACACCGGCGGCGGCCGCGAATCCGGCAGCGACGCGTGGAAGGCGTACATGCGCCGGCAGACCAACACCATCAACTACTCCGACGCGCTGCCGCTGGCGCAAGGCATCAAGTTCGACTTGTAGGAGACCCGATGAACCAGCTCGACCCCACCGAGCGTTTCAGCAACCGCGTCGCCGATTACGTGCGCTATCGCCCGGATTATCCGCCGGCGCTGATCGCGTGGCTGCATGCCGAAATGCACGTGGGTCAAGGCGCGCGCGTCGCCGACATCGGCGCCGGCACCGGCATCTCGTCGAAGATGTTCCTCGATGCCGGGCACGCAGTGGTCGCGGTCGAACCGAACGCGGCGATGCGCGAAGCGGCGCTCGAATGGCTGGACGGCAACGCCGGGTTCAGCGCCGTCGACGGCAGCGCCGAAACGACGACACTCGCCGACGCGAGCGTCGATCTGGTGTCCTCGGCGCAGTCCTTCCACTGGTTCGACGAGCAGGCGGTGAAGCCGGAATGGCGGCGCATCCTGCGTCCAGACGGATTGGTGGCGATCTACTGGAATTCGCGCAGGCTCGAAGGTACGGCCTTCCTCGAAGGCTACGAGAAACTGCTCCACGACTACGGCACCGATTACGCGCGCGTGTCCGAGCGCTACTACGACGATGCGCACATGCTGCGCTGGTTCGGCGCCGGCCTGCGCGGCTACACACGCTTCCCGCACGTGCAGGAACTCGACTTCGACGCCCTGCGCGGGCGCCTGCTGTCCTCGTCGTTCGCACCGCCGGCCGGCCATCCGCGACACGCGCCGATGCTCGCCGCGTTGCGCGAACTTTTCGACGCCACCTCGGTCGATGGCACGGTCGATTTCGCCTACGACACCCGCATCTTCGCCGGAACCCCCTGAGCGACAAGGACGTCATGTACCGGATCACCCGCCCCTTCCTGTTCGGCCTCGATGCCGAACGCGCGCACGAACTGAGCCTGAAGATGCTCGATGCCGCGTTCAACAGCGGCGTCACCGGCCTGGTCGCCAAGCCGGCGAAAGTGCTGCCGACGCGCGCGTTCGGCCTGACCTTCCCCAATCCGGTCGGACTGGCCGCGGGGCTGGACAAGAACGGCGCGCACATCGACGCGCTGCTCGCGCTGGGCTTCGGCTTCATCGAGATCGGCACGGTCACGCCGAAGCCGCAGGCCGGCAACCCGAAGCCGCGCCTGTTCCGCCTGCCGCAGCACGGCGCGATCATCAACCGCATGGGTTTCAACAACCTCGGCGTCGATGCGCTGGTCGAGAACGTGCGCCGCGCGCAGCGCCGCAGCGGCCTGCTCGGCATCAACATCGGCAAGAACAAGGACACGCCGAACGAACAGGCCGCGCAGGATTACCTGTTCTGCCTCGAACGCGTGTTCCCGCTGGCCGATTACGTCACCGTCAACATCTCCTCGCCCAACACCGCCGGCCTGCGCGAGCTGCAGGAAGAAAGCGCGCTGCGGCAACTGTTGTCGCGCCTGCGCGATGCGCAGGAAACGCTGGGTTCGCGCCACCGCAAGCGGGTGCCGATGCTGGTCAAGCTCGCGCCGGACTTGTCCGACCGCGACATCGACGCGGCTTGCCGCGTGCTCGGCGACTTGAACATCGACGGCGTGATCGCCACCAACACCACGATCACCCGCCCCGGCGCGGCGGCGAACCATGCACTGGCGAAGCAAGCCGGCGGCCTGTCCGGCACGCCGCTGATGGAGCAATCCACGCTGGTGCTGCGCAAGCTGCGCAAGGGTCTGCCGGAAAGCATCCCGCTGATCGGCGTCGGCGGCATCGACAGCGGCGCCGATGCGCTCACCAAGATCTCCGCCGGCGCGACCCTGGTGCAGTTGTATTCGGGCCTGGTCTACCGCGGCCCGGAACTGATCGGCGAATGCATCGAGAGCATCCGCCGCCGCAAGGAATTCCGCGCCGGGGCCGCACCGGCATGACCGACACGATGACGAACACGACAACAAACACCGGCACGGGCTGGCGCTTCAGCGAAAACGCGAGCCTGCGCGAACGCAACACCTTCCACATCGAGGCGAAGGCACGCTGGCTGCTGCAGATCGACGCGCTCGGCGCATTGCCCGAAGCGCTGTCGCAACCGGAATGGCGCGATGCGCCGCTGCTGCCGCTCGGCGGCGGCAGCAACCTGCTGTTCGCCGGCGATTTCGATGGCGCCGCACTGGCGTTCAACGCGCGCGGCGTGCGCATCCCCGAAGATGGCGACGAAGCGCTGGTGCGCGGTGAAGCCGGCCTGCCATGGCACGACTTCGTGCGCTGGTCGCTCGACGCCGGTTTCTGCGGGCTGGAGAACCTGTCGCTGATTCCCGGCACGGTCGGCGCCTGCCCGATCCAGAACATCGGCGCCTACGGGGTCGAAGTCGGCGAACGCATCGAAACCGTCGAAGCCTTCGACCGCGTCGAACGCAGGTTCGTGCGCATCGCGAAAAAGGATTGCGGCTTCGGCTACCGCGAATCGATCTTCAAGCACGATGCCGACCGTTACCTGATCGTCGCGGTCGAATTCCGCCTGCCGCGCCACGCACCGCTGAAATTGAACTACGCCGGCATCGACGAACAATTGCTGGCGATGGGCGTCGCCACGCCTAACGCGCGCGACGTCAGCGATGCGATCATCCGCATCCGCCAGCGCAAACTGCCCGACCCGGCCTTGGTCGGCAACGCCGGCAGCTTCTTCAAGAACCCGATCGTGCCACAGGCGCTGGCATTCTCGTTGCAGATGCGCGACGAGAAAACCCCGGTTTTCCCCGGCGATTCCGCGGATACGCGCAAGCTCTCGGCGGCATGGCTGATCGAGCACGCCGGCTGGAAAGGCTTCCGAGAAGGCGACGCCGGCGTGTCGCCGAACCACGCGCTGGTGCTGGTCAACCACGGCAACGCGAGTGGCGCGCAGATCATGCAGCTCGCGCGCAGGATCGCCGCGAGCGTGCAGGAAAAATTCGGCGTCGCCATCGAGCCGGAGCCGCGTGTCATCGGCGCGACGTGGTGAACTCCGCTGTTCCCCTCTCCCCTCGTGGGAGAGGGGAACAGCAATGACTCAAGCCTTCACTGCAGAATATTTCTTCTCGACGTACTCGTCGATCAACGCGACGAATTCGTGGGCGATGTTCTCGCCACGCAGCGTCACGGTTTTTTCGCCATCGACGAACACTGGCGCGGATGGCGCTTCGCCGGTGCCGGGCAGCGAGATTCCGATGTTGGCGTGGCGCGATTCGCCCGGGCCGTTGACCACGCAGCCCATCACCGCCAGGGTCATGTTCTCCGCGCCGGGATGCGTGTATTTCCATTCCGGCATCTTCGCGCGCACATGGTTCTGTACCACTTTCGCCAGTTCCTGGAAGAATTCGCTGGTCGTGCGCCCGCAACCGGGGCACGCGGTGACCATCGGCGTGAAAGCGCGCAGGCCCGTCGTCTGCAACAATTCCTGCGCAACGATCACTTCCTGCGTGCGCGACGCGCCCGGCTCCGGCGTCAGCGAAATGCGGATGGTGTCGCCGATGCCTTCCTGCAACAGCACCGCCAGCGCCGCCGATGAAGCGACGATGCCCTTGCTTCCGATGCCGGCTTCGGTCAACCCCAAGTGCAGCGCGAACTGGCTGCGCTTCGAGAGATCGCGATACACCGCAATCAACTCCTGCACGCCGCTGACCTTCGCCGACAAGACAATCCGATCACGTGGCAGGCCGATTTCGACGGCCTTTTCCGCCGAATCCAGCGCGCTGCGGATCAAGGCTTCGCGCAACACTTGCGACGCATCGTGCGGCTGCGCGAGTTTGCTGTTCTCGTCCATCAGCTGCGCGGCCAAGGCCTGGTCGAGCGACCCCCAGTTCGCGCCGATGCGCACCGGCTTTTCATACTTGATCGCGAATTCGATCAGTTGCGCGAATTGGGTGTCGCGCTTCTTGCCGAAGCCGACATTGCCCGGATTGATCCGGTACTTCGCCAACGCCTCCGCACACGCGGGCTCGTGGGTCAGCAACTGATGGCCGTTGTAGTGGAAGTCGCCGATCAGCGGCACGTTCACGCCCATCATGTCGAGCTTCTCGCGGATCTTCGGAATCGCGGCGGCGGACTCGGGATTGTTGACCGTCAGCCGCACCAGCTCGGAACCGGCACGCCACAAGTCGGCGACCTGCTTCACGCTCGACGCGACGTCGGCGGTGTCGGTATTGGTCATCGACTGCACCACGACCGGATGGCCGCCGCCGACGAACACGTCGCCGATCTTCACGGCGTGGGTACGCTTGCGCGGGTCGACGCCAAGCGGAGCGGTAGGGCGAGTCACGGCATCGTAATCCATGCGCGCATTTTACCCGTTCCCGGGCGCCAACCACGCGGCCGGCTACAATCCGCGGATGCAGAACGACGAACGCCCGATCCTCACCCCCAGCCTGCTCAACACGCTGGCGAAAAACCTGCTGGAAGACGCGTTCCCGCTGGTCTGGGTCGAAGCCGAACTGGGCAATGTCACCCGGCCCGCGTCCGGGCATCTGTATCTAACCCTGAAGGACGAGCGCGCGCAGGTGCGCGCCGCGATGTTCCGTGGCCAGGCGGTGCGTTTGCGCTTCGCCCCGCGCGAAGGCCTGCGCGTGCTCGCGCGCGGCCGGCTCACCCTGTACGAAGCGCGCGGCGACTACCAACTCGTGCTCGAGCACATGGAGGAAGCCGGCGAAGGCGCGCTGCGCCGCGCGTTCGAGCAACTGAAGGCGAAGCTGCAGGCCGAAGGCCTGTTCGATGCGGAAAGAAAACGCGCCCTGCCCGCGTTCCCATCGAGGATCGCGGTCATCACCTCGCCGACCGGTGCGGTGATCCGCGACATCCTGACCGTGCTGCGCCGGCGCTTCCCGCTGCTCGAGGTCGACGTGCTGCCGAGCCTGGTGCAAGGCGACGGCGCCGCGGCGCAAGTAGCTTCATTGCTGAAACGCGCGGACGCATCGCAGCGTTACGGCGTGATCGTGCTTGCGCGCGGCGGCGGTTCGCTGGAAGACCTGTGGGCGTTCAACAACGAACAACTGGTGCGCACGATCGCCGCATCCACGACGCCGGTGGTCTCGGCGATCGGCCACGAGACTGATTTCACCCTCGCCGATTTCGCCGCCGACCTGCGCGCACCGACGCCATCGGCCGCAGCGGAACTGCTGGCCCCCGATGCGCGCGAACTGGCGCTGAAACTGCAAGGCCTGCAGCGGCGCCTGGGCGGCCTGCAGGCGCAACGCCTGCACAACGCGATGCAGCGCGCCGACCGCGCCGCGCTGCGCCTGAACGCCTTGCGCCCGCAGGCGCGATTGCAACTGCTGCAACGCCGCCAGGAAGAAGCGAAACGCCGGCTGGATGCGCTGTGGCGCAAACGCATCGACGGCGAGCGCGCGCGGCTGCGCCACGCGGCCGCCGTTCTGCGCGCGACCCAGCCGCAACGCCGCCTGGGAATCCTGCGCGAACGCCTGCTCGGCTTGCGCCCGCGCCCGCAGGCGGCGATCGCGCGGCAATTGCAGAACGACGCGCTGAAGCTGCGCGGACTGGCGCGCTCGCTGGAAGCGGTCAGTCCGCTGGCGACGGTCACGCGCGGCTACAGCATCCTGCAGAACGAAGATGGCGCCATCGTGCGTTCGACCGCGCAAGTGCAAAGCGGCGACGCACTCAATGCACGCGTCGCCGATGGCGAGCTGAAACTGCGGGTCGAGTGAACGCCCTTCTCCCGGAAGGAGAAGGAAGCGCATCTAGTGCACGTGGCCGATGTCGGGACTGACGCAGATCTCGCGCACGATCTGCCGCGCCGGGCGGCCGAACAGATAGCCTTGCGCGTGGGTGCAGCCGAGGTCGAGCAGCGCGCGACGCTGGCTGCGGGTTTCCACGCCTTCGGCGACGGTGCCGATGCCGAGGCTGCTGGCCAGCGCCAGGATCGCGCGCACCAGCGCCAGGCTTTCCGGGCGCGCCTTGTCGTCGAGGCCGGCGACGAAGCTGCGGTCGATCTTCACCACCGAGATCGGGAAGCGGTGCAGGTATGAAAGGCCCGAGAAGCCGGTACCGAAATCGTCGAGGAAGATCAGCACGCCTTCGTGGCGCAACGTGTGCAGGATGCGCTGGGTGCGCGGCGCATCTTCCAGCAACGCGCCTTCGGTGATTTCCAGGCGCACGCGCGAGACGTCCGCGCCCTTGCACTTGAACAGGTCGAGGAAGCGCGTGGCGAAGTCCGGCGAGCGGAAATGGCGAGGCGAGACGTTGACCGAGACGTAGGTGTCGCCGCCTTCGGCGAGGCGCTCGGCGACCTGCTCGTACATCACCCAGTCGACCTGCTCCATCAGCCCGCTTTCCTCGCCCATCGCGATGAATTCGCCGGGCAGCATCAGGCCGTAGTTCTCGTGGCGCCAGCGCAACAGCGCCTCGTGGCCGACGACGGTGTGGTCGTCGAGGTGCACGATCGGCTGGAAATAGGCGACGAAATCCTTGTTCTTGATCGCGCGGCGCAGGTCGGCCTCGAGATCGAGGGTCTTCACCACCACCTCGCGCATCGCCTCGTCGAACACTTCGCAACGATCGCGGCCGGCAGCCTTGGCCCGGTACATCGCCGCATCGGCATCGCGCAGCATGTCCTCGCCCTTGCGATAGCGCGGCTGCCACGCGGCGATGCCGATGCTGCCGGACGGGAAGATCTCGCGCCCGCCGATCCACAGCGGCTTGCCGACCGCGGCGAGGATGTCCCCCGCGCGCGCGCGCAGGTCGTCGCGCGCAGGCACGTATTCGACCAGCAGCGCGAATTCGTCGCCACCTAGGCGCGCGACCACTTCCTCGGGCCGGAGCACCGAACGCAGGCGCCGCGACATTTCGCAGAGCAGGATGTCGCCGGCAGCGTGGCCGGTGCTGTCGTTGACCAGCTTGAAGCGGTCCAGGTCGAGGAAGAACACCGCGAACGACGCGCCGCCGGCGTAATGCGCGCGGCCCAGCGCCTGCTCCAGGCTTTCCAGCAGGTGCACGCGGTTGGGCAGGCCGGTGAGCGCGTCGCGGGTGGCGAACTGGACCAGTTGTTCCTCGGCGCGCAGGCGCTCGTCGGTCTGCTTGCGCAGTTGCGCGTTGAGGCATTCCGTTTCCCGCGTGCGCTCCTCGATGCGGCGTTCCAGTTCCGCGTGCGCCTGGCGCAGCTTCTCGTGGGTGGCCTGCAGTTCGCGGGTATGCTCGGCGATCCTGCGGTCCAGTTCGGCCTGGACCTGCTTGCGGTCGAGCGCGGCGAGGATGTGCTGGGCGACGTAGCCGAGCAGTGCGCGGTCCTCGTCGGCGTACACGCCGGGCAGGTCGTAGCTGGTCAACACGATCGCACCGACCACGCGATTGTCGCGCAGCATCGGCACGCCGAGCCAATCGAGGCATTCGGGCGCCTGCGCCTGCGGGTCGCGCTTGACCCCGAGGCGCTGGCGCACGAGGATCGCCGGCCCGCGCGCCGGCTGGCCGTGGCGCAGCAGCGGGAACACCAGGTTGTCCGGCATCTGCCCTTCGTCGTATTCGACGCACAGTTCCGGCGGCCTGGACGCGCGCGCGTCGCTGAAATACAGGAAACGCGCGCTGTTGCGTGCCTCGTTGAACAGCACGACCTGGCAATTGTCGGCGCACAGCAGTCGCGCGATCGTGGCGTGTACGCGGCGCAGCATTTCGCCCAGGCCGAGGTTGGCACCGGCCAGATCGGCGATGTCGTACATGGCCTGCTGCAGGTGCCGCGATTTTTCCAGGGACTGGATCCTCGCCTGCGCCCGGCTGATGTTGAGCGTGGATTCGACCAGGGTCTTGGCCAGGCGCAGCCAGGCCTGGCGCTCGGCGCTGCCGAGCCACAGCGGCAGCGCCGCGGCCACGGCCATGCGCACGTTGTCGTGTTCGTTGTTCCAGACCGCGATGACCTGGTTGGGTTCGGCATCGACGTCCAAGTCGTGGTCGACTTCGGCGATGGCCTGCTCCGCGCGCCGGCGCAGGGCGACGCCGCCGCCGGGCGTGTTCGCGCCGCCGCTGCCCAGCGCCCAGTCGCGCCAGCACACCGCAACCGCCGCGCCCTCCGGCAGCAGGCCTTGCAGCGCGGCGACGATGCGATCACCAGGCGAGACCTGGGTCTCGGCCTGTTCCTTTTCGGCAACGATCTTCCCGGCAACGGTGTCGGTCGTCGAATTCATGTGGTTCCCCAAGCGTTTGCGACGTACGGCGTGTTGTCTGGACGGCATCCCTCCGCCCCGGCCGGGGTGGCTCCCCGGTCCGATGAAATCCTATCAGCTTGCACCCTACACCTCCATCCCGCAGTTGGCAAAAGTCGTTGCGCATCAAGGCAATGGGCGATAATCCGCAGACCGATTGGCGCAACCAAGCCCGCGCCGCGACCGCCCGAAACCCGCCCCATGCCCGATACCCTCGCCACGCCGGCGACGCTGAGCCTCGACGTCAAACACAGCCGCTTCATTGCCCACGCCGCGCCGGTGACGACACCGGAAGCGGCGCTGGCCTTCGTCGCCCAGGTCAGCGATGCCGACGCCACCCACAACTGCTGGGCCTACCGCATCGGCGGCGAATACCGCAGCAGCGACGACGCCGAACCGGCCGGCACCGCGGGCCGGCCGATCCTCGCCGCGATCGACGGCCAGGGCTGCGACCAGGTGATCGTGGTGGTGACGCGCTTCTTCGGCGGGATCAAGCTCGGCGCCGGCGGATTGGCGCGCGCCTACGGCGGTGCCGCGGCCGAGTGCCTGCGCACCGCGACGCGGCGTGCGCTGGTGGCAATGCGCGAGGTCGAACTGCTCGCGCCGTTCGACGAACTCGGCGCGGTACACGCGACCTTGCCCCAGTTCGGCGCGGAGAAACTCGGCGAGGATTTCGACGAGCACGGCGCGAAACTGCGATTGCGCCTGCCCGCCGAACAAGTCGAGGCCTTGAAAACCCGCCTGCGCGACGCCACCCGTGACAGGGTGCGCTTCAAGGAATCCCCGTGAATTCGACTGCAACCGCGGCCACGCCCGCAAAGCCCTTGCCGGCAAAAAACAAGCTCGGCAGCCTGCGCGCGCTGTGGCCGTTCGTGCAGCGCCACTTCGGCCTGTTCTGCGCATGGCTGCTCGCGCTCGGCGTCGCCTCGGCGGCGACGCTGACGTTTCCGCAGGCCGCGCGCCGGATGATCGACCAGGGCTTCCATTCCGGCGGCGAAATCGACCGCAGTTTCGGCTTCCTGTTCGTCGTCGCCATCGTCCTCGCCTTCGCCAGCGCGGCGCGCTACTACTTCGTGACCCTGCTCGGCGAAAAAGTCGTCGCCGATTTGCGCCGGCGGTTGTATGCGCACCTGCTCGCGCTCGACGCCGATTTCCACGATTCCAACCGCAGCGGCGAACTGGTCTCGCGCTTGAGCGCCGACAGCGAACTGCTGCGCAGCGTGGTCGGCAGCGGCATGTCGGTGGCCTTGCGCAGTTCGGTCACCGTGATCGGCAGCGCGGCGATGCTGTTCGTCACCAATCCGAAACTGGCCGCCTACGCGCTGATCGGCATTCCTCTGGCCATCGCCCCGATCATCATCGGTTCGCGACAAGTGTCGAAAACCTCGCGTGCCGCGCAGGACCGCGTCGCCGACGCCAACACGCTCGCCGCCGAAACCCTCGGCGCGGTGCGCACGGTGCAGGCGCATGCGCGCGAAAATTACGAACGCGGCCGCTTCGGCGCCGCGGTGGACAACACCATCGCCACCGCGCGCAAGCGCATCCGCACCCAGAGCATCGTCACCGCGGTCGCGATCACGCTGGTGTTCGGCGCGATCACCGCGGTGCTGTGGAGCGGCGCGCACGACGTGATCGCCGGCAAGATGAGCGCCGGCACGCTCGGCCAGTTCGTGCTGTACGCGCTGATCGGCGGCGGCTCGGTCGGCGCGCTGGCCGAAACCTGGAACGATTTGCAACGCGCCGCCGGCGGCATGGGCCGGATCAGCGAATTGCTCGTGCAGCAGGCGAAGATTCTCGCATCGGAAAATCCGCGGGCATTGCCGCAACCGCTGCGCGGCGAAATCGCGTTCGAGCACGTCGGCTTCCGCTATTCCTCGCGCCCGGACACGCCTGCGATCGACGATTTCAGCCTGCACGTCAAGCCCGGCGAAACCATTGCATTGGTCGGCCCCAGCGGCGCCGGCAAGAGCACGGTGTTCTCGCTGCTGCTGCGCTTCCACGACGTCGAAAGCGGCCACATCGCGGTCGATGGCGTCGACGTGCGCGAAGTATCGCCGCAGGACTTGCGCGAACGCATCGCCCTGGTGCCGCAGCAGCCGACGATCTTCGCCGCCAGCGCCGCCGAGAACATCCGCTACGGCAAGCTCGACGCCAGCGACGACGAAGTGCGCGCGGCGGCGGTCGCGGCCGAGGCGGACAACTTCATCGTCGCCCTGCCCGAACGCTACGACAGCCAGCTCGGCGAGCGCGGCGGGCGCCTGTCGGGCGGCCAGCGCCAGCGGATCGCGATCGCGCGCGCGATGCTGAAGAATCCGCCGCTGCTGCTGCTCGACGAGGCCACCAGCGCGCTCGACGCCGAGAGCGAACGCATGGTTCAAGCGGCGCTGGAGGCGGCGATGGCCGACCGCACCACGCTGGTGATCGCGCACCGCCTGGCCACCGTGGAGCAGGCCGACCGGATCCTGGTGCTGCACGAGGGGCGCATCGCAGAGTCCGGCTCCCATGCAGAACTGCTTGGACGTGGCGGCCTGTACAGCCAGCTGCATCGACTGCAGTTCAATGCCTGAGCGGCCACGCCTGCAGCGCTGGCTGGAGGAGGGCTGGTATGCGCGCCGTCCGAGGTTGGCACTGCGGCCACTGGCGGCGCTTTACGGCCTGGTCGTTGCCCCGCGCCGCTGGAGCTATCGCAGCGGCCTTCGTCGCACCACGCATGCCGGCGAGCCCACGGTGGTCATCGGCAATCTCACCGTCGGTGTCACGGGAAAGACCCCGCTGGTGCTGTGGCTGGCCGCGCGACTGCGCGAGCAGGGCAGGCAACCCGGCATCGTGCTGCGAGGATACGGCGGGCGGCAGAGTGAACCCCGCCTGGTGCAGGCCAGTGATTCGGTCCTCGACGTGGGTGATGAAGCCTTGCTGCTAGCGCAGCGTGCCGTCTGTCCCGTGGCCGCCGGCACGCGCCGCGCGCAGGCTGCCCGGTTGCTGGCCCGGGCCGGTTGCGACCTCGTCC
>JAATFG010000135.1 GCA_015655355.1 Lysobacterales bacterium
CCCCCTCGCCCGGCAACTGGACGGCGCTGTTCAAGCCCGGCGAGAAAGTGCGCCTGCGCTTCATCAACGGCGCGTCGATGACCTACTTCGACGTGCGCATTCCCGGACTGAAGATGACCGTGGTCGCGGTCGACGGGCAATACGTGCATCCGGTGACCATCGACGAATTCCGCATCGCCGTGGCCGAAACCTTCGACGTGATCGTCGAACCGCAAGCCGACGCATACACGATCTTCGCCCAGGACAGCGTGCGCAGCGGTTTCGTCCGCGCCACGCTCGCCGTGCGTGAGGGCTTGAGCGCGCCGATTCCACCGCTCGACCCGCGCCCGCTGCTGACGATGGCCGACATGGGAATGATGGACATGTCGCACGGCGCGGACGGCATGCAGATGGACGAAGCGCACATGATGACGATGCAGGCGCATCCGGCCAGCGAAACGCACAACCCGCTGGTCGACAACCAGGCGATGATGCCGGTTTCGCGCCTGGACGATCCGGGCAACGGCCTGCGCGACAACGGCCGCGAGGTGCTGAGTTATTCGATGCTCAGGAGCCTGTTCGACGATCTGGACGGACGCGAGCCGTCGCGCAGCATCGAAATCCACCTCACCGGACACATGGAGAAATTCGCGTGGTCGTTCGACGGGGTGAAGTTCTCCGCCGCGCAGCCGCTGCGGTTCGAGCACGGCGAGCGCCTGCGCATCGTGCTGGTCAACGACACGATGATGTCGCACCCGATCCATCTGCACGGCATGTGGAGCGACCTCGAAGACGACGCCGGCAACTTCCAGTTGCGCAAGCACACCCTCGACATGCCGCCGGGCAGCAGGCGCAGCTATCGGGTGACGGCGGATGCGCTCGGCAACTGGGCCTATCACTGCCACCTGCTCTACCACATGCAGGCCGGGATGATGCGCGAGGTGCGCGTGGAGGCCGACGCATGAACATCACGTCCAATATCGGCGCATTCGCGTTGTTCCTGTTTGCAGCGCCCGCCTTCGCCCAGTCGATGCCGGACATGCCCGGCATGCAACACGACGCAATGCCGACGCAGGCATCCACGCAATCCACCGCGCCGATGCCGATGCACGACATGCTCGACGACGCCATCCACGCCTACACGCTGATCGACCGGCTCGAAGCATGGCATGGCGATTCCGCCAACGGACAGGCGTGGAAAGCCGATGGCTGGATCGGCACCGACACCGATCGCCTGTGGTGGCGCAGCGAAGGCGAACGCGACGCCACGCGCACGCAGGCCGCCGATCTCGAAGCCTTGTACGGCCACAGCGTCTCGACGTGGTGGGATGTCGTCGCCGGCGTGCGCGAGGATTTCAAGCCGGGCGACGCGCAGACCTTCGCCGCGTTCGGCGTGCAGGGACTGGCACCGCAGAAATTCCGGATCGAAGCCACCGCGTATCTCGGCGAACACGGGCAAAGCGCCGCACGCATCGAGATCGAACGCGACCTGCTGCTGGGCAATCGGCTGATCCTGCAACCGCAGGTCGAAGCGAATCTGTACGCCAGGGACGACGCGGCGCGCGGCATCGGCGCGGGCCTCGGCGATGCCGAAGCGGGACTGCGCCTGCGCTACGAAATCACCCGGCGATTCGCGCCCTATCTCGGCATCGATTGGCAGCGCGCGTTCGGCAAGACGGCGGACCTGCGCCGCGCCCTCGGCGAGGAGGCGCACGACACGCGCCTCCTCGCCGGCGTGCGCCTGTGGTTCTGATCGCGCGTTGAAAGAAAAATCCCGCATCGCTGCGGGATTTTTCGTGGCTGTCGAACAATCGGGCGCGTTGCGACGTGCTCTTTGTCGCGATGCTCAATCGGCCCAGTTGCCCGGCGCGGTCGATTCCGGCAGCACCTGCGCGGACAGCTTCTTGTCGTCGTTCAGCACGTCGAGCGCGTCGGCAAGGATGTCGGCGGATTCGCGCAGCAGCGGATCCGGGCGCTTGTCGATCAGCTTCTCGCGCTGCGCGTCCTTGACGATGTCGCGCTCAGCCGCGCCGAGGCCGTCGTCGGCGGCATCGTCGGCCAGCGGGTCCAGCGCCAGACCCAGCGCCTTGCGCTGCGCCTGCGATCCTTCTCCTTGGCGATCTGCTTGTCGCGCTCGGCGCGGCGATCGGCCTCGTTGAGCGAGACGTACTTCTTGGCCTTCTCGGCGCGGTATTCGGCCACGTCGTCGGCCCACCACTGGAATTCCTTGTCGGTGGCCACGCGTGCGTCGTGCAGTTGCTCCAGTTTCGGCAACAGTGGCGCGAACACGCCGTACTGCACGTGCGGCACTTCGGCGATGCTGGTCCACGGCAGTGCGTTGTCGTAGGTCGATTCGCCGTATTCGGTGGCATCGACACTGACCGGGAAGGCGATGTCCGGGACCACGCCCTTGTGCTGCGTGGACGAACCGGACACGCGGAAGAATTGCGCGATGGTCAATTTCACCTGGCCGAAGCGCGGCGCCTGGTTGGCCGGCCAGCGGTCGAGGTCGACCATGTTCTGCACCGTGCCCTTGCCGAAGGTGGTTTCGCCGATGATCAGGCCGCGGCCGTAATCCTGGATCGCGCCGGCGAAGATCTCCGACGCCGACGCCGACGCGCGATTGATCAGCACCGCGAGCGGGCCATCCCAGGCGACGCCGGCCTTGGTGTCGGCATCGACCGAGACGCGGCCGCCGCTTTCGCGCACCTGCACCACCGGGCCGCGGTCGATGAACAGGCCGGTCAGGTCGACCGCTTCGTCCAGCGAACCGCCGCCGTTGTTGCGCAGGTCGATGACCACGCCATCCACGCCTTGCGTCTTGAACTGCGCCAGCAGCTTGGCGACGTCGCGGGTGGCCGAGTTGTAGTCGTTCGGGTTCTTGCGACGGCCTTCGAAATCCTGGTAGAAAGCCGGCAGCTTGATCACGCCGACCTTGCGCGCCGGCGCATCGTTGGAAGCCGGCGTTTCGATGATGTCGGATTTCGCCGCCTGCTCTTCGAGCTTGATCTTGGCGCGAGTCAGGGTGAGCGTGCGATGCGCACCGTCGAGCCCGCTGGCGACCGGGATGTATTCGAGCCGCACCTGGGTGCCCTTGGCGCCCTTGATCTTCTCGACCACATCGTCGATGCGCCAGCCGACCACGTCGACCATCTCGCCGTCCTTGCCCTGGCCGACCGCGACGATGCGGTCGCCCGGCTGCAGGGTGCCGTCGAGCTTGGCCGGGCCGCCGGCGATGATGTCGCGGATGACGATGTAATCGTCCTGGCGCTGCAACTGCGCGCCGATGCCTTCCAGCGACAGCGACATCTGCTGGTTGAACGCGTCCGCGCTTTCCGGGGTGAAGTAGTCGGTGTGCGGGTCGATCGCGCTGGTGTAGGCGTTGAGGAAGGTGGAGAACACGTCCTCGGCCTTGAGTTCGTCGACGCTCTGCTCGATGCGCGCGTAACGCTTGTCCAGGGTCGCGCGGATCTTGTCCGGCGCCTGCCCGGCGAGCTTCAGCCGCAGCCAGTCGTTCATCACCGACTTGCGCCAGATGTCGTTCAACTCGTCGGTGGTCTTCGCCCACGACGCCTTCTCGCGGTCGTAGAACCACTGCTCGTGGCCGTTGAAGTCGAAATCCTGCTTGAGCAGCGCGCGCGCATAGCCGACGCGCTCGCGCACGCGTTGCTGGTACACCGCGAACACGTCGTAGGCCGGCTGCAACTGGCCGTCCTCGATCGACTCGCCGGCCTGCTTGGCGTAGCCGGAGAACTTGTCGATGTCGCCGGCGAGGAAGAACTGCTTGTTGCCGTCCAGCGCGTCGAGGTAGCGCTTGAACACGTCCTGCGACAGCGCGTCGTCGAGCGGGCGCGGGCGGTACGCGTAGCGGCTGTCCGAAAGCAGGCCGTAGACCAGCTTGGTCGCGGTGGATTCGTCGGCGGTCGGCGCGGCGGGCAGGTCCGCGGACTTGCGCGTGTCGATCAGGCTGGTATCGCTGCGGGGTTTTTCGTCCTGTGCCATCAGGGCCAGCGGCATGGCCAGGGCAAAAGTCAGCAGGACAAGGGAAGCTTTGGGTTTCATCGGCAACTCGGACGGCCGTCGTGGCCTTCATGGGAATCGAAGTCTGGAACACCACCAGACCTTGCCACAGTGCCGAAAGTTGCCGCGAAAGTCACCTTTCCGCCGGCCAAAGCGTGCGCCCGGTTCATCCAGCCCGGCACGGCACGCCGGGCGTTCGGCCAACCTGCGCGGCAATGCCGCGCAAACAGGCGGGCCTCAGCCGACCACGCCCTTCGCCTGCTGGTCCGCGTGGTACGAGGAACGCACCATCGGGCCGGAAGCGACGTGGGAAAAACCGAGTTCGAGGCCGTAGACCTCCAGCGCCTTGAACTCCTCCGGCGTCCAGTAGCGCAGCACCGGATGGTGGTGCGCGCTCGGCTGCAGGTACTGGCCGATGGTGACCATGTCCACGGCGTGCGCGCGCAAATCGCGCAGCGTGGCCTGCACCTGTTCCAGCGTTTCGCCGAGGCCGAGCATGATGCCGCTCTTGGTCGCCACGTCCGGATGCTGCTGCTTGAACTTCTGCAGCAGGGTCAGCGACCACTGGTAATCGGCGCCGGGGCGCACGTTCGGGTACAGGTCCGGCACGGTTTCGATGTTGTGGTTGAACACGTCCGGCGGATTGGCCGCGAGGATCTCCAGCGCGCGCTCCATGCGGCCCTTGCCGCGGAAGTCGGGGGTCAGGATCTCGATGTGCGTCCGCGGCGACTTCGCCCGCACTTCGCGGATGCAATCGACGAAATGCTGGGCGCCGCCGTCACGCAGATCGTCGCGGTCGACGCTGGTGATGACCACGTACTTCAGGCCCATGTCGGCGACGGTGTTGGCCAGGTTGACCGGCTCGTCCGCGTCCGGCGGCTTCGGCCGGCCATGCGCCACGTCGCAGAAGCTGCAACGGCGCGTGCACACCTCGCCGAGGATCATGAAGGTAGCGGTGCCGTGGCCGAAGCATTCGTGGATGTTCGGGCAACTCGCTTCCTCGCACACGGTGACCAGGCGGTTTTCGCGCAGCTTGGCCTTCAGGTTCTGCACCGCGTTGCCGGTCGGGATGCGCACCCGGATCCACGAGGGCTTGCGCAACACCGGCGCGTCGGCGAACTGCACCGGCGAACGGGAAATCTTGTCGGCATTGAGCTGCCTGGCGCCGGCTTCCAGCGCGGAAGCGGGATTGTTGACGACTTGCAGGGGGACAACCTGCAAAGGAATGGTGCGGGAGGACGTGCTCATGCGGCCATTGTACGCCTTGCCATCCAGCCCCTTTCCTGCCGCCCCGCAATGCCGCGTCCCACCAAACGAATCCGGGCCACGGATTCGCCCCGGTTTACAAAGACCCAATCAAGATATATCTTGATGTAACTTGAAAAGGCGGAAACTCCAATGAATCCCATGCACCGGCTACGCCACGGACTGCACGACACGTCCGGCCACGATCGCTTCGATCATGCCTCCCCGGGCGACGAATTCCCTGATTTCCGGCGCCCGCACGGTCGCCGCGGACGCATGTTCGACCCCGGCGACATCAAGCTGCTGGTGCTGCACATCCTCGGCACCGAGCCTTGCCACGGCTACGAGATCATCCGCGTGATCGGCGAGATGGTCGGCAACGACTACAGCCCCAGCCCCGGCACGATCTACCCGACCCTGGCGCTGCTGGAAGACATGGACCTGGTCGCCGCGCAGGCGCAGGACAACGGCCGCAAGCAGTACCGCATCAGCGAACAGGGCCTGGCGTACCTGCAGGAACAGCGGGCGTCGCTGCAAGCCCTGCTGGAACGGCTGGACCGCACCCGGCGCCACCCGCGCGCGCGCCGCGCGCCGGAAATCGAACGCGCGTTCGAGAACCTCAAGACCGCGATGCGCATCCGCTTCGCCGACGGCGCGCCCAGCGAAGACGCGATCCAGCGCATCGCCGAAATCATCGACCAGGCCGCGTTTTCCGTCGGTCGCACCAAGTGACGGGGCAGCCATGAAACAACACCGCTACCGCATCAGCGTCGAGCGCCTGGCCGACGCCAACGGCAAGCCATCCCTTTACGCCGCGCCCCTGGTGTTCGAGGCCGGCAACCACGATGACGTGTTCGCCATCGTCGAGCACATCCGCAACGGCCATCTGTTCGATGCGGAAACCTCGGCCGCGTTCGCCGTAGGTCTCAAACTTTTTGGCGAAGTGATGCTGGAAAACCGCGCGCACCCGCTGTTCGCCGAATTCGCGCCGCACTTCCTCGATTTCATGAAGACGCTGAAAAGCAGCCTGGCTGCGACGCAATAAAAAATTTCCGCCGTCAAGTCTTTTTCTTAGGCTTACGTCGGTGCGAAGGGTCTTATGAGGTAATGGTTTAGGCTGAATTTCAGTCGCTGTGTCTTCCTGTTGCTTGACGCGCCAGGTGTCGCATAGGCGCTTCGCGGTGGTAAGCCCAAGGGCATCGCAGCGGGTAAGATCGCACCATCGTCATAACCTCGACTTGTCGCCCCTCACAAAAGCGAAAGCGCAGCCCGCAGGCTGCGCTTTCGTCGCTGGTAGCGAACAGACGGGTCGTACCGTCAGGTTGGTTTAGGGGGAACGACTTTAGCTGTTGGCCCCTTCCTGAATCCTCGATCCCCGGCCATGAACGCCTCCAGCATGTGCGGGATCAACGTCGCGGAATCGACCGCCTCGCCATAGGTTTGCGCGTGCAGCGCGGCGTAGCGATCGAGGTCCGCTTTGAGGCTCACCGAACACGTAAAAGCCAGCTTGACGGTCTGTGTATCGGGCAGCGGCCCCAGCCGCAGCTTGCGCGTCGTACTCATGGCATCGGTCTTCGCTGGACAAAGAGCGGTTGATACGGCCGCAACACCAGATCCTTGTTCACCATCACGTTGACCTGAAACCCCGGCCGCACGGTTAACGTCGGCTGGATGCTGAGGTCGCGGCGCGTAATTTCCTGGCCGACCTGATTGGCCGTGTCCTGCGAGCTGTCGCGCAGCGCGATCACGGTATTGCCGTTGACGTTACCCTGATTCGAGACGGCCAGCTCGGAGCCGACGCCGAGCATCGTGGACAGCACAGCACCCGTCAGAATGCGGCCCCAATGCCAGTCCACGCCACCCTTCCCGTCCGGCCGACGCGCGCCAAGGGCGTCATCTGCGTGAACAATTCCTTGCAGGCCTCTCTGGACATCGTACGGCGTGGGGCAGGGCCGGTCATTGCCTTTTCTTCACGGCGGGTATTCCCTTCTACGATTTCCGAACCCGGCACGTCTTTAGCCGAGCGCGTCCATCCACTCTAGGGCCGTGGCCGGCTCAATCCGCTTGGTGTAGTCAGGATCGACAAACGCGTTGCGGATTGTGCCCAAGCGGTCGACAAGGAACGTGGCCGGGACCGGCACCTCCAGCGAGTCGTCGCCGTTGCGGACGGCCAAGTCGATGGCGTGGCCGGCGAACACTGGCCGCATTGAGTCGGGCTGCGGGAACAAAATGCCGAGGCGTTTGGCGAGCTGGTTGCCGACGTCTGACAGCACAGTGAACTCCAACTCGTTCTTCTGCTGAGTGGTTAGTGCCTGATTTGGCAGTTCCGGCGAGATGGCCACCAGCGTGACACCCTTAGCCTTGAAATCGCGCACATGTCGCTGGAGAGCCTTAAGTGCCAGGTTGCAGTACGGGCACCACTCGCCGCGGTAGAAAGTGATGAGGAGCGCTCCCTGGGCGAGTAGATCAGCGCTAGCTACCTGCTTTCCGGTCGCGTCCGCCAAGCGGAACTCGGGGAATCGTTGGCCGACCTGGACCGCCGCGGGCGATCTAAACGACTCCCGGAAATCCCGAGTTGAGTCCTTGATGGTGTCGGACACCTGCTTGGGAAGCGTGCGGTGGAAGTCTTCATAAAACGCTGCCAACTCATCGTTGAGGGACATGGCGATACCTTTTGGTTGGTGCGGCGAATGGACCCGTAGACGACCTGATTGTTGGTTCGTCAACTGTAGTCCCCTCGTTTTTTCGAGTCAGGCAGAAGTAGAGGTAGTTGGGGATTGTGCCATTGCGTAGCGAACCGGCGGAAGGCCGCCGAGCGCGCTGTGCGGACGATGGTGGTTGTAGC
>JAATFG010000075.1 GCA_015655355.1 Lysobacterales bacterium
CGCCCGTTTGGCGAATTATTCGACATTGAGGCCATCCACTTTCTGCCGCGCCACCGTAGCGCGTGGCAACCCGGATGCATGACGCGTCGCAACGCGCCCGTTTGGCGAATTATTCGACATTGAGGCCATCCACTTTCTGCCATCCACGCGGCAGCAAACCACCGCGCGTCGCGCGCGCGCCGACGTAGCCGTCTAGCTCCTTGAACGAAAGCCCCATCGTGCGTGCGCCGGACTTCACCTGCAGCGTCTGCCCCGGTGCGACCACGGCGACGGCGACGACGCGTTCGGTCGGCAGCTTGGCCTTGGGGATGTCGATCAGCTTGTTGCCCTTGCCCTTGTCCAGCTCGGGCAGTTCGCCGAGCGGGAAGGCGAGCAGGTGGCCGGCGCTGGTGACGGCGACGACGCGGTCGGTCTCCGCGTTGCCCGCGCTGGCAGGCTGCAGTACCGCGGCGCCGGGGGTGAGATTGAACAGCGCCTTGCCGGCCTTCTGCCGGGTGGTGAAATTCTCGAAGCGGGTGACGAAGCCGTAGCCGTGGCTCGACGCGAGCACGAACCGGTCGTCGTTGCTGCCGCCCACCAACGTCGCGAACGACGCGCCGGCATTCGGCGAGAAGCGCCCGGTCAGCGGTTCGCCGTTGCCGCGCGCGCTGGGCAGGGTGTGCACCAGCGTGGAATAGCCGCGGCCCTCAGAATCGAGGAAGGCCACCTGCTGGGTGCTGCGGGTTTTCACCGCGGCGAGCAGGCCATCGCCTTCGCGGTACGACAGCGAGGCCGCATCGACGTCGTGGCCCTTGGCCGCGCGCACCCAGCCCTTTTCCGACAGCACCACGGTCATCGGTTCGCTGGCGACCAGTTCGGTTTCGTCGATCGCCTGCGCGGCCTGGCGCTGCACCAGCGGGCTCAGGCGCGCATCGCCGTGTTTCTTCGCGTCGGCGAGCAATTCGTCCTTGACCAGTTTCTTCAGCCGGGCCTTGGAATCGAGGATCGAAACGATCTTCTCGCGCTCCCTGGCCAGTTCGTCCTGCTCGCCGCGAATCTTCATTTCCTCGAGGCGCGCCAGCTGCTTCAGGCGGGTGTCTAGGATGTAGTCGGCCTGTTCCTCGCTGAGCTTGAAGCGCGCGATCAGCGCCGGCTTCGGCTCGTCCTCGCTGCGGATGATGCGGATCACTTCGTCGAGGTTGAGGAAGGCGACCAGCAGGCCTTCCAGCAAGTGCAGGCGGCGATCGACCTTTTCCAGGCGATGGTTGAGCCGGCGGGTGACCGTGCCGTAGCGGAAGCCCAGCCATTCGCTGAGCAGCGATTTCAGGTTCTTGACCTGCGGGCGGCCGTCGAGGCCGATCACGTTGAGGTTGACCCGATAGCTCTTTTCCATGTCCGTCGTGGCGAACAGGTGGCCCATCAACTGCTCGACGTCGATGCGGTTGCTGCGCGGGATCAGCACCACGCGCACCGGGTTCTGGTGGTCGGATTCATCGCGCACGTCCTCCAGCCACGGCAACTTCTTGTTGCGCATCTGCTGCGCGATCTGCTCGATCACCTTCGATGGCGAGACCTGATAGGGCAGCGCGTCGATGACGATGTTCGCGCCTTCCTTCTGGAACGTGGCGCGGGCGCGCACGCTGCCGTTGCCGGTTTCGTACATCGTGCGCAGGTCGGCGGGCGCGGTGATGATTTCCGCCCGGCTCGGATAATCCGGGCCGTGCACGTGCTCGCACAGATCCGCGACGCTGGCTTCCGGGTCGTCGATCAGGCGGATGCAGGCGCTGACGATTTCATTCAAGTTGTGCGGCGGGATGTCGGTGGCCATGCCGACCGCGATGCCCATCGTGCCGTTGAGCAGCAAATGCGGCAGGCGCGCCGGCAGCCACGACGGCTCTTCGAGGCGGCCGTCGAAATTCGGCGTCCAGTCGGTCGTGCCCTGGCCGAGCTCGCCGAGCAGCACTTCGGCGATCGGAGTGAGCTTGGATTCGGTGTAACGCATCGCGGCGAAGGATTTGGGATCGTCCGGCGAGCCGAAATTGCCTTGTCCATCGATCAGCGGATAGCGATAGCTGAAAGGCTGCGCCATCAACACCAGCGCTTCGTAGCAGGCGGAATCGCCGTGCGGGTGGTATTTGCCGATCACGTCGCCGACGGTGCGCGCGGATTTCATGTGCTTGGACGCGGCGCCCAGGCCCAGTTCGCTCATCGCGTAGACGATGCGGCGCTGCACCGGCTTCAGACCGTCGCCGATGAAGGGCAGGGCGCGGTCGACCACTACGTACATCGAATAGTCGGGGTAGGCGCGCTCGGCGTATTCGCGCAGCGGGATCTGTTCAAAACCGTGGCAGGGGGGGCGGAC
>JAATFG010000078.1 GCA_015655355.1 Lysobacterales bacterium
CCAGCGCCTGGTAGATCGGCACCGTGCCGATCGGCACCGGCGAATTGCGGATGATCCACTCGCGGGTTTCGTGGATGTGCTTGCCGGTGGACAAATCCATCACCGTGTCGCCGCCCCAGCGGATCGACCAGACCAGCTTCTCCACTTCCTCGGCAATGCCGGAAGACACGGCGCTGTTGCCGATGTTCGCGTTGATCTTGGTCAGGAAATTGCGGCCGATGATCATCGGCTCGCTTTCCGGGTGGTTGATGTTGTTCGGCAGGATCGCGCGGCCGCGGGCGATTTCGTCGCGGACGAATTCCGGGGTGATGAGCTTCTGGATGCTGGCGCCGAACGCCTCGCCCGGATGCTGCTTGAGCAGGCCCGCATCGCGCACCGCTTCGAGGCGCTGGTTCTCGCGGATCGCGACGAATTCCATCTCCGGGGTGACGATGCCCTGCTTGGCGTAGTGCATCTGCGAGACGTTCATGCCCGCTTTCGCGCGGCGCGGCAGCGCGCGGTTCGGGAAGCGCACGCTGTCGAGCTTCGCATTCGTTTCGCGCGAGCGGCCGAATTCGGAACTCAGCGCGGACAGGTGTTCGGTATCGCCGCGTTCCTCGATCCACTTCGCGCGCAGCGGCGCAAGGCCGCGCGACAGGTCGATGTGTGCGTTCGGGTCGGTGTACGCGCCGGAGCAGTCGTACACCGTGACGGGTGAATTTTCCTCGCCGCCGAACAGCGTCGGCGTCTTGGTCAGCACGATTTCGCGCATCGGCACGCGCAGGTCGTCGCGCGAGCCTTGGACGAAGATCTTGTTCGAGCCGGGGATCGGCGTGGTGACGGATTCGGAAAGCTGCTCGGTCTGTTGCAGCAGGTTCGGTTGAGCGTTCATTGCATCGTCCTCGCGGAAACTTTGGGACGAAGCGGGAGCGCGGTCTCACTCGACGAAAACACGCACCTGGCGAAGGCTCCCTGCGTCGGTGTCAGCCGCATCAGGTTCCAAGGGTGTTTCTCAATCCGGCACGCCGGATACCCCCGCTTCTTGCCGCGCATTACACCACAAAAGCCGGGCCGACGACCGCGTCGGCCCGCATGTGCGGCTCAAGACTGCGTGTCGTCCTGGTCGGCTGCCGCCGCCTTCCCTGCATTCGGATCGACGGTCGGATTCTTCAGCCACCTGACGATGTCGCTTGAAAGGGCATTGGCGATCTTGTCCATGGGCCCGCAGACGGACAAGTTGAACGGCCGTGCGCTCGTGCGCCTGAAGCTGAAATTGCCCAGCAGTTTGTCGCCTTCGCGCAATTCGCCGTTCACCCGTCCGAACTTCGGTCCCGAGATACTGCCGCCGCCGGCGGTATGCGCCATCGCGATGTCCAGCACCAACCGCTGCCCCGGCACCGACGCCAGATCGCCATCCACGGCTTCGACCTTGCCGTTGGATTTCTTCACGATCCAGTCGCTCAATTTCCGGTTCCAATCGCATTTGGGCAGATTGGTGGATTGGATCGACTGCTCGTCCTGATACGGGACCACTTTGGCGATCTTGATCGTGTCGGCCGCCATCGCGCCCATCGGCAATGCAGCGCACGCGGCCAGCCACAATGCATGCTTCATGAAACACCCCATCTTCTCCACTCCCCGGTGTTGATGGCTGAAGGAACTTCTCCTTGTCCAACCTTGCGGCTTATTTCACCTTGGCGTAGGTGCCCTTCATCGCGACGCCGGTGGTGATGTTGCCGTCGTGGCATTCGAAGTCGGTCGCGCTGCGCACTTCGTTCCTCTTGTAGTAGCTGGTGAAATCGACCACGGCATTGGCGCCACGGGACTTGGCCGACTCCTGGAATGCCTTCAGCACCGACAGCATCACCCAGCGGCAAGCCGTCTCGGGCGATTTGCCGACGCTGTTGGTCTTCTTGTTCGACACGTCTTCGCCCAGGCGCGAAAGCACCGCCGGGGTCTTCTGCCCGGCCAGGTAGAAACGCACGCTGCCGTCGATGCCGGCGCTCTTTGCCTCGGGCGAATCCAGCAGTTCCTGCAATGGCAGGTTGACCACGCGATCGGCGGCGATGGCCTGTGGCGCAGCGGCGGACAGGGCCAGCAGGCCGGCGATGATGACTCGTTTCATTACTTACTCCTTGTCGTGCAGGTGGTGGGTGGAAAAACGATGCAAAGTTAGCCGCGCCAGCGGCGGAAAATCAACGAGGTATTGATGCCGCCGAAGGCAAAGTTGTTGCTCATCACGTATTCGGCCTGCAGCTCGCGGCCATGGCCGACGATGTAGTCGAGCTCGGCGCAACGCGGGTCGGGTTCGGTCAGGTTGAGGTTCGGCGCGAACCAGCCCTCGCGCATCATCATGATCGTGGCCCAGGCCTCGAACGAGCCGCAGCCGCCGAGCATGTGGCCGACATAGCCCTTCAGCGTGCTCACCGGCACCTTGGCGCCGAATACCCGCGCGGTGGCCTGCGATTCGGCGATGTCGCCGTGCTCGGTCGCGGTACCGTGCGCGTTGACGTAACCGATGCTCGAAGCATCAAGGTCCGCATCCTCCAGCGCCAGCCGCATCGCCTGCGCCATCGTGTCCTGGCTGGGCTGGGTCACGTGCTGGCCGTCGCTGTTGCTGGCGTAGCCGACGATCTCGGCAAGGATGTCCGCACCGCGCGCGCGGGCGTGTTCGAGTTCCTCGAGCAGCAGCGTGCAGGCGCCCTCGCCCAGCACCAGTCCGTCGCGCCCGGCATCGAACGGCTGCGGCGTCGTTTCCGGCGCATCGTTCCTGATGCTGGTCGCGAACAAGGTGTCGAACACCGCCGCCGCGGTCGCGTCGAGCTGTTCGGAACCGCCGGCCAGCATCGCCACCTGCTTGCCGGCGCGCACCAGTTCGTAGGCCGAACCGACGCCCTGGCTGCCCGAGGTGCAGGCGCTCGACGTGGTGACCACGCGCCCGGTCAGGCCGAAGAACACGCCGATGTTGACCGGCGCGGTGTGGCTCATCATCTTCAGGTAGGTGGTGGCGCTGATGCCCTCGGTCGTGCATTCGCTGAGCATGCGGCCGAAGTCGGCCACCGCCTCGTGGCTGCCGGCCGACGAGCCGTACGACACCCCGACCTTGCCGTTTTTCAACAGCGGATCGCCGAGCAGGCCGGCCTGTTCCAGCGCCATTTCGCTCGCCCGCACCGCCATCAACGCGACCTTGCCCATGCTGCGCATGGTCTTGCGGTTGTAGTGCGGCGGCAATTCGAACGGCAGCGCCGGCGCTGCCAGCCGCGTGTTCAAGCCTTTGTACACGTCCCAGTCCGCGATGTAGCGCACGGCGTTGCGGCATTCGCGCAAGCGTGCATGCACGCTCGCCCAGTCGTGTCCGAGCGGACTGATCGCTCCCGCGCCGGTGACGACGACGCGCTTCTGTTGCGTGCTGCTCAAGCCAATCCCCCATTCACCGAAATCACCTGCCGGGTCACGTAGGCGGCCTGCTCCGACAGCAGGAACGACGCGACCGCGGCCACTTCCTCGGGCTTGCCCAGACGGCCCATCGGAATCAGTTTCAACGCATGCCCGACCACTTCCTCGCCCAGCATCTCGGTCTCGATCAACCCCGGCGCGATGCAGTTGACCGTGATCTTCCTGCTCGCCAGTTCGATCGCCAGCGCCTTGGTGGCGCCGATGATGCCGGCCTTGGCCGCACTGTAATTGGTTTGCCCGCGGTTGCCGATCAATCCCGACACCGAGGCGAGGGTGACGATGCGTCCCGGCGCGCGCCGCCGCACCATCGGCATCACCAGCGGGTTGAGCACGTTGTAGAACGCATCCAGGTTGGTGTGCACGACCGCGTCCCAATCTTCGCCACTCATCGCCGGGAACGCCGCGTCGCGCGCGATGCCGGCGTTGCAGACCGCGCCATAGTACGCGCCATGCGCCTCGATGTCGGCGTTCAACGCAACCGCGCAGGCGTCGCGATCGGCCACGTCGAACTGGAGCACGCGCGCCTGCCGACCGAATTCGCGGACGCGCGCGGCGACCGCTTCGGCCTCGTCGACGCGATTGCGGCAATGCACGACCACGTCGAAGCCATCCTGCGCCGCGCGCAGGGCGATGGCGCGGCCGATGCCGCGGCTCGCGCCGGTGATCAAGACGGTCGAATCCGATTTCATGTCGTTCCTTCATTCCGCAGGTAGGCGAGCGCATCGGCCGGCTGGTACACCGAGACGTTGGCGCTGGCCAGGGTTTCCCCGCCGTGCAGGATGCGGCAGGCGAAACTGCCCAGGCCATTGTCGCCGAACAGCTCGCATTGCACTTCCACCCGCAGCACCATGCCCGGCGCAAAAAAGCCGGTTCCGGCGCTGTAGCGGCGAGTGCCCAGCAGGAAGCCGATTTTCGGCGCCTCGCCGCGCGCGCGCGCCTGGCAACCGGCCCACGCGGCGATGGCCTGAGCCATGTATTCGACACCCACCCATGCCGGCACGCCCTCGTCGTCATGGAACATGCCGTCAAGCGGCACCGTCACCTCCACCACGGCACGATCGTCATCCCAGTCGAGCAAGCGATCGACCAGGCGCATCGCGCCACGATGGGGGACCACCTGCTCGATGTCGTAAAGCATCCTGTCCATCTCATTCCCTCGAAAGCACCAGGGCCGCGTTGCTGCCGCCGAACGCGAACGACTGGCTCAACGCATGCCGCAGCGGTGCGTCGGCACGCGCGCCCGGCGCGACCAGCCGCAGTTGCGGCAATGCCGGATCGGCCTCGCCGTCCCACCAGTGCGGCGGCAACGCATTGGACGGATTGTCGTGCAACGCCAGCCAGCACAGCCCGGCTTCGATCGCGCCGGCCGCGCCGAGCGCGTGCCCGGTCAACGGCTTGGTCGAACTGGCGGGCACCTCGCGCCCGAGCGTCCGTGCGAGCGCGTGGCTTTCCATCGCGTCGTTGTGCGGGGTCGCGGTGCCGTGCAGGTTGACGTAGCCGATGTCGGACGGCGCGAGTTGCGCACGCCCGAGCGCTTCGCGGATCGCGGCCATCGCGCCGGCGCCGCCGGGTTCGGGTGCGGACATGTGGTACGCGTCGGAGCTTTCGCCCCAACCGGACAAACGGATCGGGCCCGGCTCGCGGGTGATCAGGAACAGCGCCGCACCCTCGCCGATGTTGATGCCGTCGCGGTTGCGCGAGAACGGGTTGCAGCGCGCGGCCGAAACCGATTCCAGCGCACTGAAGCCGGCCACGGTGAAGCGGCACAGCGCATCGGCGCCACCGGCGATCACCGCGTCGGCGATGCCGGCGCGCAGCAACCGCGCGGCGGATGCGAGCGCCTTGGCGCTGGACGAGCACGCGGTCGAAATCGTCCACGCCGGCCCGCGCGCACCGCTTTCCAGGGCGAGGAAGCGCGACGGCGCGCCCATCTCCTGCTGCCGGTAGTCGAAGCCGGCGGGAAATCCGCCTTGTTCCCGGCGTTGCAGGAAGGCATGTTCGGCCTCGCCGATGCCGGACGTGCTGGTGCCGAGCACGATCGCGACGCGATGCGCGCCATGGCGTTCGATCGCGGCGCCAACCGCACCGGCAATCTGCGCGTACGCCAGCCGCAACAAGGCATTGTTGCGGCTGCGCAGGCCGATTTCGCAGTCCTGCAGATCGGGCAGTGGCGCATTCGCGAAGCCGAGCGCCAGCGTGCGCCCGGGCGTCAGCGCATCGGTGAACGACAGGCCACGCGCCGCATCGCCGGCAAACAGGTTCGCACGCACTTCGTCGACGCCACTGCCGAGCGCGCAGACGATGCCGAGTTCGCCGAGATGGACCGGCGCGGCCTTCATGGCGCTTCGCCTTGCAGCGACAACGAGCGCACGTCGAGTTCGTAGCCTTCGGAAAGATTGTCGAGGCGGACGTTGCCGAAGCCGCCGTCTTCGCGCGCAAGCAACCACGGCTTGCCCTGCGCATCGAGCAGGCGCCGTTCGCCATCGACCTCGTCGACGCGCCATCCCTGCGGCAATGCCGCGCGGATCGCATCCAGCGGCCACAACGCGAACTGCAGGTCGTCGAGCACGCGCTCGCCGCGCACTGCCGGCGGCAGCCACGGCGCGCGCTGCTCGGCCAGCGATTGGCCGTCCCAGACCAGCTTGACCCCGGACCGGCCCATCGCCTGCACCAGCAGCCGCACCTCGTGCGCATCGACCTCGAGCAACGCGTCTAGTTCGCGCTGCTGGGTCCCGCGCTTGAACGTCAGCTGCTGTTGTTCGGAAATCTCGCGGCCCAGCGCGGCCGGGGCCAGATGCAGGCGCGGCAGCACGACGGCCGGCTGCGCCACCGGCCCGCGCGCCGCGCAGGCGACGAGCGACAGGCAAACGCACGCAAGGGCGATCAGGCGCCGCACAGTTGCTCCAGCGTGCGCATGCGCCGGCCACTCGGATCGGCGACGTAAGGGTTGTTCGCATCCCACGCGTAGCCGGCGAGGATCGAACAGATCATCCGACGCACTTCGGGCTGCTGGTTCGAGTGGAAGATGATCTTCTGGAATCCACCGGCGTACCACGCCTCGACGAACCGGCGGAACGCCTTGACCCCGTAGCGCAGTTTTTCGTCGTACTCCGTTTCCCAATCCACCGCCTCGCCCGCATACTTTTTGCGCAGGCACTCGGCCGCCAGCGCGGCGGAACGGAACGCGATGGTCACGCCCGAGGAAAACACCGGGTCGAGGAATTCCCCCGCATTGCCCAGCAGCGCATAGCCGGGGCCATGCAGGGAAGCAACGTTGGCCGAATAGCCGATGATGCTGCGCACCGGCAGCACCGCCCATTCGGCGTCTTTCAGCAGTTCGCGCAGGTTCGGCACTTCGCCGACGATGGCCTGCAAACGTTCGAGTTCGGAACCTTCGTAGCTTGCGAGGAATTCGCGTTCGGCGACCACGCCCAGCGAGCAGCAGCCGTTCGAGAACGGAATCGTCCAGAACCACACGTCGATGTGCCCGGGATGGGTGGTGATCAGGATCTTGTTGCGGTCGAAGCCGCTGCCCGCCGGAATGTGGTCGCGCACGTGGGTGAAGATCGCGCCGCGCACCGGGAAGTTGGATGGCGATTCCAGCTTCAGCAGGCGCGGCAACAAGCGACCGAAGCCGCTGGCGTCGAGGATGAAGTCGGCGACTATTTCGTATTCTTCGCCTTCGGGCGTGCGCGCGACGACGCGCGGCGTTTTTTCGTCGGGCGCGACCGACAGCACTTCGTGCCCGTAGCGCACGTCCGCGCCCATGCGCTGCGCGCCCTTCGCCAGCACGTGGTCGAAGTCTGCGCGCTGCACCTGATAGGTCGTGCCCCAGCCCGGCGAGAACTTGTCGCGGAAGTCGAATTGGGTGCGCCGCCCGGCCCATTCGAACGCGGCGCCGTTCTTGTACTGGAAGCCGGCCTCGACCACGTCCTGCAGCAGGCCCGCGGCCTGCAGGTATTCCATGCTCTGCGGCAGCAGGCTTTCGCCGATCGAAAAACGCGGGAACTGCTCGCGCTCCACGATCAGCACCTTGCGTCCCTGCTGGCGCAGGTACGCCGCGGCCACCGCGCCGGCCGGGCCGGCCCCGACGATCAACACTTCGGTGCGTTCGCTGTTCATGTCGCGATGGAATCCGGATGATGGGAGGAGGTGGCCGGGCGGAACAACGGCGACAACAGCCACACCGCGCCGATGCCGAACAGCAGGGTCAGGCCGAATGCGCGCAGCGCCGGCGTCGCCGACAGGCCAAGCAGGCCGAACGACAGCCAGGTGCTGGCCGCGCCGACGCAGACCGCCATCCATGCGCGCGCATCGCCGTCGTGCTCGACCAGGAAAATGCCGTAATCGACGCCGGTGCCGAGCAACAGCAGCAACGCGAGCACGTTGAACAGTTGCAGCGGCTGGCCGATCCAGCCGAGCAACGCCAGCGTCAGCACCGCGGCGACCAGCGTCGGCAGCAGGATGCGCCAGGCATCGCGCCGGTAACGCGCATGCAGCGCCAGGTAGACCAGCGCGACGCCGACCAGCAGCAGTCCGCTCATCAGCTTGCGGTAATGGCCCAGCAGGCGCGAGAAATCCGCGGTGCGGTCGACCCAGCGCACGCCGTCGATCTCCGCCGCCTGCGCGGCGAGCGTCGCGGTCGTTTTCTTGGTCAGACCGTTGACCATCACCACCGAGGCGACATTGCCATCGAGCTGGCCAAGCCACAGTTGCCGCACCGGCAGCGACGCGGGCGATGCCAGGAAATCCGCCGGATCGAGCGGCTGCGCTGCGAACGTGGCGCGTTGCAGCCGCTCGCCGGTCGCTGCGCCGACCTTTGCGAGCACGTCACTTTCGATCCTGGCGCTGAGTGCCGCGTTTTGGTCCTGCCGCTTGCGCGACGGCAACCAGTCGCTGATCGCGCACCAACCGCCGATTTCGCCCTTGTCCTGCAGGCCGCGCAGCCGATCGACCAAGGCTTCTTCGCGTTGCAGCACCTGTTCGGCGTCGCCGCCGCGCACGAGGAAGAATTGCGCCGGGCTCGGCAGGCCGAGGATGCGGCCGGCTTCGACCTGCTGTTCGATCAACGGCTTCGGCGACGACTGCAAGCCGCGCAGGTCGTCGTCCGTGCGCAACCGGCACAGGCCGACGACGACGAAGGCGAGCACGACCATGCCGGCGATGCGCCACTTCCTCGATCCATCGATGCGCGGGAAAAACCTCAACGAATCGCCGATCCGGCGCGCGAACGCCGAATCGCGCAACGTGCCGCCGTCGAGCCACGGGAACCAGCAGATCGCGGTCAGGAACGCCGCCGTCAGGCCGACCACCGAGAACAGCGCCATTTGCCGCAGCCCCGGGAACGGCGCGAGGCCGAGCGCGAGGTACGCCAGTGCGCTGGTCGCGAGCGCCAGGCACATGCCCGGCAGCAGGTGCCGCAGCAACGCCCAGCGCGCATCCGCGTCGCCGCCCTGGCGCGACGCGAACCAGTGGATGCCGTAATCCTCGGCGACGCCGACCAGGCTGGCGCCGAAGATCAAGGTCAGCAGGTGCACCTTGCCGAACACGAGCGCGGTGACCGACAACGCCGCGGCGACGCCGATCAGCAACGATGCGGCGACCAGCAGGATCGGCCGCAGCGAACGGAACGCCAGCCACACCAGCAGCAGCACCGCCGCCAGCGAACCCCAGCCGATCGTGTTGATCTCGAAATTGGCGTGCACCGCCGCGGCCTCTGCATGCAGCGGCACGCCGGCGCGGACCACGCGCAGGCCGGCGACCTGCGCGCGCGCGGCGTCCGACGCGGCATCGAGTGCACCCTGGATCGTGGGATTGCCATTCAAGCGGAACGCCGAGGCGGAAGTCTCGAACTGCATTGCCTCCCAGTAACGGCCTTCCGCCTGCACCAACCCGTCCTCGCCGATACTCAGCCCGGACGAAGCGGCGCGCTGCTGCCACCACTGCGGCCACAGCGCCAACGGATCGGCCCGCCACGCGGTCAA
This sequence comes from Lysobacterales bacterium, assembly GCA_015655355.1. GTDB lineage: Bacteria > Pseudomonadota > Gammaproteobacteria > Xanthomonadales > Xanthomonadaceae > Pseudoxanthomonas_A. The sequence continues at coordinate 9,420 of JAATFG010000078.1, forward strand.
CCGCGGCGCACCCAGCGGCGAATACAGCGCGGCCAGCGCCTGTTGCGCAAGCGCGTCGACCGAAGCGGCCGCGAGCGTCTCGCGCTGCGCCGCGGTCAACAGGCGATCGCGGTGCGAGGCGTAGAAATCCTGCGCCCGCGCGAACCAGTCCTGCGCCGCACCGGTTTCGACAAACGGCACCGAGGCCGGATCAGCCTTGCGCAATTCGTCCAGCCTGCCGACGAATGCGGCCTGCGCACGCTTCGCGCCGTTCGCATCGGCCGCGCCGAGCAGCACGACCATCTGCCGCGCGCCGGCATCGGCAATGCGCCGGGTGACGTCGTTCAATTCGCGCTCGCCGGGCTGCTGCGGCAACAGCGCGAGCACGTCGCTGTCGATCCGCGACGCGTGCCAGAACCGCCATTGGTGCCAGCCGACCGCGAGCACGACCAGCAGCCACGCAAGCGCGACCCAGCGCCACGTGCGCCGCAATCGGTCATTGGCGTGAATCGACGGCTCAGTCAAAGCGCTGCGCCTCGTCGGCGGTGAGTTGCGCCGGGGCTTCCGACAGGTCGACGAACTTCAGCACGGTGCGATCGCCGCCGCCTTCGACGATGTCGACTTCGCGCACGTACTTGTCGCCCTGCAGGTCGATGCGCGTGAACGCCTTGGCCAGGCCCGCCGATTTCGGCTTCAGCGTCAGCGACCATGCATCGCCGGGCAGCGCCTGCGCGTCGATGTCGAAGCGCGAGGCCAGCGCGGACACATCGCCGCCCATCAACGCGAACATCATCGCGTTGACCTGGCGCAGCGCGGGCTGCTGGCTCGCGTCGGCCTCGACCCGGCCGTTGCCGGCCCCATCGCGGCTGAGGATGCGTTCGCGGGTGATCACCAGCTCCGACGGAAACGGCTTCAGCGTGGTCCAGACCACGCCCTTGTCCCGCGCCAGCAGGAATTTCCCTTGCGAGCGCAACGGGTTCCTGAATCCGGCGACCTGTTTCTCCTGCTCGAAACCGCCGCGCAACACCTGCACTTGCGCGATGCGTTGGCGCACGAGGTCGATGCCGTCGGCGGCAAGGGCCGCCGCGCTGGCGAACAGCAGGGCGGCGGCGAGGATGGATTTCGCGGCGAACTTGCTCATTCCGGCCCGACTCCCAGTTTTTCCCGAAGCACCGGTGGCGACACGTATTGCATTTCGCCCGTGGCGGGATCGACCGCGACCTGCACGGTGGAAGCGCTGGTCAGTTTTTCGCCGCTGGCGGCGTCGCGGATGCGGTAATCGATGCGCAGGCGGTGCTCCCATTCGATGACTTCCGCGCGAACGACCAGCTTCTGCGCATAGCGCAGCGATCGCACGTACTTGATCCGCGCATCGACCACCGGCCACAGCCAGCCGGAGGCCTGCATCTGCGGATAGTCGTAGCCGAATTTCCGCAGCAGTTCGCAGCGGGCGATCTCGAGGTACTTGAAATAATTGCCGTGCCAGACCACGCCCATCGGGTCGCAATCGTGGAAGGCCGGTTCCAGCGCGACGTCGATGGCGAGCTCAGTCGACATACAGGCTCCAGCGTTCGCCGCGGATCGCATCCACCAGCGCCAGCAGCTCGCCATCGAGCGCGCGGTCCTCCTCGATGAGGCCGATGCGCGAACACAGTTCCGCATGCATCCGGTCCGGCGCGCCCGGCAACTTCGCCTGCGAATCGACGCGCTGGCGCAATTCGACCGCCTGGCGCGCGGCAATCAGCATCGCCGCGGCGACCTGCTCGGTCAGCTCGATCACGCGCAGGCAATCGCGCGCGGCGATCGTGCCCATGCTGACCTTGTCCTGGTTGTGGCATTCGGTCGAACGCGAGAATACCGACGCCGGCATGGTCTGCTTCAACGCTTCCGCGGTCCACGCCGACACGCTGATCTGCAGCGCCTTCAGGCCGTGGTTGATCGCCGCGCGCGGCCCGCTCGAGCCCGACAGGTTGGCCGGCAGGCCGTGGTTGTAGCGCGCGTCGACCAGCAGCGCGAGCTGGCGGTCGAGCAGGTCGGCGACATTGGCCACCACGTTCTTCAGCGTGTCCATCGCCAACGCGATGTGGCCACCGTAGAAGTGGCCGCCGTGCAGGATCAGCTCGCGCTCGGGATCGATCAGCGGGTTGTCGTTGGCGCTGTTGAGTTCGGTCTCGATCAACTGGCGCAGGAACGGCAGCGCATCCTCGAGCACGCCGATCACGTGCGGCGCGCAGCGCAGCGAATAGCGATCCTGCAGGCGTTGCTCGTTGCGCGGCGGATGCTCGCTGTGCAGGTCGGCGCGCAAGCGCGCGGCGACCTTCGCCTGGCCCGGGTGCGGCTTGGCGGCGAACAGCACTTGGTCGAAGTGGTGCGCGTTGCCGGCGCTGGCCAGCACGTTGTACGCGGTCAGGCGCGTGGCGAGGCGCGAAAGATAATCGGCGCGTTTCCATGCGAGGCAGGCCAGGCCGGTCATCACCGCGGTGCCGTTCATGATCGCCAGGCCTTCCTTCGGCCGCAGCTTCAGCGGCTGCATGCCGATCGCGGCAAGCGCTTCGGCGGCAGGCTTGCGCACGCCTGCGTGGACCACCTCGCGCTCGCCGCACAGCACCGCGGCGACGTACGACAGCGGGGTCAGATCGCCGCTGGCGCCGACCGAGCCTTCGGCCGGAATCAGCGGCAGCACGTCGTGCTGCAGGAGCTTTTCGAGGCCTTCGAGCAGGCCGACGCTGACGCCGGACATCCCGCGCGACAGCGAAGCGAGGCGCGCGGCAAGCACCGCGCGGGTTTCCTGCGCATCGAGGAAACGGCCGAGGCCGACGCCGTGGTAGGCGAACAGATGGTGCGGCAATTCGGCGACAAGCTCCGCCGGGATGCTGGTCGTGCACGAATCGCCGTAACCGGTGGTGACGCCGTAGATGACGCCGTCCTCCTCCAGGATGCGGTCGAGGAAAGCCGCGCCCTTGGCGATGCGCTCGCGAAACTGCGCGTTCGCGGACAGTGCCGCCTGCGCTTCGCGACGCGCCAGCGCGAACACGGCCTCGATGTCGAGCGCGTTGTCGCCGAAGACGACGGCCGGACGGTTAGCGGGCTTCGAGGGCATCAGGCACCTGGTTCCAGAACGGGAAGAAGTTGAACCAATCGTAGGGCGAGGCGCGCAACTGCGCCTCCAGCCAACGCGCGAACTGAGACGCGTAACCGGCCAGCGCCGCCGCGCGCGCGCCGCGTGGCAGTTCGACGGGGTCGGCGAAGCGCTCGAAGCGCACCACGTAACCGTCGCCGTCGTGGGTGCAGGCCATCGCGAACAGCGGGCAATGCAGTGCCGCGGCAAGCACGTAGGCGCCGATCGGGAACGGCGCCGGCCCGCCAAGGAAATCGGCGAACACATGGCGGCCGCCGCCCACCGGCACGCGGTCGCCGGCGATGGCGACGAATTCGCCACGGGCGACGCGCGCGCCGATCTGCGCGGCGACTGCCGGGCCGATGCCGTCGACCTGCAGCAGCCGGACCTTGTCGCTGCCGAGGCGCTTCAACAGGCGATTGAATTGTTCGGCATGGCGCGTGTGCACCAGTGCGGTCAGGCGGAACCCGGGCGAGACCTCGGCCAGCGCCTGGCACAGTTCGAGGCAGCCGATGTGCGCCGTCACGATCACCCCGCTGCGGCCGGCTTCGAGCATCTCCAGCATCACCTGCCGATCCTTGCGCACCTTTTCCAGTGGGTATTCGCCGCCCAAGGCGAGGATCTTGTCGAGCAGGGTGTCGGCGAACATGCGGAAATGGCGCAGGCTGTCGCGCCAGCCCGGTTCCCGGCCGAGCGCACCGGTGTGCGCCTGCAACCGACGCAGGTATTCCAGCGATGCACGGCGCGCACCCGCGTTGAACAGCCAGTGCGCGGACACCACCGGCAACGCGCAGGCGCGGAACACGCCGCGGCCGAGCACGCGCCGCACCGCGCACAGCACGCGGATGCCGGCGACCGACGTGGTCTCGCCGATTTCGGCCCAATGGCGGGCGACTTGCGCCTTGCTCATGCGCGCGCTCCGGCGGACTTGCGCGCCAGCAACCGCGGCGCGCGGCGCAACATGCCGAAGAACAATCTCGCGTGCATGCGGCTGATCAGCACGTTGTCGCGCCACACGTCGAAGTGGGAGACGCCGTCCTGCGGATAGGTCACCCGGGTTTCGCGCTCGACGATGCGCACGCCGCGCCAGTACAGGCGAACCAGGATTTCGGTATCGAAATCCATGCGGCTGCCGGGCGCTTCCTCGTCGATCAGCTGCAACGTCGGCGCCAGCGGATAGACGCGGAATCCGCACATGGTGTCGCGGATGGAGAGCGACAACGTGTTGATCCACACCCACACGTGGGTGAGGTAACGGCCGTACAACCGCGACTTCGGCACGCTGGCATCGTAACGCGGCACGCCGCAGACGATGGCCGCCGGATTGCGCCTCGCGTCATCGATGAAAGCGGGAATGTCGCCGGCGTCGTGCTGGCCATCGGCATCGATCTGCAGTACGTGGGTCGCGCCAAGCCGCACGGCGGCGCGGAACCCGGCCATCACCGCGCCACCTTTGCCGAGGTTATGCGGGAGGCGCAGCAATTCGACGCCCTCGCGTTGCGCCAGTTCGTCGAGCACCTTCGCGCAGGCGGGGTGTGAGCCATCGTCGACCAGCAGACAGCGCTGGCCGGTGGCGAGCACGCGCTCGACCACGCCAGCGATCGCCGCCGCGTGGTCGTAGACCGGAATCAACACCACCAGGTTGAAGTTGGCCGCGTCCTTCATCGCGCGAACACCACCCGGCCAGCGGCATGCACGCCGGCATCGGACAGGTATTTGAAGCCCAGCGTCGAGCGCGCGTCGTGCCACTCCAGTTGCAGGCGCAGGCGCTGGCCGGGACGCGCAACCTGCTGGAATTTCAGCGCTTCCAGGCGCAGGAAGGTCGGCGGCAGCGGAAACGCATCGCGGGCGAAACGGATCGCCCAATCGGTCTGCGCCACGCCTGGCAGGATCGTTGCCTGCGGGAAGTGGCCGTCGAACGCCAGCAGTTGCGGATCAAGTTCGAATTCGAGCTCGGCCACATCCGCTTCGCGCTTCAACCATCGCGGCTCCGGCCGCAGCGGACGGAACAGCATCGCAAGCGCGGCCTGCGTGGTCTTGCCCTGCGCGTTGACCGGCAGCGCGGCGACGAAACGCCAGCGCCGCGGCCGTGTCACCGCATCCTGGCCGTCGGCAAGGTGCGCGGCGAGCCGCCCCGCGAATTCGCGGCGACCGAGCGCCCGCAGCCGCGCCGTGCCTTCGTCGCTGGTCGCGACAACCGCGGCGAGCGTGCTGCGCGCGCCCTCGAGTACCAGCACGCGTGCCTCGCGCACGAACGGATGCGCCGCCAGTGCGCGTTCCAGCGCATCGAGCGAGACGCGGCGTTCCTCGATCTTGACGATGCGATCGGCGCGGCCGAGCAGGCGGAACCCGCCGTTGCCATCGGCTTCGGCGCGATCCGGCGTGCGCCACCAGCCGCTGCCGGCCGGCAGGTGCGGCGAAGCGACTTCCAGCATGTCGCCATCAAGCCGCCATTGCACACTCGGCAGTGCCTGCCATGTCGGCACCGCGGCATCCCATTGCCGCCAGGCGATGCCGCCGGTTTCGCTGCTGCCGAAGATTTCGATCGGACCGGGGCCCAGCATTTCCTTCGCCGCCAGCGCCACCTCGTCCGGCAACGCGCCGCCGGAGGAGAACACCGCGCGCAACTTGCCGCGCAGCGACGGCCAGTCGAGGTTTTCCGGAATCCGCTTCAGGTGCGCAGGGCTGGAAACGAGCACGACCGGCGTTTCCGAGGCTTGCGCCGCGGCGACGATTTCCTCGTGGAAGAAACTGCGTGGCGCGATCGGCCGGCCCGCCGCCAGTGGCCACAGCACGCGATGCAACAGGCCGTAGATGTGCTGGTGCGAGACGGTGCCAAGCACGGTCGCACCGCCAAGCAATCCGCCGAACACCTGTTGCTGCGCTTCGACCTCGGCCTGCAGTTCGCGCAACGTCTTGCCGATGGCCTGCGGCGTGCCGGTGCTGCCGGAGGTGAACACCGCGAGCCGGGTTGCATCGGGATCGAGCGCCCGCAACTCCACGCTGCCGGGACGTTGATCCGCAACGCGCAACGGCCCGCGCGCGAACGGGATTTGCGAACCGGCGAAGCCCTGCACCTGCGACGCCACCGCTTCCAACGTCGCCGGCAGCACGTCGCCAATCAGGAACACGCGCTTGCCGGCGTGCCACGCACCGAACAGGAGCGCGGCGAATTCGGCCGGATCCTCCTCGTGCAGCGCGAAGTTTTCGCCTTCGCTCGCAGCGAACGCCGCCTGCCATTCGCCGGTGCGGGCACGGAAAGCACCGTGATCGACGATGCCGTCGCGGCGCAGCGCAACAACGCGTCCCGGATGCGGCGCGACGGCCAATTCGCGCAGGTCGACCCACTCAGCCATGCGCCCCGCCCCCGACCGATGCATTGCGCATCACGCGCTGCCGCACCAGCCATTCGCCGGCGAACAGCAGCCCCATCAACACGTAGGCGACCAGCCCGTTGTAAAGCGCCCACACCCGTTCATTGGTCCACACTGCGGTAACCAGTGCGATCGCGCCGTTGACGACGAAAAAAACGCACCACGCCCAGGTGACCTTGCGCGTGTAGGCGACGCCCTCCGCCGGCAGGTCGGGATGGCGCAGTCGCGCCAGCCGTTCGATCGCGCTCGGCGGCCAGCGCAGGCTGGCACCGAATGCCAGCAGCAGCGCGGCGTTGACCAGCACCGGGTACAGCTTCAGCGGTGCCAGTGCATTGGCGAAGAACGCTGCCAACGCCAATGCGCCGGCACAGCCCGCGACCGCCCACCAGAACGCCTGTTTCGTCATCGCCGCACGCAGCGCCGCGACCGCGACCAGCAACAACGACAGCCAGCGCGGTTCGAAGCGGCCCAGCGCGAAATGGACCAGCAGCGGATACGCCAGCGAAATCGCCACGAATCCGATCGCGTACATCCGCTTCACGGCCACGACGCCATGCGGCTCAGGCATTCTGCACGACGGTCAGCCCGTGCAGAACGTCGACCACGTCCTGGATCGTGCGCACCGACTTGAACGCATCCGGCTGCAGGCCGCGGCCGAACAACGGCTTCAGCTGCACGATCAGGTCGACCGCGTCGATGCTGTCGATGTCCAGGTCGTCGTACAGGCGCGACTCCGGCGCGATCTTCGCCCGGTCGATCTCGAAATTCTCGTGCAGGATCGTCGCGATCCGCCCGAACAGTTCCTCTTTCGTCATTTCTGCTTACCCTTGCTGCGCGGCGACGCCCGCGTTCGCAGCCACGTATTCCGCCAGCGCGTTCACGCTGGCGAAATGCTTCTTCGCATCCTCAGAATCGGCAGCGAAACCCACGCCATAGCGCTTCTGCAACGCCAAGCCCAGTTCCAGCGCGTCGATCGAATCCAGGCCCAGCCCCTCCACGAACAACGGCGCGGCGCTGTCGATGTCGCCCGGCGCGATGTCCTCGAGCGACAACGATGAAATGATCAGTTCCTTGATTTCACGTTCCAGCGACTGCAAGCGGAAATTCCCCCGATTCTTTGCGAAATCCATTCATGAAAAGCGGCTGGCCAGATGATCGGTCAACCGCCGTGCCGCCAGGTTCTCCCACCCTGGCGCCGAAGTGTCCCCGACGATGAAGGACCGGACCGGCAGGTCCTCGCCGACCTCGACCTTCACATGGAAGCGCCTCGGCGGTATACGGTACCATTTTTGACCTTTCGTTAACGTGGGCGGATCGCACGAAATGCGCACCGGCGTGACGTTTATCGCACCGCGCACCGCGATATAAGCCGCCCCGCGCTGCAGCCGCAGCGGTTGGCCGGGTACCGTGCGCGTGCCCTCCGGGAAGATCACCAGGCAACCGCCGGCGCGAACCGCGGCAACGCAATCGTCGACCAGTCCGGCGCCATCGTCGTTGGCGATGTAACCGCAGGCCTCGACCGGGCCACGCATGAACGGGTTGCGCGCCACCGCCGACTTGACCACGCAATCGGCATTGGGCAACAGCGAGACCAGGAACACCACGTCGATCAGCGTCGGATGGTTGGCCAGCACCAGCAGGCCATCACGGTCCAGCCGTTCGCGCCCGCGGATTTCGTAGGTCATGATCCCGAGCAGGCGCATCAGCTCGATGTGTGCGGCGAAACTGCGTTGCACCCAGCGCCGGGCGATGCGCCTGCGCTTCATCCGATCATGGACGAACAACTGCAACAGCGGGAATGCGCTGATCCGCAACAGCAGGCCACCGATGCCGAACGCGGCAAAGCTGATGCCGGTGCCAAGCACGCGCCACGCACGGTCCAGCCGTTCAAGCATGACGGCGCCACGTCCAATCGCGGCCATCATCGCGGAACGACAACCTCGCCTCGTTCGCGAGCAGGAAGCGATGCATGTCCAAGCCGTGCGGCAAGGCTGCGGTTTCCGGCGGCAAGCCCGTGACGCCTTCATCCCAGCGCAATTCGATTTGCGCGCCGCCTTTCCCGGCCGGTGCGATTCGCCAGCACCATGCATAGAAAGCCTGCGCCTCGTCCGCGTATCCGGCGTATTCCGCGGGCAGCGGCGCTTCGTAGCAGACGATGCGCACTTCCGGCGCGCCATCGGCGAGCAGTGCAGCGGCTTCGACGCAGGACGCTTCGGCGGTGCCGCGCCCGCCGGCAATGGCGAGATAATTGCCGCGTCCACCGCCGACGATCGAATGAAACGCGGCAATCGCATTGTGTACCGACAGCCCGAATGCGGTTGGCGACAGCGCTTCGCCATCGGCCAAGGCCTGCAGCAGCGCGACCGAACGGGCGACATCGCCATGGCGGGAAGCGAACAGCATCGGCACCGAGGCATCCATCTGCGCATCGCACCAATACGCGGCCTGCATCGCCATGCGTCCGAGCCGTTCGACGCGCCTGCGCTGCAGGGCCGGCATTTCGGCCAACGGCGGCGTGTCGTCGCCCCGCGGCAGCACCGGCACTTGCGCCCACGCCTCCCATGCGGCGCGTTCATGCAGCCCCGGCGCCCATGCCGACCAATCCACTATCGAGAACCCGATCACACCGCGCCCACCCGAAAATCCGCCCAAGTGGAATTTTGGCCGCAGCGCACGCGTTTGCGCAAAGCCCATGCGTTCAGAGGCGTAATCACTCCACGCCCGGCCCGATGTTCTTTTCGAGGAAGGCCTGGAGATGATTGAGGTTGCGCGCGGCGAACGCCTCGACCTGCACCCGTTCGGCGGCGTGCACGGAACCCACCGCCATGCCCAGCACGGCCGCCACTGCCATCTTCAGACAACGCATCGTTCATCCCCGTCGGTTGCGCATGCACCGCAATCTACCTGAATCAAAGCCGGCTGCCAGCCGGATGCGCGTCACACTTTCGGTGCATGCCGCGATGGGGTCCGGCGTGCCCACGGCACGCGGCCGAACACGACCAGCACCACGCCCAGCGCCACGCACAACCAGCCGAACAGGTCGCCGATGCGGGTATAGAGCGTCGGCACGCGCGGGCCGACCGGCAATTCCGCCAACAGCGAATTCCCCGGCATCGGCGCGCTGGTCGTTTCCGCGAGTACGCGGCCATGCGCATCGCTGACGGTCAGCCAGCTTTCGCGTGCGCTACGCACCACGCCGTAGCCGTTCTCGACGCCGCGAACCAGAGTCGTACGCGATTCCATCCAAGCGTCGGAGTAGGCGAAATCCCACGCCGGCACCAGCATGACATCGGCATCGCGGCGCCCGTATTCGCGGCCCAGCGCGGCGAAGTGCATGTCCTTGCACACCGCCAAGCCGTAGTTGATGCCGTCGATGCGATGCAGGTTCCATGCATTGCCCGAGGCATAGGCTTCGGCGCGCTCCGGCGGCGCCATGTAGTGCTTCTCGTAGTTTTCGACACGCTGGCCGGATGGATCGAACAACCATGCGTAATTGCGCGGATGCTGGCCGTCGTCGATGCCGATGCCGACTTCCAGCCACACTGCATTACGCGCTGCCAATTCGCCGAAATGGGTTTGCCATGCGGCGACGGCTTCCGGCTTCAGCACCGCGATCTTTTCCGGCAGCACGACGATGCGCGCACCGGATGCGGCAAGTTGCGTCGTCAGTGTGTCGTAGCGGTTGCGGATGTCGTCGGCATACGCCGGCGATGCGCGCGTGCCGATGGCATCGTCGATCGACGCCAGGCCAACCTGCACCGGCGTGCCGGGCAACGGCTGGCGCAAGCGCCATTCGCCGAAACCGAGCGCGGCCAACAGCAACGCGATCACGACGGCAACCGCGGCACCGCGATGCGCCGCACGACGATGCCAATGCAGCACGGCCGCTGCGGACGCCGGCAGGCACAGCAAAAACAACAATCCGGCCACGCCGAACAACGAAGTCGTCTGCACCAGCGGCAACACGCCGGCCTGCGAATACGCCAGGCTGCCCCAGTTGCCGTCCGGCAACAGCGCCGCCATCAGCGTGTCCACCGCCGTCCACAGGACCGGATAGGCGAAGATCGCCCACACCGACGGGCCGGCCAGCACGATGCGCCGCGTCGTCATCGTCACGAACCACCACAGCAGGCTCATCCCCAGCCACATCAGGAGGGTCGCCGGCAGCGGCATCACCAGATGGAAATACGGCAAATAGACCGAGGTGCCGATGACGATGGCCAGGCCGGTCCACAGGCGCGCGCGCCAGCCCGCGTTCGAGAATGCCAGCCACAGCAGCGGCAACGGCACCAGCCACACGGCCCACCAGACAGGTTGCAGCGCAACGGACACGTGCAGCAACACGCCGGCGACGATGGCCAGCGCCAGATTGCGGATCAGGGACATCGGGATTTCGCCGTCGGCCGGAAAACAGTGGACTGTAACCCAGCCGCGCGAATCCGGTCACAGCGGCGCAATCAACTTTCGAGCAGGGCCCGGTCGCGCACCGCGCCCTTGTCGGCGCTGGTGGCGAGCAGCGCATACGCCTTCAGCGCGAGGCTGACCTTGCGCGGGCGCGGCTGCGCCGGTTTCCAGCCCTGTGCATCTTGCCGGGCACGGCGCGATGCGAGCTCTTCATCGCCCACTTGCAGGGTGATC
>JAATFG010000063.1 GCA_015655355.1 Lysobacterales bacterium
AATCTCCCTCGAGGAGGAAATGCGCCGCTCATATCTCGATTACGCGATGAGCGTGATCGTGGGGCGGGCGCTCCCCGATGTCCGCGATGGCCTGAAGCCGGTGCACCGTCGCGCGCTTTACTCGATGCACGAGTTGAACAACGACTGGAATCGCGCCTACAAGAAGTCGGCGCGTATCGTCGGCGACGTGATCGGTAAGTATCACCCGCACGGCGACGCCTCTGTATACGAGACGATCGTCCGGATGGCGCAGCCGTTCTCGCTGCGCTACATGCTGGTCGACGGCCAGGGCAACTTCGGTTCGGTCGACGGCGACCCGCCGGCGGCGATGCGTTACACCGAATCGCGCATGGCCAAGATCAGCCATGAGCTGATGGCCGACATCGACAAGGAAACCGTCGATTTCCAGCCGAATTACGATGAAAAGGAATTCGAGCCGACGGTGATGCCGACGCGCGTGCCGAACCTGCTGGTGAACGGTTCCGCCGGCATCGCGGTGGGCATGGCGACCAACATTCCGCCGCACAATCTGACCGAAGTGGTCGATGGCCTGATCGCGCTGATGGACGAACCGACGCTCGACGTCGATGACCTGATGAAGTACATCCCGGCCCCGGATTTCCCCACCGGCGGCATCATCAACGGCACCGCCGGCATCGTGCAGGGCTATCGCACCGGCCGTGGCCGCGTGCGCATCCGCGCCAAGGCCGAAATCAAGGTCGACGACAGGACCGGCCGCGAGTCGATCATCGTCACCGAAATCCCGTATCAGGTGAACAAGGAAAACCTGATCAAGAAGATCGCCGAACTGGTCAAGGAAAAGAAGCTCGAAGGCATCAGCGAGCTGGCCGACCACTCGGACAAGGACGGCATGTCGATCTTCATCGAGATCAAGCGCGGCGAAAGCGCCGAAGTGGTCTTTAACAACCTGTATTCGCAGACGCCGATGGAAACGGCGTTCGGCATCAACATGGTCGCGCTGGTCGATGGCCGCCCGCAGTTGCTGAACCTGAAGCAGATGATGGAAGCGTTCCTGCGCCATCGCCGCGAAGTGGTGACGCGGCGCACGATCTTCGAGCTGCGCAAGGCGCGCAACAGCGCGCACCTGCTGGAAGGCCAGACCGTCGCGCTGGCGAACATCGACGAGATGATCGAGCTGATCAAGGCCTCGCCGAATCCGGCCGAAGCCAAGGAGCGCATGCTGGCCAAGCGCTGGGCGCCGGGCATGGTCGCGTCGCTGTTGTCGGCCGCCGGCGCGGACGCGTCGCGTCCGGAAGATTTGCCGGAAGGCATCGGTTTCCTCGGCGGCGAGTACCAGCTTTCCGACGCGCAGGCGAGCAACATCCTCGAAATGCGCCTGCATCGCCTCACCGGCCTGGCGCAGGAGGAAATCACCGAGAAGTACAAGGAGTTGCTGGAGCAGATCGCCGAATACATCAGCATCCTCGAAAGCCCGGACAGGCTGCGCGAAGTGATCCGCGGCGAATTGGTCGAATTGAAGACCGAGTTCGGCGACAAGCGCCGCAGCGAGATCCGCCAGAGCGAGGAAGACCTCGACATCCTCGACCTGATCCCGGCCGAGGACGTGGTGGTCACGCTGTCGCACCAGGGTTACGCCAAGCGCCAGCCGGTCAGCGCGTACCGCGCGCAGAAACGCGGCGGCCGCGGCCGCAGCGCGGCGGCGACCAAGGACGAGGATTTCATCGAACAGTTGTGGCTGGTCAACACCCACGACACCCTGCTGACCTTCACCAGCAGCGGCAAGGTGTTCTGGCTGCCGGTGCACGTGTTGCCGGAAGCGGGCAGCAACGCGCGCGGGCGCCCGATCATCAACTGGATTCCGCTCGAAGCCGGCGAAAAGGTGCAGGCCGTGCTGCCGGTGCGCGAATACAGCGAAAACACCTTCGTGTTCTTCGCCACCCGGCACGGCACGGTGAAGAAGACGCCGCTGACCGAGTTCGCGTATCGGCTTGCGCGCGGCAAGATCGCGATCAACCTCGACGAAGGCGATGCGCTGGTCGGCGTCGGCCTCACCGATGGCGAGCGCGACGTGCTGCTGTTCGCGTCGAACGGCAAGACCGTGCGTTTCGGCGAAGGCGCGGTGCGTTCGATGGGCCGCACCGCGACCGGCGTGCGCGGCATCCGCCTGGCGAAGGGCGAGGAAGTGGTGAGCCTGATCGTCGCCGAAAGCGCCGGCGGCATCGAAATCGACGGCGACGACGCGCTGGATGAAAGCAAGGCGGCGGACGAGGTTGCCGAAGAAGTGGTGTCGAGCGACGAAGTGATCGTCGGCAACGACGACGCCACCGCCCAATACATCCTCACCGCGACCGAAAACGGTTACGGCAAGCGCACGCCGCTGGCCGACTATCCGCACAAGGGTCGTGGCGGACAGGGCGTGATCGGCATCCAGACCACCGAGCGCAACGGCAAGCTGGTCGGCGCGCTGCTGGTCGGCCAGAGCGACGACGTGCTGCTGATTTCCGACGGCGGCACGCTGGTTCGCACGCGCGCTTCGGAAATCTCGCGGGTGAGCCGCAACACCCAGGGCGTGACCTTGATCCGCGTGTCCGAAGGCGAGAAATTGCAGGCGGTCGAACGCCTCGATGCGTCGCTGGACGAGGATGAAGGCGATGCCGTGAACGATGCGGCTTCGCCTGAAGTTCAGCCGCAGGCGTAGGCGCTGCGTGATGCGAAAAAGCCCGGCAATTGCCGGGCTTTTTGTTTTGGAAGTTCGCCGTCCGGGCGCGTTGCGACGCGTTCGACCGCCTGCCATCCGACGATTTCATGCGGCGCGGCTTTTCCGTGACTTGAAATCGGCGCCCGGCACGGCCATCTTGCGTGCATTGGCTTGAGGGCCGGTTTTCGGAAGGTTGCGGGCATGCAATTCAAGGACTACTACGACATCCTCGGCGTCGAACCGAGCGCCGGCGAAGCCGAGCTCAAGACCGCGTACCGGCGGTTGGCACGCAAGTACCACCCGGACGTGAGCAAGGAAGCCGGCGCGGAAGAGAAGTTCAAGGCAGTCAACGAGGCCTATGAAGCGTTGCGCGATCCACAGAAGCGCGCGGCTTACGACCAGTTGCGCGCGCGCGGCTACAAGCCCGGCGACGACGTGCATCCGGGCGGCTTCGAGGGGTTCGGTGGCGGCGGGTTCAACGGGTTCGGCGAGGGCGTGGATTTCAGCGAAATCTTCGGCCAGGCCGGTGGCGCCAATGGCGGCTTCAGCGATTTCTTCGAGAGCCTGTTCGGCGGTACGCGTCGCGGTGGCGGTTTCCAGGGCGGTGCACAGCCGCGTGGCGACCAGCGGGTCAAGCTGGCGGTGCCGCTGTCGGCGGTGTTCGACGGCAGCGGCGTGCGCATCGGCTTGAACGGCAGGCAGCTCGACGTGCGCATTCCGAAGGGCATCAAGCCGGGGCAGGTGATCCGCCTTGCCGGACAGGGTGCGGGCGGCGGCAACGTGCTGCTGGAAATCGAATACGCCGCGCATCCGGATTTCGAGGTCGATGGCCGCAACATCCTCTACACGCTGGAAGTGACGCCGTGGCAAGCGGCGCTGGGCGCCACGTTGAGCGTGCCCACGCTCGGCGGCAACGTCGAAGTGAAGGTGCCGGCGGATTCGGAGGCCGGGCGCAAGCTGCGCCTGCGCGGCCGCGGCCTGCCGGGCACGCAGGCGGCACCGGCAGGCGACCAGATCGTCGAACTGGAAATCACCGCGCCGCATGCGACGAACGACGCGCAGCGCGAGGCCTATCGCAAGCTGGCCGAAGCTTTCAACGAAGCTCCATGAGCCCGTCTGCGTTGCGGTGCCGGCCCGTTTTGGAGTGCGGCATGGATGCCGCACGGCGGCGCGGGGCAGGGACAGCGCCGACGGAGCCACCAACACGGGCCGGCGCCGCAACGTGCGCGCCGAAATTTCAGCCAAACGAAAAAACGCGCCTTTCGGCGCGTTTTTCGCATGCGTGCATTGAAGCGGAAAACTCAGGCGCCGGCCAGCGTGTCCTGGATCAGCTTGGCCAGTTCGTCTTCCGAGAACGGCTTGGTCAGGTAGGCCTTCGCGCCTTGGCGCATGCCCCACATCTTGTCGGTGTCCTGGTCCTTGGTGGTGACCAGGATGACCGGGATGTGCTTGGTCGTGTCCTCCTTGGACAACGCGCGGGTGGCCTGGAAACCGTTCTGGTTCGGCATCACCACGTCCATCAGCACCAGATCCGGCAGTTCGCGCTTGGCGACTTCGACGCCGGTGACGCCATCGACCGCGGTCACCGAGGAGTGGCCGAGCTTCTCGACGATGCGCTGCATGCCGAGCAACTGCGACGGCGAGTCGTCGACGATCAGGATTTTGGCCATTGCATGTTCCCCCATGTGGTTGGTGCCGATCTTGCGCGGATTATACCCGGTCGCCGCGGAAATCCTCCGCGGGATGCGCGTCGCACTGTGAATCAGTGCCCGCTTTCCCGGGCTCAATCGATCCTGACCACGGTGCGACCGCGCGAGCCGCCGGCCAGCATCCGATCGAACACCCCCGGCAGGCCGTCGAGGGTGGTTTCCAGCGTGCGGATCGCGTCGAGATGGCGCGGCTTCCAGTCGCCGGCGAGCAGTTGCCAGAGGTCGTCGCGGATGTCGCGCGCGGTGCCGCCGGACGCCACGCCGAGCAGGGACACGCCGCGGATGATGAAGGGCATCACCGTCATCGGCAGCTCCGCCGTTGCGGCCAGGCCCGCCGAGGCGACGTTGCCGTAAGGCACGGTCATCGCCAGCAACGAAGACAGCATCGTGCCGCCGACGTTGTCGAGGCCGCCGCCGAAGCGCGCCGAATCCAGCGGTTTTTTCGTCGCCAGCGCATCGCGCGGCAGGACCTGCGTCGCGCCGATGGATTTGAGCCAGTCAGCCTGTTCGGCTTTGCCGGAAATCGCGTGCACCTCGTAGCCGGCCTTGCTGAAGATGTCGAGCGCAAGCGAACCGACGCCGCCGCTGGCTCCGGTGACCGCAAGCGGGCCGAGCGCCGGCGTCTGCCGGTTTTCGCGCATGCGGTACAAGGCCAGCGCGGCGGTGAAGCCGGCGGTGCCGAGGATCATGCTTTCGCGCAGACTCAAACCTTGCGGCAGCGGGATCACCCATTTCGCGTCGAGCCGCGCGTACTGCGCATAGCCACCATCGCGGGTTTCGGACAGGCCGCAGCCGGTGACGAGCACTTCATCGCCTTCCTTGAACCTTGAATCGCTCGATGCGACCACGTGGCCGGCGACGTCGATGCCGCCGACCAACGGGAACTGGCGCAGGATTTTCCCCTGTCCCGTGCCGGCGAGCGCATCCTTGAAGTTGACCGACGAGTACGCGACCTTGATCACGACCTCGCCGGCGTTGAGCATGTCGAGGCCGATCTGCTCGAGCCCGCTGCGATAGCCGGCAGCGTCGCTGTGGATGCGGAAGGCGGTGAAGTTCGACGGAATGGTCATGGCGTTTGCTCGTCGTTCCCGCGAAGGACGGGAATCCGGTGGCTTCGGATTTTGCCTCCGCGCGCGGCTCTTCGCAGCGGACTTTGGTCGCACACGCTCACGCCGCGTCTTCGCCGGCGGGGCGATGGCCGCTGAGTTCGCGGCCCACGTCCGGGGCGAAACGCAGGTGCCAGCGCAGCGAGGTCAGCGATACCAGCGTCACCGCGACGAAGGTGAGGGAGAAATCGCGCACGCGCGGCTCGCCGCCGCTGCCGTCGACCGCCATCACCAGTTTCAGCGCCATCGCGCCGAAGCACACGCCGGCCGACAGCATCAGCTGTTGCAGCGTGGTGTAGAAGGTGCTGGCGTCGCTGACCCGCTCGCCCGGCATGCCGTCGTAGGCGACGGTGTTGTACGCGGCGAACTGGAACGACATGAACGCCCCGCAGCACAGCAGCAGCACGAACATCAGCGCCGGCGGCCAGTCCGGACGGAACAAGGCGCACACCGCGTAGCCGACGCTGGACAGAAGGCCGTTGAACAGCATGCCGTTGCGATAGCCGGTACGGCGCAACAGCCACGGCGTGCACAGCCGCATCAGGATCGCGCCGAGCGCGGTGGCCATGATCAGGCGCCCGCTGCGTTCGGCGGAAAAGCCGAAACCGATCTGGAACATCAACGGCAGCAGGAACGGCTGCGCGCCCTGGGTGACGCGCATCAGCGCGCCGCCGATCACCGACAGCCGGAACGAATCGATGCGCAGCAGCGACAGGTCGAGCAGCGGCCGTTCGACATGGCGCGCATGCCACAGGTAGCCGAACAACGCGGCCGTGCCGATCGCCAGCAGCGGCAACGCCTGCGCGATGCCGTCGCGCTGGCTGACCATTTCCAGCCCGAACAGCAGGCAGCCCAACGCCACGCCGCAGAGCACGAAACCGCGCAGGTCGAACGGCACGCGTTCCGCGCTGGGCGGGGTGAAGGGAATGAAGCGCCGCACCATGAAGAAGCCGAACACGCCGATCGGCACGTTGATGTAGAAGATCCAGCGCCAGTCCAGGTGGCTGACGATCAAGCCGCCCAGCGGCGGTCCCGACAGCGGGCCGAGGAACGCCGGCACCAGCGCCCACGACATCGCCGAAACGAAGTTGCGCTTCTCCACCGCCTGCAACAGGATCAGCCTGCCGAGCGGCGCCATCATCGCCCCGCCGGCGCCTTGCAGCAGGCGCGCGGCGACCAGCGTCGGCAGGCTGCCGGCCAGCGAACACAGGATCGAACCGGCGACGAACACCCAGAGTGACGTGGACAAGACGCGCTTGGCGCCGAAGCGGTCGGCCATCGCGCCGCTGGCCGGGATCAGCACCGCCAGCATCAGCAGGTACGCGGTCATCGCGATGCTCATCGACGGCGCGGCGACGTGGAATTCGCGCGCCATCGACGGCAGCGCGGTGGCCAGCACGGTGGCGTCGAACTGCTCCATGAAGATCGCGCAGGCGATCACCAGCGAGATGATGCGGTAATCGACGGGCTTGCCGGCTTGCGGCGTGGCGGGGGAAACGGTGGACATGGGGAAGGGGGCTTTTCAGCGCAGCGAGGCGCGCTTCTTCTCGTCCATCCATTTGTCGGCCTTGGCCGGCGTGTAATCGCGCATCCATGCGAACAGCGCGTCGATGTCCTCGCCGTGCCACAGGTCGTGGCGCTGTTCGGGATGCAGGAAGCGTTCGCCGACCATCGTGTCGATCATCGCCATCAGCGGCTGCCAGAAGCCGTTGGCATCGAGGAAGGCGCAGGGCTTGTTGCCGATGCCGAGCTGGCGCCAGGTCAGCATCTCGAACATTTCATCGAGCGTGCCGAAGCCGCCGGGCAGGGCGACGAAGGCATCGCCGAGGTCGAACATGCGCTGCTTGCGCTCGTGCATGTTGGCGACCACTTCGAGTTGGGTCACGCCCTTGTGCGCGACTTCGAGGTTGACCAGTTGCTCGGGGATCACGCCGATCACTTCACCGCCGTGTTCCAGCACCGCGTCGGCGACGATGCCCATCAGGCCGACATTGCCGCCGCCGTAGACCAGCGCCAGCTTGTCGTCGGCGATGCGCTTGCCCAGTGCGCGCGCCGCGTCGGCATAGGCCGGGTGGGCGCCGGCGTTGGAACCGCAATACACGCAAATCGTTTTCATCGGAAACTCCTCAACGAAAAACGCCGGGTTTCCCCGGCGTTCTCTCGAACTCGACAGGGACTCAGTTGACCTTGTGGATCGAGCGCTTGTCCACCGCCATCGCCGCGTCGTGTATGGCTTCGGACAGCGACGGGTGGGCGTGGCAGATGCGCGCGAGGTCGTCGGCGCTGCCGCTGAATTCCATCGTCAGCACGCCTTCGTGGACCAGCTCGCTGACGCCGGCGCCGACCAGGTGCAGGCCGAGCACGCGGTCGGTTTCCGCATGCGCGATCACCTTGGCCAGGCCGGCCGGTTCGGCCATCGCCACCGCGCGCGCGATCGCCGCGAACGGGAAGGTGCCGACCTTGTACGGCACGCCTTCGGCCTTGAGCTGCTGCTCGGTCTTGCCGACCCACGCGATTTCCGGCTCGGTGTAGATGACGTACGGAATCGTGTCGAAGTTGACGTGGCCGGGCAGGCCGGCGATCAGTTCGGCCACCGCGATGCCTTCCTCGAAGCCCTTGTGCGCCAGCATCGGGCCGCGCACGCAGTCGCCGATCGCCCACACGCCATCGACGCCGGTGTGGCAATGCTCGTCAACAACCACTTGGCCGCGTTCGTTGAGCTGCACGCCGGTGCCTTCGGCCAGCAAGCCCTTGGTCGCGGCCTTGCGGCCGACGGCGACCAGCAGCTTGTCGACGATAAGGGTCTTTTCGCCTTCCGCGTCGGTGTAGCTGATGACCACTTCCTTGCTCTTGCCCTTGCCGGCGACTTCGGTCTTCGACACTTTCGCGCCGAGCAGGATTTCCAGGCCCTGCTTCTTGAACTCGCGCGCGGCCAGCTTGCTGATTTCCGCGTCGGCGGCGGGCAGGAACTCCGGCACCGCTTCGAGGATCGTCACCTCGCTGCCGAGGCGCTTCCACACGCTGCCCAGTTCCAGGCCGATCACGCCGGCGCCGATCACCGCGAGGCGCTTCGGCACCTCAAGGAAGTCGAGCGCGCCGACGTTGTCGACGATGTTCTCGCCGTCGAACTTGGCGAACGGCAGTTCGATCGAATCCGAGCCGGCGGCGATGACGACGTTGGCCGCGGCCAGTTCGATTTCGCCGCCTTCATGCTGCGCGACCTTGACCACGTTGCCCGGCTGCAACTGGGCGAAGCCGTAGTACGCGGTGATCTTGTTGGCCTTGAACAGCATCGCGATGCCGCCGGTGAACTGCTTAACGATGGCGTCCTTGCGGCCGACCATCTTGGCGATGTCCACCTTGGCGTCCTTGAAGCTGATGCCGTGCTGGTCGAACAGGTGGCCCATGTTCCAGTACTGGCGCGAAGAGTCGAGCAGCGCCTTGCTCGGCACGCAGCCCACGCGCAGGCAGGTGCCGCCGAGGGCGGGCTTGCCGTCCTTGCCGAGCGCGGCGTCCACGCAGGCGACCTTCTTGCCCAGCTGCGCGGCGCGGATCGCGGCGTGATAGCCGGCTGGGCCGGCCCCGATGACGACGACGTCGAATTGTTCAGCCATTTTGGTTCTCCAAATCCTGTGTCTTGAAAACAAAAGGCGCGTTGTCGCGCGCCCCTTGTCCAAACGAGTGCGTGCGGCTTACAGGCCGAACAGCATGCGTTCCGGGTTTTCCAGCTGGTTCTTGATGTCGACCAGGAACTGCACCGAGTCCTTGCCGTCGATGATGCGGTGGTCGTACGACAGCGCGAGGTACATCATCGGCGCGATCACGACCTGGCCGTTTTCGGCGATCGGTCGATCCTTGATCGCGTGCATGCCGAGGATCGCGCTTTGCGGCGGGTTGACGATCGGCGTGCTCAGCAGCGAACCGAAGGTGCCGCCATTGGTGATCGTGAAGGTACCGCCCTGCAGCTCTTCCAGCGCGAGCTTGCCGGCGCGCGCCTTGGCGGCGTAGTCGGCGATGCCCTTTTCGATGTCGGCGAACGACTGGCGCTCGACGTTGCGCAGCACCGGCGTGACCAGGCCCTTGTCGGTGGAGACGGCGATGCTGACGTCGCTGTAACCGTGGTAGATGATGTCGTCGCCGTCGAGGCTGGCGTTGACCAGCGGGAAGCGCTGCAGCGCGTTCGCCGCGGCCTTGACGAAGAACGACATGAAGCCCAGCTTGATGCCGTGGGTCTTGACGAAGTCGTCCTGCAGCGTCTTGCGCGCGGCCGACACCTTGGCCAGGTTCACTTCGTTGAAGGTGGTCAGCATCGCGATGCTGTTCTTCGACTGCATCAGGCGCGCGGCGATGGTCTTGCGGATGCGGGTCATCGGCACGCGCTCTTCCGGACGCGCACCGCCGCTGACGCCGGCGGTCTTGCCGCTGGCGTAGTTGATCAGGTCTTCCTTGGTGACCGCGCCGCGGCGGCCGGTGCCGGCGACTTCGGCCGGGTTGATGCCCTGGGTTTCGGCGGTGAAGCGCGCGCCCGGCGGCAGCGACGCGGTTGCCGAAGAGCCGGCCGCCGAAGCGGTCTTCGCGGCCGGGGCCGGCGCAGCGGCGGCAACCGGAGCGGGCGCGGCAGCGACCGGCGCGGCTTCGGCCGCCTTCGGCGCTTCGGCGGCCGGCGCGGCCGTGGCGACGGCGCCTTCCTCGATGATCGCCAGCAACTGGTTGCTGGTGACGGTGTCGCCTTCCTTGAACTTGATTTCCTTCAGCACGCCATCGACGGTCGAGGGCACTTCCAGCACGACCTTGTCGGTCTCCAGATCCAGCAGGTTCTCGTCGCGCTTCACGGCATCGCCGGCCTTTTTGTGCCAGGTGGCGATGGTGGCGTCGGCGACGGATTCGGGCAGTACGGGGACTTTGACTTCAACGGTGGCCATGTGGGGCTTCCTTGATGTTGTTCTTGAGTGGAATCGTGTGCGGAAAAGATGACGGCAGCGTTGCCCGCTGCCGTCGGATCATGCTGTTTTATTCAACCGAAGGCCGGCTGCCCGGCTGGTTGACCAGCGCGTCGGCGATCAGCTGCTGCTGCTCGCGGACGTGGTCTTCCATGTGGCCGGCGGCCGGCGACGGCGAACGCGCGCGACCGGCATAGCTGAGCGCCTGCCCGTCGGCCAGCACCGCCTGCAGGTGGTGCTTGATCTGGTACCACGCGCCCTGGTTCTGCGGCTCGTCCTGGGTCCAGATCACGTCGGTGGCCTTGGCGTACTTCTTCAACTCGGCGGCGAGCACCTCGCGCGGGAACGGATACAGCTGTTCGACGCGGATGATCGCGGCATCGGTCTGGCCGCGCTTCTGCGCGTCCTCGACCAGGTCGTAATAGACCCTGCCCGAGCACAGCACGATGCGCTTGACCTTCTTCGCATAGCCCGCGGTGGTGTCGGGAATGACGGTCTGGAACTCGCCGTCGGCCAGTTCGTCGAGGGTGCTGACCGCCAGCTTGTGGCGCAGCAGCGACTTCGGCGTCATCACGATCAGCGGCTTGCGCGTGCTCATCTTCATCTGCCGGCGGATCATGTGGTAATCCTGCGCCGGCGTGGTCGGCTGGCACACCACCATGTTTTCCAGCGCGCACAACTGCAGGTAGCGTTCGAGGCGCGCCGAGCTGTGTTCCGGGCCCTGGCCTTCGTAGCCGTGCGGCAGGTACAGGACCAGGCCGCTGATGCGGTCCCACTTGGCTTCGCCGGCGGCGATGAACTGGTCGATCACCACCTGCGCGCCGTTGGCGAAGTCGCCGAACTGCGCTTCCCAGATGCACAGGGCATTGGGGTCGGTCGTGGAATAGCCGTATTCGAAGGCCATCACCGCTTCCTCGCTGAGCAGCGAGTCGATCACGGTGGCGTCCTGTGGGTCGTCGACCAGCTGGCGCAGCGGCAGGTAGTAGCTGTCGGTCTTCTGGTCGTGCAGGATCGCGTGGCGGTGGAAGAACGTGCCGCGGCCTGCGTCCTGCCCGACCAGACGCAGGGTGTGGCCTTCGGCCAGCAAGGTCGCGTAGGCCAGGTTCTCGGCAAAGCCCCAGTCGCCCGCCAGCTCACCCTGGGTCATCTTGGCGCGGTCCTCGTAGATCTTGGCCACGCGCGGATGCAGGGTCACCCCTTCCGGAATGGTGTTGATGACCTTGGCCAGCTGCTGCAGCTTGTCCGGCTTGACCGTGGTGTCGACCGGATCGCTCAGCTTGCCGGACAGGTACTTGGACCAGTCGATGGCCAGCGGATCGCGCTCGGGCTTGGCCAGGTCGGTGGTGTACTCGCCCGAATCAAGCTTGTCGCGATAGCTGTCGACCATGGCCTTGGCCTCGCCGGAAGCGATCACGCCGGCCTGTTCGAGCTGCTCGGCGTAGAGCTCGCGGGTGGTCTTGTGCTTGCGGATCACCTGGTACATCACCGGCTGGGTCGCGGCGGGCTCGTCGGCCTCGTTGTGGCCCCAGCGGCGGTAGCAGATCAGGTCGATGAAGACGTCTTTCTTGAACTTCTGGCGGA
>JAATFG010000137.1 GCA_015655355.1 Lysobacterales bacterium
GTCCATGTAGTTCAGGCCGTCCTTCAGCGTGCCGGTGACTTCGCTGACGATGTGCATCACGTGGCTGTAGCGCTCGATCACGAAGCGCTCGCCGACTTCGACGCTGCCGGCCTGCGAGACGCGGCCGACGTCGTTGCGGCCGAGGTCGATCAGCATCACGTGCTCGGCGCGTTCCTTCGGATCGGCAAGCAGCTCCTGTTCGAGCGCCAGATCCTCCTCCGGCGTCTTGCCGCGCGGGCGGGTGCCGGCGATCGGGCGCACGGTGACCACGCCATCCTGCTGGCGCACGAGGATCTCCGGCGAGGAGCCGACCACCTGCATGTCGCCGACGTCGAGGAAATACATGTACGGCGACGGATTGAGCGCACGCAACGCGCGGTACACATCGACCGGGCGCGCGGCGAACGGCACGCTCAGGCGCTGGCTCAGCACGACCTGGAACACGTCGCCGGAACGGATGTATTCCTTGGATTTCTCCACCGCGTCGATGAAGCCTTCGCGGGTGAAGCCGGAAACGAAATGGCTCTCGTCGAGTACGTCGTTGCGGCTGATCGGCGGCGGATACGTGGTCGCGGTGCCACGCAGCTTGGCGCTGAGCCCGTCGAGCCGCTGCTGCGCGTTTTCCCAAGCGTCCTGCTGCGCCGGGTCGGCATGCACGATCAGGTACAAACGGCCCTTGAGGTTGTCGAACACCGCGACCTCCTCGCTCAGCATCAGCAGGATGTCGGGCGTGCCGAGCTGGTCCCAGCCGCTGTCGGCGCGATTCGGATGCGCCTTGAGCTTTTCCTCGATGTACTCGATGCACTCGAAGCCGAACCAGCCGACCAGTCCACCATTGAAACCCGGCAGTCCATCCAACTGGGGCACCCGATGCGCGATGCGCAGCGCTTCGACTTCGGCGAACGGATCGGCCACGGCGCGGGTTTCGACCAGCGCGCCGCCATCGCGGATTTCCAGCGTGTTGCCGCGGAACGTGACCACGCGTTGCGCCGGCAGGCCAATGATCGAATACCGGCCGAAGCGCTCGCCGCCCTGCACCGACTCGAACAGGTACGTGTACGGCGCGTCGGCCAGCTTCAGGTACACCGACAGCGGCGTGTCCAGGTCGGACAGCACTTCGCGGACGACGGGGATGCGGTTGTAGCGGCCTTCGGCAGCGAACTGCTGGAACTGTTGTTGCGTGATCAAGGGGAATTCCTTTGTGCCGCCGCGATTTCGGCGCGCATCTTCGCGATCACCGCCTTGTAACTTTGCAGATTGGAGCCCGGCGCGTTGAAGATCGCCGAGCCGGCGACGAAGGTATCGGCGCCGGCGGCGGCGATTTCGCGGATGTTGTCGGCCTTCACGCCGCCGTCGATTTCGAGGCGGATGTGTTTTCCGCTGGCATCGATTTTCTTGCGCACGACCTGCAGTTTGTCGAGCGCGGAAGGAATGAAGGCCTGCCCGCCGAAGCCGGGGTTCACGCTCATCAACAGCACCACATCCAGATCGTTCAACACCCAGTCCAGCACATCGACCGGCGTCGCCGGATTGAGCACCAGACCGGCCTTGCAGCCGTGCGACTTGATCAGCTGGATCGTGCGGTGCACGTGGCCGCTGGCTTCGGGATGGAAGCTGATGAGGCTGGCGCCGGCCTCGGCGAAATCGCCGACGATGCGATCGACCGGCGACACCATCAGGTGCACGTCGATCGGCGCGGTGACGCCGTGCTTGCGCAGCGCGGCGCACACCATCGGGCCGATGGTGAGGTTCGGCACGTAATGGTTGTCCATCACGTCGAAGTGCACCCAGTCGGCGCCGGCGGCGAGGACGTTGTCCACTTCCTCGCCGAGCCTGGCGAAATCGGCGGAGAGGATCGACGGGGCGATGATCGCGGCGTTGGACATGGCGGTTTATTTCCTGCGCAGTTTCTTGATGCGGTCGTAGGCGGCGTTGAGTTTGCGCGCGCGTTGTTCCGCCTGTTCGCGCAACTCCGGCGCGGCAGCGACGTACTTGTCCGGGTGGCATTGCGAAATCAGGCGCTTGTACGCGGCATCGACTTCGGCCTCGCTCGCATCGGCGCCGAGGCCGAAATCGCGATACGGATTGCCGATGGCCGGCGCCGACGACTTGTTCGCGCCGGATCGAAACCAGCCTTCGTCGAACGCATGGCCGATCAGCAGGCCCAGCAAGGCCACGGGCGGGCGCCGGGTCAGCACCATGCCCGCGGCGAATCCCAACACTTTTCCGTACCAGCGGCTCATCGGCACATTTTACGGCACGGCGGGCTAAACTAGGCGGCCCGCCAGTGCCCGGGCAACCTGCCCGGCCGGCTGAGCGGCCGTGTTGCGACGGAATGATCGTCGCCCAGGAGACTTGCGTGTCCACGACCCTGCTTCAATCCGAACTTCCCGGCCTCGACCTGCGCCATCGCGGCAAGGTGCGCGACGTGTTCGACCTGCCGCGCGAGCTTACCGGTACCGCCGAAGACTGCCTGTTGATGGTCGCCACCGACCGCTTGAGCGCGTTCGACGTGGTCCTGCCCGACCCGATTCCGGGCAAGGGCGAAATGCTGTGCCAGATCAGCAATTTCTGGTTCGCCAAGACCGCGCACCTGATGCCGAACCACCTCACCGGCATCGACGTGGCGAGCGTGCTGCCGCAAGGCGTCGATGCGGCGCTGTACGCCAAGCGCGCGGTGGTGACGAAGAAATTGAAGCCGGTGCCGGTCGAAGCGATCGCGCGCGGCTATCTCATTGGCAGCGGCTGGAAGGATTACCAGAAGACCGGCGCGGTCAGCGGCATCAACCTGCCCGAAGGCCTGCGCCAGGCGGAAAAGCTGCCGGAGCCGATCTTCACTCCGAGCACCAAGGCGGCGGTCGGCGACCACGACGAGAACATCGATTTCGACGCGATGGTGAAGGCGGTCGGCGCGGAACTGGCGGAAAAGGTCCGCGATGCGACGCTGCGCATCTACACCTTCGCCGCCGAATACGCCGCCGAGCGCGGCATCCTGCTGGCCGACACCAAGTTCGAGTTCGGCACCGACGCCGACGGCCGCCTGTATTTGATGGACGAAGTGCTGACCCCGGACTCGTCGCGCTACTGGCCCGCGGACGAATATTCGGTCGGCACCAGCCCGCCGAGCTACGACAAGCAGTTCGTGCGCGACTACCTGGAAACGCTGGACTGGAACAAGACCGCGCCGGGCCCGGGCTTGCCGGCCGAGGTGATCGCGCGCACCCGCGCCAAGTACGCCGAAGCGCTGCAGAAGCTGGCCGGCATCAGCGTCGACTGATCGCGTGACCGGGACGGGTACCGAAGTGCCCGTCGCACGCCGCGCCGCAGAATGCCGCAGCATGGCGATCGCGCTATCCTGCCGGCACATCGAGGCAGGGAGAACCGCCATGAACGTCGTCACCGAACACACTTCCGAACGCCCGGTCGACCGCTGGTTCGCCGCCTACGCGCAGGACCACCAGAACCCGGTCAACCAGATTTTCCATTGCGTCTGCGTGCCGGCGATCTTCTGGTCGATCATCGCGTTGATCTGGTGCATCCCCCCCATGGGCACGCTGCTCAAGACCGGCGTGTGGGCCGCGCTGGCGCTGTTCGTGGTGTGGATGTACTACTACCGGCTGTCGCGCCCGCTGGGGCTGGGTGCGTTCGTGTTCTTCTTCGTCGGTTGCTGCCTGTGCCGGCTGATCGAACACCGCTTCAGCCTGCCGGCGCTGTTCTGGACCGGCGTGACCGTGTTCGTCGTCGCCTGGATCGGCCAGTTCATCGGCCACAGCAAGCTGTACGAAGGCAAGCGCCCGAGCTTCTTCACCGACCTCACCTACCTCTTGATCGGCCCGATCTGGGTGCTGTCGAAGTTCTACAAGAAAATGGGCTGGAAATACTGAGCCTCGACGATACCGGAACCTCCGAAAAAGCCGCGCCATGCGCGGCTTTTTCGTCCTAATCCCACGGCGGGGCATCTCCAAAACTTTCCGCCAAGTGGTCGATGAAACGGCGCAGCTTCATGGGCACGTGCCGAGCGCTGGGATAGACCGCATGCACGGCCAATTCGGCGGTGCGGAAGTCCGGCAGCAGGGCGACGAGATCGCCTCGCGCCACGGGCTTGGCGAATACGAAACTCGGCCCATAAGCCACGCCCGCACCCGCCAGGGCCGCGGAGAGAAGCATCTGCATGTTGTTGCTGGCCATGCGCAGCGGGCCATCGATGGCGTGCATGCGGCATTCCGAATCCGTCGCGGCCCAATCGCCCGGCGAATTGGCTTCGTTGAAGACAAGGCGCGGCGCGCGGCGAACCTCATCCAGCGATGCGCTGGCGCCACCTTCGAAAAAACGGGGGGACGCGCAGAACATCATGCGGCAAGGCGCCAAGCGACGCGCCACGAGATCGGAGTCGGGCAGCTTGCCGATGCGGATGGCGACGTCCATGCCTTCGGCCAACAGATCCGTGAAGCGGTCGTCGAGGGTGACATCGACCCGCACGCGCGGATGGCGTTCGAGGTAAGCGGCGACCACCGGACCCAGATGCATCGCGCCGAAAGTAACCGGCGCCGTGACGCGCAAGCGGCCGTGGACGGTGTGTTGCGTGTCGCTGGCTTCGCGGTCGGCATCTTCGATTTCTTCGAGAATGCGTTTGCAGCGCAGGAAGTAGGCTTGACCGGCTTCGGTCAAACCGAGCCGGCGCGTGCTTCGTTGCATCAGGCGCACGCCCAGTTCGCCTTCGATCGCCGAAAGATGTTTGCCAGCCATCGAAGGCGACAAGCCCATGCGTCGCGCTGCCGCCACCAAACTCCCGGTTTCAACGGCGGCGACGAAAACGGCCATGCTGGTGAATCGATCCATGTGCGTTCAATTCGATAACACGGGTATCAGATGATGATGCAAATTGGTGGATTATCGAATGTCCGCGCGCTTTCTATCCTTGCCGGGTGGCCGCCATGCACGTGCCGGCGGCTCCAATCACCTCAAGGAGAAAACAATGAAGATTGCAGTCAACGGCATTCATGTCCATGTTCGGGAACAAGGCGGCGGTTCCCTGCCGCTGGTGTTCCTGCATTACTGGGGCGGCTCGTCCAGAACGTGGCGCCACGTGATCGACGCGCTGCCCGGCACGCACAAAACCATCGCCATCGACCACCGCGGTTGGGGGCTATCCGATGCTCCTACCAGCGGTTACGGCCTGACCGAACTGGCCGCCGATGCGGAAGCCGTGATCGAAGCGCTCGGTCTCGCTGATTACGTGTTGGTGGGGCATTCGATGGGCGGCAAGGTGGCGCAATTGATGGCCTCGCGCAAGCCGCAAGGTTTGCGCGGCCTCGTGCTGGTGGCGCCGTCTCCGCCAACGGCGATGGAGTTGCCGCTGGAAGCCCGGCAGATGATGGCTGTCGCCTACGATTCGGCGGAGGCGATCGGCATGACCATCGATCATGTGCTGACCCACAAGCCGCTGAGTCCGGAGGATCGCGCGCAAATCGTCGAAGACAGCTTGCGCGGCGCGCCGCAAGCGAAGCTCGCGTGGCCGATGTCCACCATGCTGGAAGACATCAGCGGACAGGTCGCCGCGATCAACGTGCCGACGCTGGTGGTCGCCGGCGAATGCGACAAGGTCGACAGCGTCGATGCGCTGAAAGCGAAGCTGCTTCCGCGCATTCCGCAAGCCACGCTGCACGTGCTGCCGGGCACCGGGCATTTGTCGCCGCTGGAATCGCCGATCGAACTGGCGCAACTCATCGCGAGCTTCGCGACGAAAGTGGGCTGATTCGTCAGTGGATGCCGCGATAAAACGCGTCGATGGCATCCACCATTTGCGACAGTCCCGGCTGTTCGAGCGGATAGTGCCCGGCGTTTTCCAGCATGACGGTCGTCACCGGAACCTTCTTGATGCGCGCAAGGAACGGCTCGCTCAAATGCAGCGGCGTCCATCGGTCGGCCGCGGGCTGGGTCAGCAGTACGGGACAGACCTCGAAATCCTCCGGTGCAACGACGGGCCGATACGCGACATAGGAACTCAAGAACGCCATGGTCATGGCGTTGCCGGCGGAGCGTTTGTCGGACAGCCAGACCTTGAGCGCGGCTTCGTCGTTGACCAGCGCCCACATCTTGCTGGCAAGGCGCATGGGCATGCGCAGGGATTTCAGCGGCGTTTTCGCGGCGATGGCGGTCAGCGGCAAACCGATGCGGCCCATGGGCACGTTCAATGCCGTTTCGTCGCGGACGCGCTGCAACTGCTGGTCGAGGAAGGTCATGCCCACGATGCCTTTCACTTTCTTGTTCATCGCGGCGACGTGGTAGGTGAGCATGCCACCTGCGCTCAAGCCGTACAGCACGACGGGACGGCTGTCCCTGGCCAGTTCCGCATCGATGAGCGCGCTCCCGGCACGAACCCAATCGTCGTAACGGACCAGCGCATCCGCGGCGACTTCGGTCATGCCGTATTCCGGCATGTCGACCGCGATCGTTTCGTAGCCGCGACGCGCCAAGGGTTCGCCCAGCACCATCGACATCTGCCGTCCGTTGGTGCCGACGCCATGGAACAGGATGACCTTCATCCGCGCCTGCGGGTTGCGGTACGTGTCGAGATGGAGGCGATGGCCGTTCCAGCCCCACCACTCCTCCTTCGGTTGCCGATCGTCCGTCCATTGGAAATCGGGCGGAAGGAATCGTTGCATTTCGCGCCAGACGGTCTGGCGGGCATAGGTCATGGGTTCGTGTCGCATGGCGCACCTCGGTGTGCGATTGAAGGAGATTCCATCTTGTGCAGTCGCCCACGCGCGGGCCATGCTCGGACGGGCCAACCGCTTTAGAATCGAGGCCAACACCGGGGAGGGACATCGTTCGCATGAGCACCTGGAACTTCGCGCGCAGTCCGGCGTCCGTCCTGCTCATGGTCGAGTTCGGGCGCGACAGGGGAATTGCGCCGGCCTCCTTGCTCAAAGGCTCGAAACTTGCCTTGGCGCAACTGACCAACCCGGACTGCACGGTGCAGGCCGCGCAGGAACTGGCCGTCGCCGCGAACCTGCTGCGGCTGACGCGGCCCGAATCCGACTTGGGCCTGAAGGTCGGCCTGTCCTACCACCTGTCGGCCTACGGATTGCTGGGATACGGGCTCCTGAGCAGTGCGACCGGCATGGCGGCAATCGCGCTCGCACGCCGCTACCTGGCCTTGACCTTCACTTACGTGCGGATGCGCTTCCAACGTGTCGGGCAACATCAGGCGGTTGTATTCGAGTCCGCGCCGGAACTGCCCGAGGCGTTGCAGTGTTTCTTCGTCGAACGCGCAATGGGCGCCACTTGCCGGGTGCTGCGCGACGTGATCGGAAGTGGTTTCGAGCTGATCGCGTTCGACCTCGCCAGCGGCAACGGCCGGGACGGGAAAAGCCATGTACTGGGCGCCAAAGTCCGGCGCAACCAGCGCGCCAACATGCTCACGTTCGAGCATGCACTCCTTGAACACCCTTTGCCGCAAGCCAATGCGGCCACCGCCGCGATATGCGAGCGCATGTGCGCGGAATTGCTCTCGCGCAGGCGAACCCGCCTGGACCTCGCCTCCTTCCTGAAGGAGCATCTGGCCGCAAATTCTTTCGAGAATCCGCCGCAATTGAAGGACATCGCGGCGCTGCTCAACATCAGCGAGCGCACGCTCAAGCGGAGGTTGAGTGAAGAAGGCGCCAGCTTCCGCGACATCTCGAATGCCGTGCGCAAGACAAAGGCACGGGAATTGGTCGCCGAACGGCGCCTGTCCATGAACGCAATCGCCCGGGAACTCGGGTTCAACGACGTGTCTTCGTTCTCGCAAGCCTACAAACGCTGGACGGGCGTGGCGCCGAGCATCGACCAGCGGCGACCGCAGGCCAGGCGCGGCGTTTGACTTCAGCGCCGTCGCAACGTCATCCGCAACCACGCCCCGCCCAGCAGCGCCGACAACAGCGAACCGCACAGCACGCCGAGCACGGCGGCATTCTTCAGTTCTTCGTGCGCGCCGCCCCATGCGAGATCGGCGATGAACAAACTCATCGTGAAGCCGATGCCGCACAACAGGCCCATGCCGAGCAGTGACTTCACGTCCATGCCGTCAGGCAGCGACGTGAGTTTCACCGCGCGCGCCAGCAACGCGGTGCCGACGATGCCGACCGGCTTGCCCAGCAACAAACCGAGCAGCACGCCCAGCGGCACGGTTTCGCCCAGCGCCGCGAACGACACCCCGCGCAACGACAGGCCCGCGTTGGCGAACGCGAACAGCGGCAGGATCGCGAACGCGACCCACGGGTGCAGCGCGTGTTCGAGCTGCTCCAACGGAGAACCATCCAGCGTTGCATCCTCCTCCGTGCCACCGCGCAACGGGATCATCAGGCCGGTGACGACGCCGGCCAGGGTCGCGTGCACGCCGGAACGCAGCACGCAATACCACGTCAGCGCGCCGAGCAGCAGGTAGACGATCAGGTTGCGCACGCCGCGCCAGTTGCACAGCGCCATCGCCGCGATGCATGCGCCGGCGCACAGCAGCCACGTGGATTGCAGTCCGTGCGAATAGAACACCGCGATGATGACGATGGCGACGAGATCGTCGACCACCGCGATCGTCGACAGCAGCAGCTTCATCCCCAGCGGCACGCGTGAGCCAAGCAGGGCGAGCACGCCGAGGGCGAAAGCGATGTCGGTCGCGGTCGGCGTCGCCCAGCCGCGCAGCGCCGGCGCGTCGCCGCGATTGAGGCTGGCGAAGACCAGCGCCGGCACGATCACGCCACCGAGCGCGCACAACACCGGCAGCGCCATCTGCGCGAAGCTCGACAACTGGCCGCTGAGCATCTCGCGCTTTATTTCCAGCGCCACCAGCAGGAAGAACACCGCCATCAGCGCGTCGTTGATCCACCACTCGACCGGGCCGGACAGTGCGAACGCGCCGGCGTGCACGCCCAACTCGAAATGGCGGAAGTGCGCGTACAGCGCGTCCCACGGCGAATTGGCCAACGCCAGCGCCGCGGCCGCGGCGAGGATCAACACGATGCCGCCAGCGGCCTGCAGGCGGAAGAATTCGCGCAGCAGTTGCAGCGCGCGACCGACGGGGAAAAGCTGGCCCAGTTGCGAACGGCTCATGCGTGCCAGTCTATCCGATGCGCTCCACGCGCCTATGGCGCGATCATCGCCAGTTCCAACGCAACCCAGGCGAGGAACGCGACGAACAGCACGCCACCTTCCCGGCGTTCGATCCTGAAGTCGCCGCGCAGCATCGGATACAGCATCAGCGCCAGCACGATCGCCGCCGGCAATTCCAGCCTGACGAACGAGGCCGGCAACGCCAATGGCCGCAACAGCGCCATGCCGCCGACGACCAGCAGCACGTTGCACACGCTGGAACCGATCACGTGGCCGAGCACGATGTCGCCCTGCCCGCGCCGCGCCGCGGCGATCGCGGCGGCGACTTCCGGCAGCGCGGTGCCGATCGCCACCGGCAGCAGGCCCATCAGCAGCGGCGACCAGTGCCATGCATTGCCAAGTTGCTGTGCGCCGGCGGCGACGAACTTCGCGCCGAAGCACAGCAGCGCCGCAGCGATGACGAAACGCAGCAGGTTCAGCCACAGCACGGTGCGGGTGAACGCGAATTGCTCGACTTGCGCGCGCACTTCGGCGTTTTCGTTGCGGCCTTTCTCGCGCACGAACAGCACGGTGGCGACGAACGCGAGGAGCAGCATCACCCCATCGACACGGCCGATGGCGCCATCCAGTGCGAGCACGATCAGCGCCAGATTCGCCACGACCAGCACCACCAGCAGCGGCGACAGGATCCGCATCCGCGCGACCAGTGGCGCCGCCAGCGCGGCCAGACCGAGGGTGAAACCGATGTTGACGATGTTGCTGCCGACCGCGTTGCCCAGCGCCAGTTGCGCCTGCCCGTGGGCCAGCGCCCAGGCGTTGACGAACAGCTCCGGCAGCGAGGTACCCCAGGCGACCAGCATCAGCCCGGCGGTGAAGGCGGAGATGCCGCAGCGCTGCGCCAGGCCCGAGGCGCCCTTGACGATGCTGTCGCCGCCGAGGGCCAGCAGCACCAGTCCGAAGATCAAAGCCAGCATCGCCGTTCCTCCATGAGCATGAGCCTCGGATTCTATGCGGTGGCCGCCGCCGCGACCAAGGCGCCGGCATGCGCTTGCATCAATACCCCAATCTGCGACGCAGTGCACATTCGGGAGCGATGGGGGTCGCGGTTGTAACGATTGTTTCGTCACCACTCTCTAGATTCAGGGATTCCCCGTTGTTCCCTGTCCCCGCGCCCCCGATGACCTTCCAGAAAACCGAGAAAGCCCGGCTGCTGCTGCAATCGCACGACGGCACGCTGGGGCTGCGCGAACGCCGCCTGCTGATCCTGTGCAACGGCCAGCGCAACCAGGGCGAACTGACGATGCTGTTCGGCGAGGATGTCGGCCCGGTCCTGCGGCAACTGCAAGCGCTCGGCCTGATCGTGGCCGGCGCCGCCGCTGCCGCCACGCCGGCGCCGGCACGGACGGCCCCTGTGCCTGCCGCTGTCCCTGCCGCGAAAGCGCCGACCCTGCCGCCTGCGGCGACCGGCCCGCGGCGTTCGCTGGTCGCAGCGAAGATGTACGTGCTGGACATGCTGCAATTGCAGCGCGGCGCGGAAGTCGTCGAGCTGCGCAACCAGATCCAGGCCAGCCGCGAACCGGAGGCGATGCTCGCCGGCTTCGCTGCGGCGTTGCACTTCATTTCCACCCACGCCGCCGCCACCCTGGCCCAGCGCGTGCGCGAACGCCTGCTCGAAGTGCTGCCGGAAGAACACCTGCCGGCGCTGCGCCAGCTCGTCGGCTGAGCACACCCCCACCCTTCGCCGCCGGCATCGGCGCGCGGGGCGTGGCGGATAATTGCGTGGCGGGCGGCGCAACGGGCCGCCTTCGCCTTATAGTTGCAAGCGCAACGCGCAACCGGAGTGCCCATGAGTCGCCACGCCCATCCCGCCGCCCACGTCGAATTCGATCTCGAACGCCTGTTTTCCTATCGCCTCGCGGTGCTGTCCAACCGCATCAACCTGGCGATCTCGCGCGATTACCACCGCCGCTTCGGCCTGGCGATCACCGAATGGCGGGTGATGTCGATGCTGGGGCGCAAGGCGGGCATGTCCGCCGGCGAAGTGGCCGCGCACACCGCGCTGGACAAGGTCGCGGTCAGCCGCGCGGTCGCGCACCTGCTCGAACGCGGCCTGATCCAGCGTGAAATCCACGACGACGACCGCCGCCGCTCGGTGCTCGGCCTGACCGAGGCCGGGGTCAAGGTCCACGACGAAGTCGCGCCGCTGGTGATGGATTACCACAAGCGCCTGTTCGCCAGCTTCAGCCAGGAAGACCGCGACACCCTGGAAAAGCTGATCGACAAGCTCGGCGAAGAAGGCCTGCCGGGCATCCAGGAGTGACGTTCGCGCGCGGCGATCATTTCGCCACGCCGGAATTCCGCTCCAACCAGTCCTTCACCGCCTTCACCGACCACGCGCCATCTTTGCGCAAGGCTTCGGCCGCTTGCGTCGACAGCAGTCGGCCTTGCGCATCCAGCACGGCCAATTGCGGGCAGGCGCCGGAAAGCGCGTAGTTGCGCAAGAATTCCGCGTTCGGGTTCTCCGCGCTGGCGTTGACCCGCAGCCACACGAAATGATGGTCGCGATAGCGACGCAAGTCGCTGTTGTCGTTGAACACGTCCGCCAGCTTGTGCGCGGCATCGCAACTCGACTGCCCGACTTCGAGCACGATGCGCAGGTCGCCGCGCCGCGCCTCGGTTTCGGCGGTGGCCAGATCGCTGGCCGGATCGCGCTGCGGATCGAAGGCCGCGCGCAGCGCGGCCAAGGCGGCGACGTCGGCGGCGGCCGGCGTGTTGCCGGACATCACCGGCTGCGAAGCGTCGGCTTCCTTCGGCGTCGGCACCATCGCCGGCGGGTTCGGGGCCGGCGGCGGCGCGGGTTGCTGGCAACTCGCCAGCGCCAGCATCGCCAAGGCTGGAATCGTGCAGAAAATCTTCATCGTCTGCCCTCCGCAGATGGATGGTTCACTTCACGCCGTGCATCAGCTTCTGGATCAGCGGCGCGAGCAGGAACAACACCACGCCGGCACCGGCAAGAATCATGAAGCCCTGCCAGTACGCCGCCAGCGCACTGCCGGTGGTCATGCCGCCGGCGCCGCTCGCGTGGCCTGCGAAGATGCCGGCGAGGTTGTCGCCGACCGCGATCGACAAAAAGTATGCGCCCATCGCGAAGCCGGCCAGTTTCGGCGGCGCCAGCTTGGTCGTCATCGACAGGCCGACCGGCGACAGGCACAGCTCGCCGATGGATTGAATCCAGTACACCGCGAACAACGGCCAGAACGGGATCATGCCACTGCCGCCGACCAGTTTCGACAAGGCATAGACCAGCAACAGGAACGCCAGCCCGTTGAAGATCAGGCCGAGGCTGAACTTCTGCGGGATCGACGGGTTGAACTTGCCCATCTTCACCCACAGCCACGCCAGCAGCGGCGCGATCACGAAGATCGCCACCGAGTTGACGCTCTGGAACCACGACACCGGGAAATTCGGCTCGCCGGCCAACGCCTGGAACACGCCGTGGAAACCGATGTCGCGCTGCACCAGCTTTTCGGCGAGGAAGTTGAACGAGGCGCCGGCCTGCTCGAAGAAGCACCAGAAGAACACGTTGAAGAACAGGATCACCAGCATCGCGATCACCTTGTCGCGCGCCACCTTGCCTTCGCGGATGCCTTCGACCAGCAGCAGCACCGCCGGCACGACCAGCAGCACCATCAGGATGACCTGCAACACCATCGCGTCGATCGCCAGCAGCGTGTAGTACACCGGGATGCCGATCGCCAGCGAGGCGACCAGCACCGCCAGCGGACGGGTCAGGCCGGCCTGCTGCGGGGTCGGCGCACCGATGCCCTTCAATTGCGCGCGGCCGAACCAGAACCAGACGAAGCTCAGCACCATGCCCACGCCGGAGGCGATGAACACCACCTTGTAGGCCGGCAGGCCGTTGATGTCGAACACGTTCTGGGCGAGGTACTGGGTGATCAGCGGCGACAGGAACGCGCCGAGGTTGATGCCCATGTAGAAGATGGTGAAACCCGAATCGCGGCGCGTGTCGCCCTGCGCATAGACCTTGCCGACGATGGTGGAGATGATCGGCTTGAACATGCCGTTGCCGACGATGATCGTCGCCAGTCCCAGCTTGAACAGCGATTCGCTCGGCAGCGCGAGCATGAACAAGCCGGCCGACATCACCACCGCGCCGATCAGGATCGAACGCTGGTAGCCGATCAGCTTGTCGGCGATGAAACCACCGAACACCGCCGCGCCGTAGACGAGCGCGAGATACGCGCCGTACAACTCGTTCGCCGGCTTCTCCGCCGCGCCGTTGCCGCCGTGGAATTGCGCGACCACGTACAGCACCATCGCCCAGCGGATGCCGTAGAACGCGAAGCGCTCCCAGAACTCGGCCATGAACAGCATCCACAGCGGGCGCGGATGGCCCAGCATCTGCGGAAATTCCGGAATCGCCATGGCCGGCGCGCGCGTTCCTGCTTCACCGCTCATGCGGTCTTCCCCGTGATGACAAAGCTGCGACCATGCCCGAGCCGGTGCGCGCGCGTCAAATCCGCGCGCCGCCGGCCATTGCCGATCAAGCAGTTAGCGCGGCGCATCGGGCGCGCCGGCGTTCGTGCCGATGGTCGTGCGGACCTCGAAAAGTTCGGGGAAAAAGCTCAATTCCAGCGCCTGCCTGAGGAACCCGACGCCGGAAGAACCGCCGGTGCCGCGCTTGAAGCCGATGATGCGCTGCACCGTGCGCATGTGCCGGAAGCGCCACAGCTGGAATTGCGTTTCCAGATCGACGAAGTCCTCGCACAGCGCGTATTCGCGCCAATAGCGCGAGGTGTCCTCGTAGATGCGCTCGAACACCGGCAGCAGCGCGCGATCCATCGCATGCGGCTGCGACCAGTCGCGTTGCAGGTGCTGTTGCGGAATCGCATGGTGGAAGCGCGACAGATAACGCAGGAATTCGTCGTACAGGCTCGGCGCGCGCAATGCCGCGTCCAGCGCGGCGACGCCCTGCGGATCGTGCGCGAACACCTTCAGCATCGCCGCGTTCTTGTTGCCGAGCAGGAACTCGACTTCGCGGTATTGCAGCGACTGGAAGCCGGAGGCCGGGCCGAGCACGTCGCGGAACTGCATGTATTCGCTCGGCGTCAGCGTTTCCAGCACGCTCCACTGCTCGGTCAGCTGGCGCAGCACCTGCTTGGCGCGCGAGATCACCTTCTGCGTCTGCCACACTTCGCCGTGCTGCAGGTGCACGGTCGCCGCGCGCAGTTCGTGGATCAGCAACTTCAGCCACAGCTCCGAGACCTGGTGCTGGACGATGAACAGCATTTCGTCGTGGTTCGGCGGATTCGACAGCGGCTGCTGCGCGTCGAGCAGCTTGTCCAGGCGCAGATAACCGTCGTAAGTCAGACGTCCGTGCAGGTCGGTGTGGATGCCGGCTTCCAGCGGGCGTTGGTTCTTGTCGAGGCTCATGCGCGCATGGTAGCAGGCGCGCTCACGCCGCCCGCCTGGCCTTGTCCAGCCACACTTCCAGGCCTTGCGCATTGAGCTCGATGTCGAAGCGCAGCAGCGCGCGCACCTGCGCATCGTCCTGCGCGACGCCGTGTTCGCGCGCGCGGCGCAGGTACAGCGCGGCGAGCGCTTCCTTCAGGCGCTCGTGGCGATCGGCCGCGCCATCGGCCGCATGCGCGATCCGCACCATGTCGTCGATCTGCGCATACAGGTCACCGGCCAGCTTGCGCACGCCTTCGACGCGTCCGTAATGGGTCAGGTACATCGCCCGCGGCTCGCGTTCGAGCATGCGCGCGATCGACTGCTTCAACGCGTCCGGCTCGAACTGCACCGGCGTCGTCGTCGGCAGGATGAAGGCACCGTTGGCCGTGTCGAATTCGCGATACGACAAACCGAAGGTATCGCCGCTGAACCAGCAGCGGCTGCGCTCGTCCCACAGCGCGATGTGGTGGCGCGCATGCCCCGGCGCGTCCATGCAGCGCAACGCGCGGCCGTTCAGGTCGACGCTGAATTCATGCGCCGCATCCACGTCGGCGACGACCACGCGCGCTTCGGGCACGGGCTGGATCTCGCCATAACTGCGGCGGATTTCGGCTTCGCCATACACCGCGGTCGCGCCGGCGATCAGCCGCGACGGATCGATCATGTGCGGCGCGCCGCGCGGATGCACGACCAGCTTCGCGTTCGGCAAATGCTGCATCAGCAGGCCCGCGCCGCCGGCGTGGTCAAGATGCACGTGGGTCAGCAGCAGCCAATCGATCTGTTCCGGCGCAAGGCCCGCCCGCGCCGCCGCCGCCAGCAGCAACGGCACCGAATGGTTGGTGCCGCAATCGACGAAGGCGCCGCGGCCGTTCTCGACGATCAGGTACGCCGCATCGAAATGCGGCTGCTGGAATTCGGTATCGACGATGTGGATGCCGTGGTTGTCGGTCATGGAATGTCCTGCAAAAGCCTGGATCGGGGATGGATCGACCGGCTGCCGACGCCGATGTTGCGCCTAGGTCGCCACATGGCCGCTTTCGATCGTTCGCGCGCGTTTTTCATGCCGCCCTCACGAGCCTGAACGTCTTCGCCGCATTGCAACGCGAAATTCACCCTTTTTGAATTCGCCTTGCACGAAGAATGATCGCACCCCACGACAACAAGGAGAAGGAGAATCCAATGAAAATCGCCAACACGCTTTCGCTCTCGGTCGCCATGATCGGCATGGCCATCGCCCCGGCCTTCGCGCAATCGGCCGATGCCGCCACGGCCCCCAACGCGATGCCGGCGGAAACCAAGGGGGGCACCTCGCTGACCAAGCCGCAGGTGGAGCAACTGCTTGCCACCCACGGCTACACCAAGGTGGACGATCTCGAATTCGACAAAGGCCTGTGGCAAGCCAAGGCCCGGAGCGCCGACGGCAAGGACGTCGACGTGAAAGTCGATCCCGCTACCGGCGAGATCGTCCCCGACAAGGCCGTCTCGCAAGTGGGCGAGGACGACATCCGCGCCAGCCTGGCCACCGCCGGCTACACCGATACGCACGACGTGAAACTGGATGACGGCGTGTGGAAAGCCAAGGCACGCAATGCCGAGGGCAAGAAAGTGAAACTGCAGCTCAGCCCGCAAGACGGCAGCATCATCGCGGTCGAGGGCAAGTGAAGGCCGCGCGCTGCGCGAGGGTCACTCCCCGCGCAGCGCGTGCAATGCAGCCAACACCGCTTCCACCGGCGCCAACACCTTGATCTGCGTGGTTTGCAGCTGGTCGCCGGTGGTGGCTTGCTTCAGGACCGCGACCAGTTGCCCGGCTTCGCGCGGCGAATCGAACCCCGTGCTCTGCGCCAACACTGCGCCTTCGGCATCGGTCAGCTTGAAGTAGAACTTGCCATCCTTCTCGCGGTACTGCTTGAAGCTCGGCAATGCGGCCTTCCCGGCTTGCCTGTTTTCGGCGACGGGCACCTTGGACACGTCGCGCAGGCCGACCGCGTCGCGCAATTCGGCGATGAAGGGCCTGGCGTATTTCTCGCGCAGCCGCGCCGCGCCGTCGCGCAACACGTCTTCGATGTCCTGCGGCTTGGTGATCAAGGCTTCGTACCTCTCGCGCAGTGGCGCCACTTCCGCGTCGATGCGCTCGAACAGCTCCTGCTTCGCGTCGCCCCAGCCGATGCCGTTGGCGAAATCGCGGGCGAATTGCGCGGTTTCCTCGAACGAAGCAAAGGCCTGGTAGAGCTGGAACAGCGCCGAGCCTTCGGTGTCCTTGGGTTCGCCCGGCGCGCGCGAATCGGTGACGATCGAGGCGATCAGCTTCTTCAGTTCGGCGCGCGGCGCGAACAGCGGGATCGTGTTGCCGTAGCTCTTGCTCATCTTGCGCCCGTCCAGGCCCGGCAGCGTGGCGACGTTTTCATCGACCAGCGCTTCGGGCAGCACGAAA
>JAATFG010000062.1 GCA_015655355.1 Lysobacterales bacterium
CGTAGGCCTGGCGCACCTTGGATTTCTGCTCGTTCGGAATTCCGCTTGGCATCGGGCCGGATGGCACGAACGCCCCGGGCAGGTGGCCGAAGCTCAGCGCGCCGATCAGCAGGCCGGGTACGATCTTGTCGCAGATGCCGAGGTACAGCGCGCCGTCGAACATGTCGTGCGACAGCGCGATCGCGGTGGCCATCGCCACCAAGTCGCGCGAGAACAGCGACAGCTGCATGCCGGGCTGGCCCTGGGTAACGCCGTCACACATCGCCGGCACGCCGCCGGCCACTTGCGCGGTGAAGCCGGCATCGCGCGCAATCTGGCGGATCAGCGACGGATAGCGCTCGTACGGCTGATGCGCCGAGAGCATGTCGTTGTACGAGGTGATGATGGCCAGATTGGCGCGGCGCCCGTTGCGCAGTGCGTCCTTGTCGTCGGCACCGCAGGCGGCGAAGCCGTGCGCGAGGTTGCCGCAGGAAAGATGCTCGCGTTGCGGGCCGTTGCGATCGACGGCGTCGATGCGGCGCAGGTAGGCTGCACGTGTTTCGCGGCTGCGCTCGCGCAAGCGCTCGGTGACTTCGACAATGACGGGGTGCAGCGTACTCATGTGGAACTCCGGAACCGCGTCGACATCCGGCGACGCATGCATGTCAATCGATCGGCGCCGCTCAAGGGCACCAGTAAACCGCTACCGGGACGCGCTGCTGGGCCAGCACCGCATGCACCGGATAGTTCTTCGCTTCGCCAAGGCCGAGCCGCACGTCGGCGAGCAGGTCGCGTTTCTTTGCGCCCGTGATCAGCAGGTACAGCGCACGCGTTTCCAGCAGGGTCGGCAGACTCAGCGTGATGCGCGATTCACCGGCGCCGGGCGCGCGCATGGTCAGCACGCGGGCGCGGCCGTCGAGGTCGAGCGCTTCGGCCAGGTGATCGCCGCCGGGGAAAAACGACGCGGTGTGGCCGTCGTCGCCCATGCCCAGCACCACCACGTCGAACGGCAGCGACAGCGCATCGATGCGCGCGTCGGTGGCGACCAAGCCGGCTTCCGGTGTTGGCGCGTCGTTGTACAGCGGGACGAAGGTCGCGGCACCGGCCGCGCCCTTCAGCAAGGTCGTCTTGACCAGGCGCGCGTTGGAGCGATCGTCGCTGTCCGGCACCCAGCGCTCGTCGACCAGGGTGACTTCGACTTTCGCCCAGTCGAGCGGTTGTCGCGAAAGCTGGGTGAAAAAATCCTTCGGCGTGCTGCCACCAGATACCGCGAGCAGCGCCTTGCCGCGCTCCGCCACTGCGCTGCGCAGCTGTATCGCGATGCGTTCGGCCAGTGCGACGGCTTGCGCGTGGCAATCGGTGAAACTGTGGGTGGTTACGTTCAGTTCGCTGGACATGGTGTTCAGGCACCGGATCCGTCAGGCGCCGGTGCGCCGCTCGTTGGGAAGGAATGCAAAGCCTGCCGCGGATGCCGGCATGGCCCGGTGAAGCCGCGGTAAAGCCGGCGGGTCACTCGTTGTCCTCGTTCCAGGTGCGTCCGTCGCGTTCGATCAGCGCCACCGCCGCGCTCGGTCCCCAACTGCCGGCCGAATACGGTCGCGGTGCTTCGCCGCTGGCGGACCATGCGGCCAGGATCGGGTCCGCCCAGCGCCATGCCGCCTCCACTTCGTCGCGACGCATGAACAACGTCGGGTTGCCGCGCACCACGTCCAGCAACAGGCGCTCGTATGCATCCGGCTGCGACACGCCGAACGCCTCGGCGAAACTCATGTCCAGCGGCACGTGGCGCAGGCGCAGCCCGCCCGGGCCGGGATGCTTGATGGTCAACCACAGCTTCACGCCTTCGTCCGGCTGCAACCGCAGCACCAGCCGGTTCTGCGCCAGCGTGCCGGCGGAGGCGTCGAAGATCGAGTGCGGCACCGGCTTGAACGCGACCACGATTTCCGACACGCGATCGGGCAGGCGCTTGCCGGTGCGCAGGTAGAACGGCACGCCGGCCCAGCGCCAGTTGGCGATTTCCGCCTTCAGCGCCACGAAGGTTTCGGTGTTGGATTTCTGATTGCCCAGTTCATCCAG
>JAATFG010000017.1 GCA_015655355.1 Lysobacterales bacterium
ATCGACGTGCTCGCCAAGCATGGCCTGAAACAGGGCGAGAACGGGTTGAAGATCATCATGATGTGCGAAGTGCCGAGCAACGCGCTGATGGCCGAGGAATTCCTCGACATCTTCGACGGCTTCAGCATCGGCTCCAACGACATGACCCAGCTCACCCTCGGCCTCGACCGCGATTCGAGCATCATCGCCGACCTGTTCGACGAGCGCGATCCGGCGGTGAAGAAGATGCTGTCGATGGCGATCGCCGCGGCGAAGAAGAAGGGCAAGTACGTCGGCATCTGCGGCCAGGGCCCGAGCGACCACCCCGACCTGGCCGAATGGCTGTACCGCGAAGGCATCGAATCGGTGTCGCTGAATCCCGATACGGTGGTCGATACCTGGCTGCGCCTGGCCAAGTTGAAGGCCGCGTAACCTCAACCCCGGCGTGCAGTAAAATCGAAGCCCCGCCATCGCGCGGGGCTTTTTTCGCGACACGCAATGGTGACACGATGCCCGCTTCCGACCTTCAATCCAGCCTGTTGACCGGCCTGTCCGGCGCGACCCCGGCCACCCATCACGCCAGCCGCTTGAACTGGGAAGAAGTGGACTGGCTGCAAGTGCTCGGCAACTGGTGCGCCGCCGCGATCATCATCCTGGTCGGCTACTGGCTGGCCAAGTGGATCAGCCGCATCGTCCACCGCGCGCTCAGCCGCCACGTCGAGTTGACCCTCGCCAACTTCCTGCGCAACCTGGTGTACGCGGTGCTGATGGTGGTGGTGCTCATCGCGGCGCTGCAGAAGGTCGGCGTGCCGATCACCTCGCTGCTGGCGATCGTCGGTACCGCCGGCTTGGCCGTGGGCCTGGCGTTGAAGGATTCGCTGTCGAACATCGCCTCGGGCGTGATGCTGATCGTGCTGCGCCCGTTCCGCGACGGCGATTACGTGCAGATCGCCGGCCTCGAAGGCACGGTCGAGGACGTGCGCATTTTCCAGACCCGCCTGCGCACCGCCGACAACCGCCTGATCGTGCTGCCGAACAGCACCATCACCGCCGCGCCGATCACCAACTTCACCGCCAAGCCGCAGCGGCGCATCGACATCAGCATCGGCGTCGGCTACGACGACGACCTGAAGAAAGCGCGCGAAGTGTTGCTGAAACTGGCCGCGGCACACCCGAAAGTGCTGCGCGAGCCGGCGACGACGGTGCTGGTAGACAAGCTCGGCGAAAGCACGGTCGACCTGATCCTGCAGGCGTGGACCGCGACCCCGGACTACACCACGACGCGCAGCGAGCTAACCGAGGCGATCCGCGTGCAATTGATCGACAACGGCCTCAACATCCCCTACCCGCAGCGCGACCTGCACGTCTACCACTACAATGGGGATGGCAAGCCGCTGAGCGAG
Source organism: Lysobacterales bacterium (assembly GCA_015655355.1). Taxonomy (GTDB): domain Bacteria; phylum Pseudomonadota; class Gammaproteobacteria; order Xanthomonadales; family Xanthomonadaceae; genus Pseudoxanthomonas_A. The sequence continues at coordinate 1,383 of JAATFG010000017.1, forward strand.
ATCGTCGTCAAGTCGGTCGCGGATGACGGCGACAAATGATCCGCAAAGGCGACTCGTGATTTGCAGCGGGAGGTTCGCGAACCTCCCCTGCGTCAACCCGCCAGCTCGGCGATGTGCTTGCGGTAGTGGCGCAATTCGTCGATCGAATCGCGGATGTCGCTGAGCGCGGTGTGCGTGCTCTGCTTGTTGAAGCTTTCCAGCACTTGCGGCGCCCAGCGCCGCGACAATTCCTTGAGCGTGCTGACGTCGAGGTTGCGGTAGTGGAAATACTTTTGCAGCCGCGGCATTTGCCGGTACAGGAAGCGCCGGTCCTGGCAGATCGAATTGCCGCACATCGGCGACGCGCCGGCCGCCACCCATTCGTGCAGGAAGGCGATCGTCGCCGCCTCGGCCTGGGCCAGCGTCACCCGCGAATCCAGCACGCGCTGCCACAGGCCCGAGCGCGTGTGCTGGTTGCGGTTCCAGTCGTCCATCGCCTCCAGCGTCTGCAGCGGATGCGCGATCGCGAACTCCGGCCCGTCGGCTAGGATGTTCAACTGCGAATCGGTGACGACAGTGGCGATCTCGATGATCGAATCATGGTCGGTATCCAGACCGGTCATTTCCAGGTCGATCCAGATCAGGCGTTCATTGGCGTTGTCGGTCATGCGGGGATTGTAGCAACCGCGGCGGGAATGCCGCGCCTGCAAAGCGACTTCCCGCGCCTGGCGCGATCATTCCAGCAAGGGCTTGCCGCGCTTGGCGCGGAAATAATTGCTCAGCATGCGGCCGGACTCGTCCGCGAGCACGCCGCCAAGCACCTGCACGCGATGATTGTGGCGTGGATCGGCGAGCAGGTCGAACACGCTGCCGGCCGCGCCGGTCTTCGGGTCGCTCGCCGCGAAGACCACGCGCGCGATGCGCGCATGCACCGCCGCCATCGCGCACATCGCGCAAGGCTCCAGGGTCACGTACAGCGTCGTGCCGACGAGGCGATGATTGCCGAGCCGCGATCCGGCCGCGCGCATCGCGACGATCTCGGCGTGCGCGCTCGGGTCGTGGCCGGAGATGTTGCGGTTCCAGCCTTCGCCGAGCACTTCTCCGCCGGTCGATACCAGCACCGCGCCGACCGGAATCTCGCCGTCCTCGTCGCGCGCGCGCGCGGCCAGGGCGAGTGCATGCCGCATCCAGTGCACGTCGATGGATTCGTTGTCGTCGGTTGCGGTCATGCGCCACGGCTGCGATCAGGGCGGCGCAAGGATATCAGTCCGCCTCGTCGCACGTCGCGGCGAACGCATCGCTCTCGAACAGATAAGCGTCGACCCGGGCTTGCAGGCATGCGCCCAGCCCGGCATCGCCAAGCGCCGCAACGATCTTCGTCCACGTGCCCTGCTGCGCCCAGCGCAGGAAACGCACGTAGTTGGAGCGCCACGAGCCGTAATGCGTCGGCAATTGCCGCCATTGCAGGCCGGTATCGACGACCCACAACGTGGCCTCGATGAAGTTGCGTGTGCGTGGGAAATGCTGCGCGCGGGTCGCGGTCTTCTTTGGCAGCACCGCGAGAATGCGCGGCCAATCCGCTTCCTTCAGGCGCTGCAGCACCTGCTGGCGCGACGCTGCGCTGCCGTCGCCGCCAGCTTGCCATGCGGGGAATTCATCGAGCGCGGCGGACATCGTTCAACCTCGGCTCCAATCGGGAGCCTCGATCTTGTGCCTGCGGTGGCAGCGCGGCATTGATCCGGATCAATGCCACGCCGTTTCGATCAATCGATGCGGTGCCGCATGACACCGGTCACCAGCGCTGGTGCACGTGCGGCTTGATGTCCTCGGCATAGATCTTCTCGACCGCCACCATGGTCTCCGCCGAGAGGGCCGGCAATGCAGCCGCAGCGACGTTGGCCTGCGCCTGCTGCGGATTCTTCGCGCCGGGAATCACCACCGTCATCGCCTCGTTCATCAGAATCCAGCGCAGTGCGAATTGCGCCAGTGTCGCGTCGCCGGCCACCAGCGGGCGCAGCTTCTCGACCGCGGCCAGGCCGACGTCGTACGGCACGCCGGAAAAAGTCTCGCCGACGTCGAAGGCTTCGCCGTGGCGATTGAACTGGCGATGGTCGTCGGTCTCGAACTTCGTGTCGGCCTTGAACTTGCCGCTGAGCAGGCCGCTGGCCAAGGGCACGCGCGCGATGACCGCGACGTTCCTGCGCTGCGCTTCCTTGAAGAACAGCTTGGCCGGGCGCAAGCGGAACGCGTTGTAGATGATCTGCACACTGGCGACATTCGGGTATTCGATCGCCTTCAGCGCTTCCTCGACGCGCTCGACGCTGACGCCGTAGTGGCGAATCTTGCCTTGCGCGACGAGATCGTCCATGCGCGCGAAGATTTCCGGATGGTAGTACGCGTCGGTCGGCGGGCAATGCAGTTGCACCAGGTCGAGCGTGTCCACTTCGAGGTTGCTCAGGCTGCGTTCGATCCAGCCTTGCAGGTTCTCGGCGCTGTAACCTGCAACGGTCTGCGCCGGCAGGCGGCGACCGGCCTTGGTCGCCACGAACGGGCGTTCGCCGCCGCGTTCCTTCAGCACGCGCGCGATCAGTTTTTCCGAATGGCCATCGCCGTAGACGTCGGCGGTGTCGATGAAATCGACGCCGGCATCGAGCGCGGCATGCAAGGCTGCAATCGATTCGCCGTCGTCGACCTTGCCCCACGCCGCGCCGATGGCCCACGCACCGAAGCCGATTCCCTTCACGCTGCGGCCGGTGCGGCCGAACATCCTGCTGCGCATGCCCGCCTCCGCTTACTGGATGTTGCCGAGCCAGTCGCTCTTGCCGACCGGCACGCCGTTGTGGCGCAGGATCGCGTAGGCGGTGGCGGCATGGAAATAGAAATTCGGCAACAGATGCTTGCCGGCGTAGTCGTAGGCCCCGTTGAACACCAGCTCGCGCGGACCGGCCTTGAAGCGCACTTCGATTCCTTCGTTGCCGTCGATCTTTTCGCGCGGGATCGCGCGCAGGAATTCGCTGGTTTTCGCCAGGCGTTCCTTCAATTCGGCGAACGTGGTTTCCTCGTCGACCCAGCTCGGCGCCTGCTGCTGCGACAGGCGCGCGCCGCCGGCCTTGGCGGTGTCGCTGACGATCTGCACCTGGCGGCTGAAAGGGAACATGTCCGGCGACAGGCGATCGGTGACCAGCACCTTCTCGTCGATCTTGCGCTCGGCGCAGAAGGCCGCGGCCTTGTCGATCTCCGCCTGCAGGTTGTCGATGCCGCGCAGCAGCGCCGGGAGGGTGACGTCGTAAAGCGAAAGGCTCATTGCTTGTTACCTGTGGTTGGGCGGATAGAACACGCGGTTATTTTAGGCGCAGCAGCGATCAGGCGCATTACCTGACGTGCCTTTGATCAGCTCGTCACTCCCACTCGATCGTCGCCGGCGGCTTGCCGCTGATGTCGTAGACCACGCGCGAGACGCCGCGCAATTCATTGATCACGCGATTGCTGACCGTGCCGAGCAGCTCGTAAGGCAGATGCGCCCAGTACGCGGTCATGAAGTCGATAGTTTCTACCGCGCGCAATGCGATCACCCATTCGTAGGCGCGCGCATCGCCGACCACACCGACCGACTTAACCGGCAGGAACACCGCGAACGCCTGCGAGGTCTTGTCGTACCAGCCGGACTTGCGCAACTCGTCGATGAAGATCGCATCGGCTCGTGCCAACAGTTCGGCGTATTCCGGCTTCACTTCGCCGAGGATGCGCACGCCCAGGCCCGGACCCGGGAACGGATGGCGATAGACCATTTCACGCGGCAAGCCGAGCGCGACACCGAGGCGGCGCACTTCGTCCTTGAACAATTCGCGCAGCGGCTCGACCAGCTTGAGCTTCATGTCCTCCGGCAAGCCACCGACGTTGTGGTGCGACTTGATGACGTGCGCCTTGCCGGTCTTGCTGCCGGCTGATTCGATCACGTCCGGATAGATCGTGCCCTGCGCCAGCCACTTCGCGTTCTTCAACTTGTTCGATTCCTCGTCGAAGATTTCGACGAACAGGTTGCCGATGATCTTGCGCTTGGCTTCCGGGTCGCTGACGCCTTTCAGCGCGGCGAAATAGCGCTCGGCGGCGTTGACCCGGATGACCTTGACGCCCATGTTGTCGGCCATCATTTTCATCACCTGATCGCCTTCCTGATAGCGCAACAGGCCGGTATCCACGAACACGCAGGTGAGCTTGTCGCCGATCGCCTTGTGCAGCAGCGCAGCGACCACCGACGAATCGACGCCGCCGCTCAAGCCGAGGATCACTTCATCGCCGCCGACCTGATCGCGCACGCGCGCGATCTGGTCTTCGATGATGTTGGCCGCGGTCCACAAGGTCTTGCAGCCGCAGACATCGACGACGAAGCGGCGCAGCAACTCGCTGCCCTGCTTGGTGTGCGTCACTTCCGGGTGGAATTGGACGCCGTACCAGCGCTTTTCCTCGTTGCTCATCGCCGCGACGGGAATGCGCTCGGTGACGGCGGTGATGGTGAAACCCGGCGGCGCTTTCGACACGTGATCGCCGTGCGACATCCACACGTCGACCACGGGCTTGCCGTCGTGATCGGAAAGGCCGGCGAACAATTTGTCCGCACTGATGATCTGCACTTGTGCATGGCCGAACTCGCGCTGATCGGCGGCTTCGGTCGCACCGCCGAGTTGTGCAGCCAGCGTCTGCATGCCGTAGCAGATGCCGAAGATCGGCAGGCCGCTGTCGAACACCTGTTGCGGCGCAGCCGGTGCATTCGCTTCGGTGGTCGATTCCGGGCCACCGGAGAGAATGATGCCCCTGGCGCCGAATGCGGCAATTTCCGCCGGATCGTGGTCCCAGGCCCATATCTCGCAATACACGCCGATTTCGCGGATGCGCCGCGCGATCAACTGCGTGTACTGCGCGCCGAAATCGAGGATCAGGATCTTGTCGCTGTGGATGTTGGTCATTGCTTCTGCTCGTCATGCCCGCGCAGGCGGGTATCCAGTGACTTTGGTTTTCGTGTCTTGAATGCGAAGAAGGGAAACGTCTCCGTTCCCCTTCTTCGTGGCGAATCACTGCATGCGGTAATTCGGCGGTTCCTTGGTGATCTGCACGTCGTGGACGTGGCTTTCGCGCTGGCCGGCGCCGGTGATCTTGACGAACTTCGGCTTGGCCTTCATCTCCTCGATGGTGGCGCAGCCGACGTAGCCCATCGTCGCGCGCAAACCGCCGATCAACTGGTGGATGATGCTGCCGACCGAACCGCGGTACGGCACGCGGCCTTCGATGCCTTCCGGCACCAGCTTGTCCGCATCGCTCGCGTCCTGGAAATAACGGTCCTTGCTGCCCTTCTCCATCGCGCCCAGCGAGCCCATGCCGCGATAGCTCTTGTAGCTGCGGCCCTGGAACAGTTCCACTTCGCCCGGCGCTTCCTCGGTGCCGGCGAACAGGCCACCGATCATCACCGTCGATGCGCCCGCGGCAATCGCCTTGCCGATGTCGCCGGAATAGCGGATGCCGCCGTCGGCGATCAGCGGAATGCGGCCCTGCAGCGCTTCGGCAACCATGTCCACCGCGGTGACCTGCGGCACGCCGACGCCGGCAACCATGCGCGTGGTGCAGATCGATCCGGGACCTACACCGACCTTGACCGCATCCGCGCCCGAATCCATCAACGCCAGCGCCGCGTCGCCGGTGACGATGTTGCCGCCGATGACCTGCAGCTTCGGGAAATTCTTCTTCGCCCACGCGACGCGATCCAGCACGCCCTGCGAATGGCCGTGCGCGGTATCGACGATGACCACGTCCACGCCGGCGGCAACCAGCGCTTCGATGCGCTGCTCGTTTTCCGGGCCGACGCCGACCGCCGCGCCGACCACGAGCTGGCTGCCCGCGTCCTTGGCCGCGTTCGGGTAATCGACCTTCTTCTGGATGTCCTTGACCGTGATCAGGCCGCGCAGGGCGAATTCGTCGTTGACCACCAGCACCTTCTCGATGCGGTACTTGTGCAGCAGGTCGAGCACTTCCTCGTCGCTCGCGCCTTCCTTCACCGTGATCAGCTTGTCCTTCTTGGTCATGATGTGGCGCACCGGGTCGTCGAGCTTCTTCTCGAAGCGCATGTCGCGGCTGGTGACGATGCCGACCAGATGGCCATTGTCGTCCACCACCGGCACGCCGCTGATGTTGCGCGCGCGGGTCAGCTTGAGCACGTCGGCGATGGTCGCGTTCGGGCCAACGGTGAAGGGATTCTTGATGACGCCGGCCTCGAAGGACTTGACCTTGGCCACTTCGGCGGCCTGCTGCTCGATGGTCAGGTTCTTGTGGACGATGCCGATGCCGCCGAGCTGGGCCATCGCGATCGCGAGGCGCGCTTCGGTCACCGTGTCCATCGCGGCGGAGACGATCGGCAGCTTCAGGCGCAGGCTGCGGGTGAGGCTCGTCTCCAGCGAGACGTCCTTCGGCAGCACGATGGAATGGGCGGGGACGAGCGAGACGTCGTCGTAGGTGAGTGCTTCAGCCTGGATGCGCAGCATCGACTTGCCCTTGGGGGAAGTTGGGAAGCACGCCATTATACCGGGATTCGGCCCGGCTTTGCGCCGGCCGGCGCAACGAAGCGTCGCCACGCCAGCGCGGCATCGCTCAACCGGCGGCTTCGGCCGCTTCGAGGGTGTTCTGCATCAGCGTGGCCACGGTCATCGGGCCGACGCCGCCCGGCACCGGCGTGATCCAGCCGGCACGCTGCGCGGCCGCATCGAAACCGACGTCGCCGACCAGGCGGCCGTCATCGAGGCGGTTGATGCCCACGTCGATGACGACTGCACCCGGCTTGACCCACTCGCCCGGAACGATGCCGGGACGGCCGACCGCAACGACGAGGATGTCGGCCTGCTCCACGCTTTTCCGCAGCACGTCCTTGGGCGTGAACTTGTGGCAGCTCGTCACCGTGCAGCCGGCGATCAGCAGTTCCAGCCCCATCGGCCGGCCGACGTGGTTGCTGACGCCGACGATGGTGGCATTGCGCCCGCGCACCGGCTGGTCGGTATGCGCGAGCAAGGTGACGATGCCGCGCGGCGTGCACGGGCGCAGCCCGAACTGGCGCAGCGCCAGATGACCGACGTTGGACGGATGGAAGCCATCCACGTCCTTGCGCGGATCGATGCGCTCGATCAGCTTGCTCGCGTCGGGAATGCCCGGCAGCGGCAACTGGATCAGGATGCCGTGGATCTTCGGGTCGGTGTTGAGCTGGTCGATCAGCTTCAGCAACTCGGCCTCGCGGGTGCCGGCCGGCAAGTCGTGATCGAAGGCTTCGATGCCGACTTTCTCCGCGGCGCGGCGCTTGTTGCGCACGTACACGGACGAGGCCGGATCGCTGCCGACCAGCACCACCGCCAGGCCGGGCCGCGACTTGCCCCGCTCCAGCCGCGCATCGACGCGCACCTTCAGTTCGTCGAGCAGTTCGTCTGCGATGCGCTTGCCGTCGAGGATGCGGGCGGTCATGGAGGAGTCGTGGGCGGAGAAGTCGGGGGCTGCGCATTTTCGCCCGAATCCCCGCTGTTTGGCGAATTCCCCGCGGTGGTACACACCTGCTGGCCGCCACCGACGTCGCGGCAGTGTTGCGCGGTGGTCGTCGCAGCCGGTGTGGCCGGCGCCGGCAGGCCCCACGCGGAAACCGGCGCGGGCGCGGGGGGAAGCTGCGCCAGTTGTTCGGCCGGCTTGAGCTTCAGCAGCACCGCCCAGTCAAGGCGGTTGGCATTGCATGCCTCCACCGCATCCGGGCTGCACTCGGCATCGGCCAGCGTGCGTTGCTGCAGGTTCGATAAACCGCCGTTGGCGTCCAGGCGCAGCATGCGCAGCGTCACCGCCTGCTGCACGTTGCCGCCGACCAGATAGGCGATGCCGTCGCTGCTGCCGACCACGATGTCGCAATGCATCGCCAGGCCGCTGCCTTCGGGCAGGCTCAACAGCGTGGCCAGTTCGCCGAAGCCGAAGATGCGCGAAGCCATCCGCACCGAGCACAGCAAATCGCCGGGCGCGGGTCGGCCACCTTGCGGCGCCTGGACGTAATATGGGCTTTGCGCCGGCTCGCGGTAGGCGGCGCGGGTGTAATCGACGTGGCTCGACGCGTAGCGAAACCCCGGCACGCCCGCCTCGCGCATCACCCACGACACGAACGCCGCCGACCACGGCGTGTCGATGACGAAACCGCGGCAACCTGGCGAAACACCCGGCGTCGCGCCTGCATAGGCGCAATCGCTGGCGCCGTTGCGCCCCATCGCGCTGCCGAGCAGGCCGCTTTCGATCCAGTAGTGCGCAACCTTGCGCCAGGCTTCGTTGCCATCGGCGAGGCGGCTGTTTTCGGCCTCGTACACCGGCGTGCCGCTGACCCGGCCATCGGCGTCGATGAAGGGCCGGTACCAGTCCTGGTTCTCCTTGCACGCGAACGCGGCGATACGCGTCGGCAAATCCGGCGACGCGGTTTGCGCGCGCAACAACGGGCACGGATCGGCGGCAAACGCCGTCTTTGGAACCAACGACAGCCACGCCGACACCAGCAACAACGCGAACAACGACAGGCGACGGACCACGGCAACTCCCTTGCGCGGATACCCGGACGGTTGCGCCCGAGCATAACCGGCGCCGCGTTGCCGCGGCGTTATCCGCCGACGCTGCAGAACTTCACGTAATCGATGTAGCCGGGGAATGGCTTGCCGGGGGCGCACAGGCAGTCCGGGTCGGGGCGCAGTTTCGTCTCGCGGAACCGCATCGCCAGTGCGTCGAAATGCAGCAGGCGCCCGCGCAGCGGTTCGCCGATGCCAAGCAGCAACTTGATCGCCTCGTTCGCCTGCAACAGGCCGATCACGCCCGGCAGCACGCCAAGCACGCCGGCCTCGGCGCAGTTCGGCGCGAATTCCGCCGGTGGCGGCTCGGGGAACAGGCAGCGATAACACGCGCAATCGCCGCGATGGCGGCCGGCATCGAACACGCTCACCTGCCCGTCGAACTGCTGCACCGCGCCGTACACCAGCGGAAGGCCGAGCTTCACGCAGGCATCGTTGAGCAGGTAACGCGCCGGGAAATTGTCCGCGCCATCGACGACGACATCGACGCCGTCGAGCAGGCGCTCCACGTTCGCGGACGTGATCCGCTCCTGCAATGCCTCGATCCGGCTGCGTGGATTGAGCGCCGACAGCGTCTGCGCGGCCGACTGCACCTTGGCCATGCCGACGCGCGCATCGGCATGCAGGATCTGCCGTTGCAGATTGGATTTGTCGACCACGTCGTCATCGGCGATGCGCAGATGACCGACGCCTGCGGCGGCGAGGTAGAACGCCGCCGGCGAACCGAGGCCGCCGGCACCGACCAGCAATACCCGCGACGCCTCCAGTCTCCGCTGTCCATCGACGCCGACCTGCGGCAACAGCAGGTGGCGCGAATAGCGCTCGTTGAAATCGCGCGCGTCCGCATCCAGCTGCGGCACGACGGTCGGCAGGCCCTCGGCGATCCAGCGCGTGGTGCCGCCGGCGACCGAGGCGACGTTCGCGTAGCCGGCCGCATGCAGTTTTTCCGCGCTGTCGGCCGAGCGTTTGCCGCTTTGGCAAATCAGGAGGATTTCCGCGTCTTTCTGCGGCAGGAAGTTTTCCGGCGCGGTTTCCAGTTCGGCTTTGGCGATGCCTTGCGCGCCTTCGGCGACGCCGCTGCTGCGTTCATGCGCTTCGCGCACGTCGATCAGCAACGCACCGTGGGTAACGCGTTCGCGGGCTTGGGCGGGAGCGAGTTCGGCGACCATCGGTGCATTATCGCGCATTGCGCAACTTCGCCGGGGATACGCCGAATTCCCGCCTCACCGAAGCGATGAAACTGGCATAGGTCTCGAATCCCGAACATTGCGCGACCTGCATCAGGGTCAGCCGCCGATCGCGCATCAGCGCGGCCGCGTAGCGGGCGCGTTCGCGCAGCACGTATTGCCAGATGGAGCAATCCACTGCAATGCGGAAGGCGCGGTTCAGATGAAACGGGCTGGTCGTGGCGGCAGCGGCGATCGACACGATGTCCAGCGCATCGGCCAGGTGCGCGTGGATGTATTCCAGCGCACGACGCACGCGCCAGTCGCGCGCATCGGAGCGAATGCGGATGCGCCGGCGCTCGCCGTCCGGGACCAGTTGCGTGGCCAACGCGACGAAAATCGAATCGCCCACCAGCATGCCGTGCGGTTGCCCGGCAACGGCATCGGCATGCAAGGCGTGCAGCAGCCGTGCCAATGCCGGCGCATGCAGGTCGACCCGGGTGTGGATGGCACACGCACTCCCCTCGATGTCTCTGGCCAAGGCGACGGCCAGCGATTCGGAAGTGAAGTAGAAGCAGGCCGATTCGTAGGTACCGTCCCAAGTCGTCATCCCGCCGACGCCGGCTTCGATCATCGTCAGGATATCCGGCGCGTTGCGACCGTGTTGGTGGCGGCCTTCGATCCCCAGGCCGAAGCGCAGCGGCACCGGTTCCAGCGGCAGCGCCAGATGGTGGAACGGTGCACCGGGCGCATCAAAATGCACCGGGCCGATGCGCGAATGCTCCATCGCGCACAGCGACCATTCCCCGCGCCGCAGCACCGCATCCGCCATGTCCGGCGGCACCTTGCGCATCTGCGCTGGGGTCGGGCCGGTCAACGCGCTTGCGGCCATGTCGATGCTCCCAGAAAAGCACGATTCCGAAATACAGCCTGTGCGGAGGCGGATTAGGCTGTCAAGCGCAACATCCGCCGCCATCCGGGAGCCCTCCATGTTTCGCCTTCTGCTTGCCGCCCTCTTGTCCATTGCCTTCGCCCCGCCCGCCCGTGCCGTGGAAAATCCGTTGGCGCCGGGCGAACACACGTTCCAGTCCGACGGGCTGAAGCTCTGGTACACGGTGTCGGGCCACGGCCCGGTGCTGATCGTGCCCACGCCCGGCTGGGGCCCGGACGCGACCTATCTGTCGCAATCCCTGCAACCACTGGGGGAACAATTCACGATGGTGTTCCTGGAAACCCGCGCCAGCGGCCATTCGCAGGCGCCGAAGACCGAACGGATCGACTGGACCGACTTCACCGCCGACCTGGAAGCGCTGCGCGCGCATGTGGGCAACGAGAAAGTGTAGTTGCTCGGCCATTCGATGGGCGGCGGACAAGTCATGCACTATGCGCTGGCCTATCCGCAGCACGTAGGCGGCCTTCTGCTGGTCGACACGATGGCGCAGGACGACAAGGCGTATTTCGCCGATTTCAGGCAGCGCGTGGAGAAGCGCAGCAACGAGCCCTGGTATCCCGAGGCGTACAAGATGCTGATGGGCGACGGCAAATACGCCACGCAGCAGGAATTCGACCAGAGCTTCATGACCATCGGCCCGCTCTACTTCGCCGACACCGCGCATTTCCAGCAGCATGCGAAGGAACTCCAGGCCTCGCGCATGTCGCTGACGGCCTGGAACCTGACCACCCGGCTGAAGTTCGACCTGCTGGCCGATTTGCCGAAAATCACCGCACCGACGCTGATCGTGGTCGGCGACAAGGATTTCATCTGCTCGCCGACACAGGCGGAAATCCTGCATCGGTACATCCCGAATTCAAAGCTGCTGGAAATCGAGGATTCGGGGCATTTCCCGTTCGTCGAACAACCCGATGCGTTCTTCGCCGGCGTGCGCGATTTCCTGCCAGCGCTCGGCCACGGCAAATAAACGCGCTTACCTGCGCTTGGCGTGGCGGATCAGGCGCTTCTTCTTCGCGACCTGGCGCTCGGTCAGCACGTTCTTCTTGCCTTCGTAGGGGTTCACGCCTTCGCGGAAGATGAAGTTGACCGGCGTGCCAATCAACTTGAAGCGCTTGCGGAAGAAGTTTTCCAGGTAGCGCTTGTACGATTCCGGCAACACCTTCAGGCGCGTGCCGTGGACGATGAAGGTCGGCGGATTGCTGCCGCCCGGATGCACGTAGCGCAGCTTGGAAACGTGGCCGCGGATGCTCGGCGGCGGGTTGGATTCCACCGCGATTTCCAGCGCCTTGTTGACTTCGCTGGTGGAGAATTCCATCGTCGCGCTGCGATGCGCCTGATGGATGGACTTGAACAGTTCGCGCAGGCCGGAACCGTGCTTGGCGGAAATTTCCACCGCTTCGGCCCAGTTGACGAAGCCGAGCTTGAGCGCCAGCAGGCTCTGCGCCTGTTCGCGCTGGTAGGTGGTGAGGCCGTCCCACTTGTTGATCGCAACGACCAAGGCGCGACCGGCATCGAGAATCATGCCGAGCACGGACGCGTCCTGATCGGTCACGCCTTCGCTGGCATCGAGCATCAACACCGCGACCTGGCATTGCTCGATGGCCTGGATGGTCTTGACGATGGAGAATTTCTCGACGACTTCATCGACCTTGGACTTGCGGCGGATGCCGGCGGTATCGACGAGGCGGTATTTGCGTTCGTCGCGCACGATGTCCACCGCGATCGAATCGCGGGTGGTGCCGGACACGTCGGAAACGATCATCCGTTCCTCGCCGAGGATGCGGTTGACCAGCGTGGATTTGCCCACGTTCGGACGGCCGACGAAGGCGATGCGCACGCGCTCCGGGTCGTCGTCGAGCACTTCGCCGGCGCCTTCTTCGGGCACGCGTTCGAGCGTGGCGTCGAGCAACTCGTCGATGCCGGCGCGATGCGCGGCGGAAATGCAGATCGAATCGGAAAAACCGTAGCGGGCGAAATCGGCTTGCACCGTATCTTCGTCCAGCCCGTCGATCTTGTTGATGACCAGCAGCACCGGACGCGCCGCCTTGCGCAACCAGCGCAGGATTTCATCGTCCAGCGCGCTGGCGCCTTCGCGGCCATCGACCACGAACAACACCAGGTCGGCCTCTTCTGCCGCAGCGCGAGCCTGATCGGCCGTCGCGCTGGCGAGGCCTTCCTCGCGCTCGGCGATGCCGCCGGTGTCGACCACGACCAGATGGCGTTCCTCACGCAGGCGGCACACGCCGTAATGGCGGTCGCGGGTCACGCCCGGCTGGTCGTGGACCAAGGCGTCGCGACTGCGGGTCAGTGCATTGAACAGCGTGGATTTGCCGACGTTGGGGCGGCCGACGAGGGCGACGAGAGGCAGCATGGGCAAGGTTCGATTGGAATGGAGAAAGCGTAACCGCTTTCATGACGAAAAAACGAAAGCACGGCGCCCGGTTGCCCGGTGCCGTGCCCGTGCGGCGCAAGGCCGCGGAGATTTTTCACGGCCTCGTGGCATGCGCGCACGAGGCCGGACACTTACGGCATCAGCTTGAACGCCGCGAGCTTGCCGTTGCTGCTTTCGACCAGCAAGGTGTCGCCGGCCAGCACCGGCTTGGCGCGCAGCGGCTTGCCGCCGACGCGCTCGCGCGCGGCGACGCTGCCGTCTTCCAGCTTCAGCCAGTGCACGTAACCCTTGTAGTCGCAGACCACGGCGTAATCGCCCTGCACCGTCGGCGCGGTCAGCGTGCGCCGCACCATCGTCGAGTTCGACCACAGCGCGCTGCCGGTGCCGCGATCCAGCGACCAGACCACGCCATCGCGGTCGGCCACGGTCACCGCGCCGGGCGAGACGCCGACGCCGCCGACGCCGCCGTCGTCGCGCGTCCACATCTGGCGGCCGCTGGGGCCGTCGATGGCGATGGTCTGCTTCTTGTAGCTGCTGGCGAACAGGGTGACGCCATCGAGCACCGGCGCCGCGTCGACGTCGGCCATGCGGTCCAGTTCGCTGCGGCCTTCCGGCTCGGCGACGGTCATTTCCCACAATTGGTGGCCGTCGGTGAGCGACATCGCCGACATGGTGCCGTCGTCGTTGCCGCTGAACAGCAGGCCCGGGCCGAGGGTCAGCGAGGAATTGCCGCGCACGGTCAGGCTCGGCAGGTCGCGGGTCTGCAGCCAGCGGCGCTCGCCGCTGGAGGCGTCGAAGGCGGTGGTGTTGCCGTCGTTGCTGCGCACGATCACGTAACCCTGGCCAATCACCGGCGCGGAGATCACTTCGTTGTGGACCTGCGCCTTCCATTTCTCGCTGCCGTCGGCCGCGTTGAGCGCGATCACGTCGCCATCGAGGGTGCCGACCACGACCAGGCCATCGCCTGCACCGGGGCCACCGCTGAACTGCCACGGGAACTTCTTCTTGCTGCGCTCCTTGTCGATCTTGTAGTCGAACTTGCGCTGCAACTTCTCGGCCTTGGTTTCCTTGCGGTCGCTCGGCGCATGCTTCAACGCCTCCAACTGCGCCTTGTCCACCGGCGCGCGGCGCTTGGCCGGCTTGTAGCGCCAGATCGTCTTGCCGCTGGCCAGGTCCAGCGCGTACACGCTGCCATCGGCCGCGGCGGCATAGACGTGGCCGGCGTCGACGGCCGGCGCCTGTTCCAGACCGAGACGGCCTTCGCCCTCGCCCAGGTCGACCGACCACAGCTCGTCGACCTTGACGCTGGCCTTGAACTTGACCAGCTTGGCCGGCTTCAGCGCCTTCTTCGATTCGTGCGCAGGATGCTTGGTCGCGTTCTTGGTCGAGCTGCAACCGGTGCCGGCCAGCAACGCCACGCCCAGCAGCGAGAATGCCAACATCGCCGTCGCACGCTGCCGCGTGGACGGGCCCATCATCAACTTTTTCATCACGCGTGCTCCGCGTTGGGGGCCGTGCCGCCGACGTCGGCGAGCTTGAGTTCGATCAGCTTGCGCTGCGGCGAGGCGACGTCGAGGCCGACCAGCGCCTTCTGCCACGCATCACGCGCCAGCTCCGGCTTGCCGGCGGCGAGCAATGCGTCGCCACGCACGTCGAGGCTGGACGCATCACCGGCATCGCCGAGCACCTTCAGCGCTTCGTCCTGCTTGCCGGTTTCGACCAGCAGGCGCGCCAGACGCTGGTTGACCAGCGGCTGCAGTTCGCCGGCATCGTGCACCTTGCGCAGGCTCGCGATGGCGTCGTCGAGCTTGCCGGCGGCGACCTGCGCATGCGCCAGTTGCAATTGCGCCAGCAGCGGGAACACGCTCCTGCCTTCAAGGCCATTGACTGCGGTTGCCGCCTTGGCCAGGTCGGGATTCGGCGCCGACAACGCGGCGGTCGCCGCGTCGTAACGCGACTGCGCCAGTTCGGATTGCTGGCGGCGATGCTGCTGCCACGCCTTCCAGCCATAAATCAGCGCCAAGGCCAACACGATGCCGCTGAGTACGGCGGCACCATTGTCTTTCAGCCATTTGCGGACGCGTTCACTTTGTTCGTGCTCGTCGAGCAGATCGTCGATCGCCATGCTTTCTCTGCCCCGCTGCGCGCGGGTCTTGCTTGCGGTGGAAGCGCGTTGGACGCGCGGGTCATCTTTGGAAAGGCGTGGAACCGGAAAGTTCCCCGCCGCGAAGTTCCCGCACCGCGCCGTCAATCCTTGGTCGCCGCGAGGGAACCGGCAGAGGATACCGTAAACCGCGCCACATTCGCGCGCTGGAACGGCGTGGTGTCGACCTGATTGCCGTTCTGTTCGACCTCGATCGCGCCGGCATTGCCCAGCACCAGCTTGCCGACTTCGCCGGATGCGTAGCTGCGGTGCGCGCCAGCGGGAATCACGCCCTGCTCGATCACCTTGCCATCCGGCGCGCTGATCTGCACCCAGCAATCCTGGCTGAAAGCCAGCGACAACGCCGCCGTGGCCGCCGTCTGCGATGCCGGTTCCGCAGCCGCGGGCGGTGCGGCCGACACGGCCTCCCCTGGCACCGCGGCATGCGGGGCGGAAACCACGTCCAGCGATGCGGTGCGCTGCGGTTTCTGCGTGGCTGCAGGCTGCACGAACCACCATGCCAGTGCAGCGATGACGGCGATGGCCACGACCACGCCGACCACGCGCCGGGCGCGCCCGTCGGCATCGAGCGGGGCGACGGACACACTCGGCGCGGACATCGCCAGCGGGTCGGGCGTGATCGCCGACTGCTGCGGCTCGAACTGGAACAGGAAGGGTTCGACGTCGACCTTGAGCAGGCGCCCGTAGCTGCGCAACTGGCCGCGGATGAACACCGGTGCGCCGATCTGCGCCCATTGCTCGTTTTCCAGCGCCTCCAGCGTGTTGATCCGCATCTTCACCTGGCGCGCGGCATCGGCCAGGGACATGCCGATCTTCTCGCGCGCCTGGCGCAGCACCGCCCCGCAGCCGGTCTCGACCGCGTCGGTGGTCGTCGCTTCACTCATGGTTTTGTCGCATCCCCGGATGTGGCATCCGCCGCGTCCGGGAACTCCGCCCGCAGACGCTGCGCGTAACGATCGGCGGCATTCGTGTCGCCCAGACGAATCTCGATGTCGCGGGCCAGTTTTAACACGTTCGCGTTCACCGGTGCAGCGGCCAATCGCCGTTCTGTGAACGCGCGCGCCTCGAAAAAGCGACCTTGCCGGTATTCGTCGCGCGCCATCGCTTCCAGCGCGTAGGCATTGCCCGGATCGAGGTCGAGCGCCTTGCGCAGGTTTTGTCCGGCGCGCTCGTACTGGCCACTGTCCAGCGCGCAGCCGCCGGCGTTGGCCAGCGCCGCCGCGGGCGTGGCGTAACTCGGGTTGGCCAGCGCGCGGTCGAACCAGACCAGCGATTCGGCCGGGTAACCATTCGCGCACAGCCACGTGCCGTAATTGTTCTGGGTCGATGGATCGCCCGGCGCCAGCTCGGCCGCGCGGCGATACAGCTTGCCCGCGCCGTCATGATCGCCGCGACGTTGCGCGACCAGCGCCAGCAGGGTCGTCGCCGCGGACGAATCGGGGTGCTTCTTCAGCACCTTGCGCGCTTCCTTCTCGGCTTCGTCCAGGTCGCCGGTCTGCAGGCGCTGCATGGCCAGTTGCAGGCTGTCCTGCTCGTCCAGGCGCGCGCGCGTCTGGGCATCGTCGTGGATGTCGTAATCCTTGCCCTGCCGCTGGAAATCCACGGTCTTCCCCGCCGGGCGGATGAAGGTGAGACGGGAACAACTGCTTGCGGCCAAGGCCGCCAGAACCACCAACAACACCGCGCGCTTACGCGGCAGCATGCTTGCTTTCATGGGTGGAATCGCCCCTGTCTTGGACGGATTTGGCTTGCAGGGATTTGCGGAACTCGGCATTGCGCCGGGTCTTGTCCAGCACCTGCCCCTTCAACTGGCCGCAGGCCGCGTCGATGTCGTCGCCACGGGTGCGCCGCACCATCGTCAGCACGCCGGCGTCGAGCAGGATTTTCTGGAACGCGCGGATTTCCGCCTCCTCGGTACGCACATAGTTCGTGCCGGGGAACGGATTGAACGGAATCAGGTTGACCTTGCCCGCGTCCTTCACCTGCGTGGCATTGCCGAACTTGCGCATCAGCTGCGCGAGCTGGCGCGCGTGCTCGGGCTGGTCGTTCACGCCCTTCATCAGCGTGTACTCGAACGTCACCGAATCGCGCTTCTTGTTCGCGAGCAGGTAACGCGCGCAGGAAGCCATCAACTCGGCGATCGGGTATTTCTTGTTGAGCGGAATCAGCTGGCCGCGCAACTCGTCGTTCGGCGCGTGCAGCGACACCGCCAGCGCCACCTCGGTCTCGAGCGAAAGCCGGTCCATCATCGGCACCAGGCCCGACGTCGAAAGCGTCACCCGCTTGCTGGCCAGGCCGTAGCCGAGGTCGTCGCGCATGATGTTCATCGCGCGCACGACGTTGTCGTAGTTCAGCAGCGGCTCGCCCATGCCCATCATCACCACGTTGGTGAGGCGGCGGATTTGCGCCGGCACGTTGCCGAGGTGCTTCGCCGTCACCCACACCTGGCCGATGATCTCGGCGGTGGTGAGGTTGCGATTGAAGCCCTGCGTGGCGGTCGAGCAGAACGAGCAATTCAGCCCGCAGCCGACCTGCGAGGACACGCACAGCGTGCCGCGGCCCTTGTCCGGGATGTACACGGTTTCCACCGCGTTCTTGCCGTCCACGCCCATGCCCAGCAGCCATTTGTGGGTGCCGTCGCTAGATGGCTTGTCGAACACGACGTTGGGCACGACGACTTCGGCGTGTTCCTGCAGCTTGGCGCGCAGGTTCTTGCCGAGGTCGGTCATCCCGTCGAAATCGGTGACGTAGCGGTGGTGGATCCACTTCATCACCTGGTGCGCGCGGAATTTCTGCTCGCCCAGTTTCCCGACGAAGAACTGCTCCATGCCCGCGCGATCGAGATCGAGCAGGTTCTGCTTGCGCGCAGACGCAGCCACGACGGGCAACGGCGCGATGTCCGTTGCCAGCTTCAGCGGAATCGGCGAAGCCGTCTGCTGCGGGTTGTCGTCGTGGCTGCTCATGGCGTCAGCTTAGCGCGAGAAGATTTCGGTCGCTGCGAAGAAGTACGCGATTTCGATGTTCGCGTTCTCCACCGAGTCCGAACCGTGCGCGGCATTGGCGTCGATGCTGTCGGCGAAGTCGGCGCGGATGGTGCCCGGCGCGGCATCCTTCGGGTTGGTGGCACCGAGGATTTCGCGGTGCTTGAGCACGGCGTTGTCGCCTTCCAGCACCTGGATCGCAACCGGGCCGGAGATCATGAACTCGACCAGTGCGTTGAAGAACGGGCGCTCCTTGTGCACGGCATAGAAGCCTTCGGCTTCGCGGCGCGACAGGTGTTTCATCTTCGAGGCGACGATCTTCAGACCGTTCTTCTCGAAACGGGCGTAGATTTCGCCGATGACGTTCTTGGCCACGGCATCGGGTTTGACGATCGACAGGGTGCGCTCCAGCGCCATGAGGGTTCTCCGAAGGGATTGAAGGAACGAATGCAAAAAACCCGCGTTGAAACGCGGGCTTAGGCGATTTTGGTGGGGCGGATTGTACCCGTGGCCGGCGTGATTGTCGAAGGCTTCCGCCGGTATCCACTTTCCGCCACTCGACAAATCCGCAAACCCGGCGCATTATCAAACAAGCGTTTGATTCAGGCCTGCCTGCCTCCATGACGAATCCTGCCCGATGAACAGCACCGCCCATTTCTCGACCAAGGACCGCATCCTCACCGCGGCCGAGGAGCTGTTCGCCCTGCACGGCTTCGCCGGCACCTCGCTGCGCCAGGTGACCAGCAAGGCCGACGTCAACATCGCCGCGGTCAACTACCACTTCGGCAGCAAGGACAACCTGGTCAACGAAGTCTTTCGCCGGCGCATGGATGAAATGTCCAAGGCACGCATCGCGCAACTGCGAAACGCGCAGCAGAAAGACCCGTGCGACATGCACGCCCTGCTCGCCGCCTTCATCGAGCCGGCGCTGGCCGTGGTCGAACACAACGGCGCTTTCGTGCGCGTGCTTGCCCGTGCCTACGTCGAAAAGAACGACAAACTGCGCCAGTTCCTGTCCGAGAACTACGGCCACGTGCTGCGCGAATTCGCCAAGGCGATCGCGCCGTGCGTGCCACAGCTGAGCAAGGCGCAACTGTATTGGCGGCTGGATTTCACCATCGGCGCGCTGACCTACACGATGGCCGACTTCGGCACGGTCAAGCGACGCGAAGGCGTCACCGAAGGCGCGCATCGTGAGCGCGCGGCGCAAGAGCTCATCCAATTCGCAGAGGCCGGCCTGCGCGCCTGAACGAAGTTCCAGTCCAGGCTCAAGAACCGGAAAATTTCCCGTTTCACAACAAAGGGTTGCATGACATGTCCGAGAAACTTCTTGTGAGAAAAGTCGCGGTGCTGGGCGCCGGCGTGATGGGGGCGCAGATCGCCGCCCATTTGACCAATGCCGGCGTCGACACCGTCCTGTTCGATCTTCCTGCGAAGGAAGGCGACCCGAACGGCATCGTGCTCAAGGCCATCGCCAACCTGGGCAAACTCTCGCCGGCGCCGCTGGCGAGCAAGTCGCTGGCCGAAGCGATCACGCCGGCGAATTACGACGGAGGCGCCGAACTGTTGCAGGGCTGCGACCTGATCATCGAAGCCATCGCCGAACGCATGGACTGGAAGCAGGACCTGTACAAGAAAATCGCCCCGTTCGTGCCGGCGCATGCGATCCTCGCGTCCAACACCTCGGGCCTGGGCATCAACAAGCTGGCCGAAGTGCTGCCGGAGGAAATGCGCCACCGCTTCTGCGGCGTGCATTTCTTCAACCCGCCGCGCTACATGCACCTGGCCGAACTGATCCCGGCCACCACCACCGAAACGAAATACCTCGAAGGCCTCGAAACCTTCCTCGTCAGCACGCTCGGCAAGGGCGTGGTGTACGCCAAGGACACGCCGAACTTCATCGGCAACCGCATCGGCGTTTTCAGCATCCTCGCCACCATCCACCACACCGCCGCGTTCAAGCTCGGCTTCGATGAAGTCGATGCGGTCACCGGCCCGTTGATCGGCCGCCCGAAGTCGGCGACCTATCGCACTTCCGATGTCGTTGGTCTGGACACGATGGCCCACGTCATCAAGACCATGGCCGACACCCTGCCGGACGACCCGTGGCATGCCTTCTTCAAGTCGCCGGCGTGGCTGGATGCGTTGATCGCCAAGGGCGCGCTGGGCCAGAAGACCGGCGCCGGCATCTTCCGCAAGGTCGGCAAGGACATCGTCGTGCTCGACCTCGACAAGCAGGATTACCGCGCCAGCGACCGCAAGGCCGCCGACGAAGTGGTCGAAATCCTCAGGACGAAAAACCCGGCCGAGAAGTTCGCCAAGCTGCGCGCCAGCCAGCATCCGCAGGCACAGTTCCTGTGGGCGACGTTCCGTGACCTGTTCCATTACAGCGCGTATCACTTGGCCGACATCGCCGACACCGCGCGCGACGTCGATTTCGCGATCCGCTGGGGCTACGGCTGGAACCTCGGCCCGTTCGAGACCTGGCAGGCCGCCGGCTGGAAGCAGGTCGCGCAATGGGTTGCCGAAGACATCGCCGCGGGCAAGGCGATGGTCAACGCGCCGCTGCCGGCGTGGGTCACCGATGGCCGCGATGGCGTGCATGCCGCCGAAGGCTCGTATTCACCGGCAAAGAACGCGCTGTTGCCGCGCTCGACGCTGGCCGTGTACCAGCGCCAGCGCTTCCCCGACCCGCTGCTGGGCGAAGTGTTCGCGCAGGGCGAAACCGTGTTCGAGAACGACGGCATCCGCCTGTGGACGGATGGCGACGACATCGGCGTCATCTCGTTCAAGACCAAGATGAACACCGTCAGCGACGACGTGCTGAATGGCATCCAGGAAGCCATTTCCATCGCCGAGAAGAAATTCAAGGGCGTGGTGATCTGGCAGACCAAGGAGCCCTTCTCTGCCGGCGCAGATCTGGCCGCTGCACTGGCCGGTTTGAAGGAAGGCAAGTTCGCCGAATTCGAGGCGATGGTTGCCAACTTCCAGAAGACTTCGCAGCGCATCAAGTATTCGCTGGTACCGGTGGTTGCGGCAGTGCGCGGCCTCGCCCTTGGCGGCGGTTGCGAATTCCAGATGCACAGCGCCAAGAGCGTCGCTTCGCTGGAAAGCTACATCGGTCTGGTCGAAGCCGGCGTCGGTTTGCTGCCGGCCGGTGGCGGCCTGAAGGAGCTGGCGGTGCGTGCGTCGCACGCGGCTGGCCCGGGCGGCGACGTGTTCGCCGAACTGAAGAAGGTGTTCGAGACCATCGCGATGGCGAAAGTGTCCATGTCCGCGCTCGAAGCGAAGGAACTGGGCTTGATGCGCGCTACCGACAAGGTGGCGTACAACGCGTTCGAGGCACTCTTCATCGCCAAGAACGAAGCGCGCGCGCTGTTCGATTCCGGTTATCGCCCGCCGCTGCCGGCACGCCGCATCCAGGTGGCCGGCGACGTCGGCATCGCCACCTTCAAGATGATCCTGGTGAACATGCTCGAAGGCCGCTTCATCAGCGAATACGACTACGAAATTGCTTCGCGCATCGCCACCGTGTTGTGCGGCGGTGAAGTGGATCGCGGTTCCATCGTCGACGAGGAGTGGCTGCTGACGCTCGAACGCAAGCACTTCGTCGAACTGGCGCAGCAGAAGAAAACGCAGGATCGCATCGAGCACATGCTCAAGACCGGCAAGCCGCTGCGCAACTAACTGACGATGACATTGGAGAAATGAAATGAGCAAAGTGATTCAAGACGCCTACATCGTCGCCGCCACCCGCACACCGGTCGGCAAGGCGCCCAAGGGCGTGTTCCGCAACACCCGTCCCGACGAACTGCTGGCGCACGTGCTGAAGTCCGTCGTCGCGCAGGCGCCGGGCATCGACCTCGCCCGCATCGACGACGCCATCATCGGCTGCGCGATGCCCGAGGGCGAGCAAGGCATGAACGTGGCGCGCATCGGCGTGTTGCTGGCCGGCCTGCCGAACAGCGTGGCCGGGCAGACCATCAACCGTTTCTGCTCGTCCGGCTTGCAGGCGGTGGCATTGGCGGCGAACGAAATCCGCCTCGGCAATGCCGACCTGATGCTTGCCGGCGGCACCGAATCAATGTCGATGGTGCCGATGATGGGCAACAAGGTGGCGCTGTCGCCGCAGGTGTTCGCGAAGGACGAGAACGTCGCGATCGCCTACGGCATGGGCATCACCGCCGAGAAGGTCGCCGAGGAATGGAAAGTCTCGCGCGAAGACCAGGACGCGTTTGCGCTGGCCTCGCACCAGAAGGCGCTGGCTGCGCAGGCCGCCGGTGAATTCGCGCAGGAAATCAGCCCATACGAAGTGATTTCGCGCATTCCCGACCTCGCCGGAAACACGATCCAGTTGCGCAAGAAGCTGATCGCCGCCGACGAAGGCCCGCGCGCCGACACCTCGCTGGAAGGTCTGGCCAAGCTGCGCACGGTGTTCCGCAACCCGCAGTTCGGCGGCAGCGTCACTGCGGGCACTTCGTCGCAGATGAGCGACGGCGCCGGTGCGGTGCTGCTGGCATCGGAAGCGGCGATCAAGCAATACGGCCTGACGCCGCTGGCGCGCTTCGTGTCGTTCTCGGTCGCCGGCGTGCGCCCGGAAGTGATGGGCATCGGCCCGATCGCGGCGATTCCGAAGGCGCTCAAGCAAGCCGGTTTGACCAAGGATCAGCTCGACTGGATCGAACTCAACGAAGCCTTCGCCGCGCAGTCGCTGGCGGTGATCCGCGACAGCGAACTCGATCCTAGCAAGGTCAATCCGCTCGGCGGTGCGATCGCACTCGGCCACCCACTCGGCGCGACCGGCGCGATCCGCACCGCGACGATCGTCCACGGCCTGCGCCGCCACCAGAAGAAGTACGGCATGGTGACGATGTGCATCGGCACCGGCATGGGCGCAGCGGGCATCTTCGAGTCGCTTTGATTCGCTTCATGCAGCAAAGAAAAAGGCCGCGAAATCCGCGGCCTTTTTCTATTCTCACTTGAGCTTAATTCCCACGAGCACCGCTCCAATTTCGCCAATTCGATTGTGGCTGGCTTGTCACTGGTTGCTGTTGTGCTGGCGTATTTTCAGGTTGTATTACGGATTGCTGCGAAGGCAAAGACACAGGGTCTTGCTGGGTTGGATCGGTCGAGCATTGCTTCGCTTCGAGTATTTTCTTGACAGCCTCTTTTTCGCCCCTAACTTCTGCAAGTTGGTCTTCTACTGCGCGGTTCGGGCGGCCGCCATATGAAATCCAAAATGCCTGCACCTTGCCGGTATGGTGTCGCTGATCTTCAGCTGTAGCCAACTGACTTTCTCCTCTGACCAGATCGTTCAACTCGGCAACAAGCTGACCACAGGAATATTGTGCGTACTTCGAGATGGGCACATATGTTGCAGTGATTTTTGACGACTTCGGCGGCACGTCAAAACAACCTGCCAACAACACACACGACACGGCCAAGACCGCAACGCGAATCTTCATATCCTCGTCCTTATGGATTTCCCCGAGCCTTGATTATGGCGAGAAAACCGCCATGCGCAAATCGGGAGACTTGATCACCTTGGCGGCGGCGCGAGCACGGTGCGGTTACCGCGCTCGTCGGCAGCGGACAGCACGCCACTGCGTTCCATCGCCTCGACCAGGTTCGCGGCGCGGTTGTAGCCCACGCTCAAGCGCCGCTGCACGTAGGAAATCGACGCCTTGCGCGTCTCGGTGACGATCTGCACTGCCTGATCGTAAAGCGGATCGTTTTCCGGGTCGTCGCTGCCCGCCGCTTCCGGCAGGCCGGTCGCACCGACCATGGTGCCGTTGCCGAGCATCTGCACTTCTTCCAGCACGCCGTCGATGTAATTGGTCGGCCCGCTGGCCTTCAAGTGTTCGACCACGCGATGCACTTCCTCGTCGCTGACGAACGCGCCATGCACGCGCTCGGGCAAGCCGCTGCCCGGCGGCAGGTACAGCATGTCGCCGTTGCCGAGCAGCGATTCGGCGCCGCTCTGGTCGAGGATCGTGCGGCTGTCGATCTTGCTCGACACCTGGAACGCGATGCGCGTCGGCACGTTGGCCTTGATCAGGCCGGTGATGACGTCCACAGACGGGCGCTGCGTGGCGAGGATCAGATGGATGCCCGCCGCACGCGCCTTCTGCGCGAGGCGCGCGATCAGTTCTTCGACCTTCTTGCCGACGATCATCATCATGTCGGCGAATTCGTCGATGAAGATCACGATGTACGGCAGCGGCTCCAGCGGCTGCGCAGCCTCTTGCGAATCCGGATTGGCGCGGAACAGCGGATCGAGGATCGGCGTGCCGGCATCGGCGGCGTCCTTCACCTTCTTGTTGAAGCCGCCGAGGTTGCGCACGCCGACCGCGCTCATCAGCTTGTAGCGGCGCTCCATTTCGGCCACGCACCAGCGCAGGCCGTTGGCCGCTTCCTTCATGTCGGTGACGACCGGCGCGAGCAGGTGCGGAATGTCCTGGTACACCGACAATTCCAGCATCTTCGGGTCGATCATCAGCATCTTCAGTTCGCGCGGCGATGCCTTGAACAGCAGGCTCAGCACCATCGCGTTGACCGCCACCGACTTGCCCGAACCGGTGGTGCCGGCGACCAGCAGGTGCGGCATGCGCGCCAGGTCGGCAACGGTCGGACGGCCGGCAATGTCCTTGCCGAGCGCCAGCGTCAGCGGGCTGTTTGAATCGCCATAGGCCTTCGATTGCAGCAGTTCGCTGAGGAAAATCATTTCGCGGGTGGTATTCGGGATTTCCAGACCGATGTAGGACTTGCCCGGAATCACCTCGACCACGCGCACCGACTTGACGCTCAATCCACGCGCGATGTCCTTGTCCAGCGTGGAAATCTGGCTGGCGCGTATGCCGGCCGCCGGCTCGATCTCGAAGCGGGTGATCACCGGTCCGGGATAGGCGCCGACGACCTTCGCGTCGATCTTGAAATCCTTGAGCTTGAATTCGATCTGTCGCGACAGGGTTTCCAGGGTTTCTTCCGAATAGCCCTTGGCCTGTGGCTTCGGGTTGTCCAGCAACGACAGCGGCGGCACGCCTTCGCTGGTATTGCCGGTGCCGTGGAACAGCGGGATCTGCTGCTCGCGCTTGGCCCGTTCGCTCTTTTCAACCACCGGCTGCGGCGGCGGCTCGATGTGCACCGGCTCGCGGCGCAGGCGCTGCTCCTTGTCGACCTTGCGCACCTCGGCACGCTCTTCGCGCAGGGCGTGCACCTGCTCCCATTCCTCGACCTGCTTCGCGCCGCGCTGGAACAGCGACGGCACCGACAACACGAAACCGCCGATGCGCTCCATCACCGCGAACCACGACAGCCCCGTCGCCAGCGTCACCGCGACCAGCCACAGCGCGAACAGGAACAGGTGGCCGCCGAGCGCGCCGAACAGGCCGCTCAGGCTCTGCCCGACCAGCTTGCCGAGGATGCCGCCGGGTCCGGCGGAAAAATGCGGCGCGCTGAAGTCGTACATGAACATCAGCCCGCAACTCGACACGAGGAAGCAGACCAGGCCGATCAGGTGCAAGGCCGGGCCAAGTTCGTGCTCGCCTTCGCCGTCGCGATCGAGCTTGAACAAGGCGAACCACGCGACCGCGCCAAGAATGATAGGCAGCAGGAAGGCGACGTAGCCGCACAGGTACAGCAACACGTCGGCGACCACCGCGCCGACCTTGCCGCCGAGATTGTGGATCGGCGCGGTGACGCTGCCGGACTGCGACCAGCCGGGATCACTCGGCGAATAGGTGAACAAGCACGCGAGCAGGTACAGCAGTATCGGCGCGACCGCGATCAGGGCGATGTCGCGCCACAAACGCGAACGGCGCGGCGATGCGGCCGGCGCATCGGCCTTGCGCGAATTGGCGGACTTGTTCTTGCCGCGTTCCGAACTCTCTTTCGCCACGGGTTGACTTGACCTGAAAAAGTGCCTGTTAGTAATTGATAATAAACGAATGCAGGGGTACACCACACCCCTGCGTTCCAGTTCTGCGGCTTGATTCACCCTGCCGCTGCCGCCACTCTATGCGGCAACCTCGGCGCTGTCGATGCGCCCGCCTTCCCTTTTCGATTCGAGATTTCGATGTCCAAGCATTCGCGTTTGCTGATCCTCGGTTCCGGCCCGGCCGGCTGGACCGCCGCCGTCTACGCCGCCCGCGCCAACCTCAAGCCGCTGCTGATCACCGGCCTGCAACAGGGCGGCCAATTGATGACCACCACCGAAGTCGAGAACTGGCCCGGCGGCGCGCACGACCTGCAAGGTCCAGCGCTGATGCAGCAGATGCAGGAGCACGCCGAGCGCTTCGACACCGAAGTGCTGTTCGACCACATCCACACCGCCGACCTGTCGCGCGGCGAAGACGGCACGCTGAAATTGATCGGCGATTCGGGCACCTACACCTGCGACGCGCTGATCATCGCCACCGGCGCGACCGCGAAATACCTCGGCATCGAATCCGAGGAGAAGTACAAGGGCCGCGGCGTCTCCGCCTGCGCCACCTGCGACGGCTTCTTCTACAGGGACCGCGAGGTCGCGGTGATCGGCGGCGGCAATACCGCGGTCGAGGAAGCGCTGTACCTGACCAACATCGTCGACAAGGTCCACCTCGTGCATCGCCGCGATTCGCTGCGCTCCGAGAAAATCCTGCAGGACCGCCTGTTCGCCAAGGAAAAGGAAGGCAAGGTCGAGTTCGTCTGGAACCACACCGTCGACGAAGTGCTCGGCGACGATGCCGGCGTCACCGGGGTGCGGGTGAAATCCGTGGCCGACGACAGCACGCGCGAGATTCCGGTGCACGGCTTCTTCGTCGCGATCGGCCACACCCCGAACACCTCGCTGTTCGACGGCCAGCTCGACATGACCAACGGCTACCTGAAGATCCGCAGCGGCATCGACGGCAACGTTACCGCGACGAACCTCCCCGGCGTGTTCGCCGCCGGCGACGTCACCGACCAGCATTACCGCCAGGCGATCACCAGCGCCGGCTTCGGCTGCATGGCCGCGCTTGACGCCGAGCGCTGGCTGGAAAACAACCGGCATTGATGGCAACGCTGCGCGCTCATCATTCGCTCATGGAAATCCCGGCCGAAAGCTGGGATTCTCTTTGTATGGCGGCAGGGCGTGACGGCCGCAATCCCTTCGTCGCCCATGCCTTTCTTGCCGGCCTGGAACAGACCGGCTGCATTCGCGAAGAATGGGGCTGGACGCCGCATCACCTGGCGCTGTGGCAAGGCGATGAACTGGTCGCAGCCGCTCCGGCTTACCTCAAGGGCAATTCGCACGGCGAGTTCGTGTTCGATCACGCCTGGGCGCATGCGTACGCGCGCGCAGGGCTGGAGTATTTCCCGAAGCTGCTGATCGCCTCGCCCTACTCGCCGGTCACCGGACCGCGCCTGCCGGCGAAGGACAAGACCGCGCGGAACGCGCTGCTCGGCGCCATCGCAGAACATGCTTGCGAATTCGGCTTGTCGTCAGTGCACGTCAACTTCCACCTCGAAGACGAAGACTCCGCGTTCGACGCGGACGAGTTCGACAAAGTCTGGCTGCCCCGCAGCGACGTGCAATACCACTGGCGCAACGACGCCGGTTGGCGGGACTTCGACGGTTTCCTCGCCGCGCTCGACCACAAGCATCGCAAGAACATCAGGCAGGAGCGCGCGAAAGTGGCGAAAGCCGGCATCACGTTCCGCGTGCTGCACGGCGACGAGGCCAGCGACGACGATCTGGCCGCGATGTTCGAGTTCTACCTGCAGACCTTCATGGAGCACGGCAATTCGCCGGCGCTTACCCTGGATTTCCTGCGCCACCTGGCCCGGGAAATGCCGCGCAATCTGGTGATTTTCCTCGCCGACCTGGCCGCTGAACCGATCGCCGGCGCATTGTGCCTGCGCGGCGGCGACACGCTGTACGGCCGCTACTGGGGCGCGCACGCGAACGTGTCCGGCCTGCATTTCGAGGCTTGCTATTACCAGGGCATCGAATATTGCCTGCGCGAAGGCCTGCACGTATTCGAGCCGGGCGCACAAGGCGAGCACAAGATCGCGCGCGGCTTCCTGCCGGCGCCGGTGCGCAGCCGGCACTGGATCGCCGACGCGCAATTCCGCGACGCACTGCGCCGCTGGTGCGAAGAGGAAACGCGCTCGGTGCATGGCTACGCGCGTTCGCTGCTCGCCCATTCGCCGTATCGCGCCGCGCCAACCGGGAAATGACCTGCCGGTGATGACGAGCGGGTCGCAACGCGTGGTTGCAGTGAACGATTACCTACAATCATCCGCATGCGACATTCACCATTCCTGCTGCCATCCGAACCCGATGCGCCGTTTCCGCCCGCATCATTGGCGCTGCGCGAGCCGGACGGCCTGCTCGCCATCGGCGGCGACCTGAGCGTGCCGCGCCTGCTCAACGCGTACCGCAACGGGATTTTCCCGTGGTACTCGCAAGGCCAGCCGATCCTGTGGTGGTCGCCGGACCCGCGTTGCGTGTTCCGCACCGACGGCGTGCACCTGTCGGCGAAATTCCGCCGCCAATTGCGCCACTCGAACTGGACCGTCCGCGCCGATACCTGTTTCGCCCAGGTCATCGCCGCCTGCGCCAGCGTGCCGCGGGTCGGCCAGGAGGGCACCTGGATCACCGCCGAGATGCAGGCGGCCTACAACGCACTGCACCGGCTCGGCCATGCGCATTCGGTCGAAGTGTTCGACGCAGGCGCGCTGGTCGGCGGCCTCTACGGCGTGGCGATCGGCCGGATGTTCTTCGGCGAATCGATGTTCTCGGCCCGCTCCGGCGGCTCGAAACTGGCCTTGGCCGCGCTGGCCCGGACCTTGCACGGCTGGGGCTGGCCATTGATCGACGCCCAGGTCGCCAACGACCACACCCTGGGCCTCGGCGCACAGTTGTGGCCGCGCCGCGAATTCCTGCACCGGATTTCCGACCAGACCGCGTTGCCGGAACCGCCCGAGGCGTGGACGGCGCGGTTCGGGGAAATCCCGGCCGATGACCTGTCTGCGCCGGAACAGTTCCGTCGCCGGACACACGGTTTTGCGCCGAGTGCCTGATGCGCGTACAATGGCCGGCTTTAGCGGCTTGCGCCGCCCCCTTGCGCCCTCCAGCAGAGACACATGTCGAAAGACGACTCCATCGAATTTGAAGGCTCCGTCACCGAGACGCTGCCCAACACCATGTTCCGGGTGAAACTGGAAAATGGCCACGAGATCATCGCCCACATCTCCGGGCGCATGCGCAAGAACTACATCCGCATCCTCACCGGCGACAAGGTCAAGGTCGAAATGACGCCCTACGACCTGACCAAGGGCCGCATCACCTATCGCATGAGGTGATACGCGCCTGCGGTGCATGAAAAAAGCGGCCAATGGCCGCTTTTTTCGTTGGTGGGGATTTACTCCACCGTCGCCGGCAACAGCTTTTCCGGCTCGGACTGCGCCTCGACCACCAGTTCGCCATCGCGCACGTCGATGCTGACCTTGCCGCCGCCCACCAGCTTGCCGAACAGCAATTCGTCGGCCAGCGGGCGCTTGATCTTGTCCTGGATGATCCGCGCCATCGGCCGCGCGCCCATCAGCGGGTCGAAGCCGTTCTGCGCCAGCCAGTCGCGCGCGGTCGGCGTCGCCGAGACGCTGACGTTCTTCTCGTGCAGCAGCGCTTCCAGCTCGATCAGGAACTTGTCGACCACGCGCAGGATGTGGTCGAAGCCCAGCGCGGAGAATTGCACCACCGCGTCGAGGCGGTTGCGGAATTCCGGCGAAAAGCCCTTGCGGATCGCTTCCATCGCGTCGGTCGAATGATCCTGCTTGGTGAAGCCGATCGAACGTCGCGAGGCCTGCGTGGCGCCCGCGTTCGTGGTCATCACCACGATCACGTTCTTGAAGTTGGCCTCGCGCCCGTTGGTGTCGGTGAGGATGCCGCGGTCCATCACCTGCAACAGGATGTTGAAAATGTCCGGATGCGCCTTCTCCACTTCGTCCAACAGCAGCACGCAATGCGGGGTCTTGACGATCTTCTCGGTCAGCAGGCCGCCCTGGTCGAAGCCGACGTAGCCAGGCGGCGCGCCGATCAGGCGCGACACCGAATGCGGCTCCATGTATTCACTCATGTCGAAACGCACCAGCTCGATGCCCAGTTGCAACGCGAGCTGCTTGGTCACTTCGGTCTTGCCGACGCCGGTGGGACCGGAAAACAGGAACGAGCCGATCGGCTTTTCCGGATTGCCCAGGCCCGAACGCGACAGCTTGATCGCCGAGGCCAGCGATTCGATCGCCGCGTCCTGGCCGAAGATCACCATCTTCAGATTGCGCTCAAGATGCTGCAGCACGTCCTTGTCGGTCGCGCTGACCTGCTTGGCCGGAATGCGCGCCATCTTGCTGACGATGGTTTCGATTTCGGCGATGTCGATCAGGGTCTTGCGCTGGTCTTCCGGCAGCAGGCGCTGGCGCGCGCCGGCCTCGTCGATCACGTCGATGGCCTTGTCCGGCAGCAGGCGGTCGCCGATGTGCTTGACCGACAGATCCACCGCGGCCTGCAAGGCCTCGTCGAGGTAGCTGACGTTGTGGTGCGCCTCGTAACGCGGCTTCAGGCCCTTGAGGATTTCGTAGGCCTCGCCGATGGTCGGTTCGACCACGTCGATCTTCTGGAAGCGGCGCGCCAGCGCGCGATCCTTCTCGAAGATGCCACGGTATTCCTGGAACGTGGTCGAACCGATGCAGCGCAGTTCGCCGTTGGCCAGCGCCGGCTTGATGAGATTGCTCGCGTCCATCGTGCCGCCCGACGCGGAACCGGCGCCGATGATGGTGTGGATCTCGTCGATGAACAGCACCGAGTTCGGAACCTTCTTCACCGCCTGCAGCACTGCCTTCAGGCGCTTCTCGAAATCACCGCGGTACTTGGTGCCGGCGACCAGCGCGCCGAGGTCGAGCGCGTAGATCGTCGCGTCCGCAAGCACGTCCGGCACCTGGCCATCGACGATGCGCTTGGCCAAACCTTCGGCGATCGCGGTCTTGCCGACGCCGGCTTCGCCGACGTACAGCGGGTTGTTCTTGCGCCGGCGGCACAGGATCTGGATGGTGCGCTCGATCTCGTCGCCACGGCCGACCAGCGGGTCGATCTTGCCGGCGCGCGCGGCCTCGTTGAGGTTGGTCGCGTACTCGGCCAATGCATCGCCCTTGGCCTCGCCATCGCTGGACTTGCCTTCGGCCTCGCTTTCACCGGACGCGGCCGGCGCTTCGCCTTCGCCGGCCTTGGCCACGCCGTGGCTGAGGTAATTGACCACGTCCAAGCGGGTCACGTCCTGCTGGTTGAGGAAGTAGACCGCGTGCGAATCCTTCTCGCCGAAGATCGCGACCAGCACGTTGGCGCCGGTCACTTCCTTCTTGCCGGAAGACTGCACGTGGTAGACCGCGCGCTGCAACACGCGCTGGAAGCCGAGCGTGGGCTGGGTATCGCGACCGTCGTCCTCGGCCAGGCGCGACACCGAGGTTTCGATGGCGCGTTCCAGTTCGCCACGCAGGCGTTCGACGTCGGCGTTGGTGGCCTTGAGCACGCCCAGCGCCGAGGGGTTGTCCAGCAACGCCAGCAGCAGGTGCTCGACCGTCATGAATTCATGACGGGCTTCGCGGGCACGCTTGTAGCATTGGCCAATGGTCTGTTCGAGGTCTTTGCTGAACATGGTGGATCTTTCTCCCGCGGGGCCACAAGCGACCCCTTAAGCTGTGATAGCCACAATATGCGGCCTCCGGGGCGGATTTCCACAACCAGGACGGATTCCAGCGTTCAGCTGGTGGAAAGCTCGACGCCGTTGGCAAAATCCGGGGGCATTCAGTCAGTGCCTTTCCATCGTGCACAGCAGCGGATGCTGGTTCATCCGCGAATACTCGTTGACCTGCGCGACCTTGGTTTCGGCCACCTCGCGGGTATACACCCCGCACACGCCGCGTCCGCGGGTATGCACGTGCAGCATCACCTGGGTGGCCTTTTCCAGGTCCATGTCGAAGAACTGCTGCAGGACCTCGACCACGAAGTCCATCGGCGTGTAGTCGTCATTGAGCAGCAACACCTGGTACCGCGGCGGCGGCATGACCTCGGGCTTGCCGGTTTCCACCAGCACGCCATGGTCGGATTCGTTTTCGGTACGTTGCGCCATGCTTGCAATTATAAACCAGCACCACCATTTACCATGGGCACTTTAGAATCGACGCATGAGCAAGATCGATGGCCAATGCTGGCAACCCGACGTGACCGTGGCCACCGTGGTGGTCCGCGACGGCAAGCTGTTGCTGGTCGATGAATACGCCGGCGGCACGTCGCTGGTGTTGAACCAGCCGGCCGGGCACCTGGAACCGGACGAAACCCTGGCTGAAGCCGCCGTGCGCGAAACCTTCGAGGAAACCGGCTGGGACGTCGAACTCACCCACTTCATCGGCGCCTACCAATGGAGAGTGCCCGAGGGCCCGAACGCCGGCAAGCATTACCTGCGTTTCGCCTTCGCCGCCACGCCGCTGCGCCACCACGCCGCGGCGAAGCTCGACGACGGCATCGAGCGCGCCGTGTGGCTTGCGCCCGAACAACTGCAGGCGCAGCAGGCACGCTGGCGCAGCCCGCTGGTGTGGCAGGTCGCGCGCGACTTCCTCGCCGGCCAGCGCCATCCGCTTTCGCTGCTGAAGCACCTCGCATGAGCGCGGCCAAGGTCATCGTCGGGGTCAGCGGCGGCGTGGATTCGTCGGTCGCCGCACTGCGCCTGCAACAGCAGGGCGCGGACGTCGCCGGATTGTTCATGCAGAACTGGGCCGACGACGGCAGCGGCGAATGCCGCGCCGAGGACGACCGCCGCGATGCGGTCGCGATCTGCGGAAGGCTCGGCATCCCGTTCCACTTCCGTGATTTCTCCGCCGAATACTGGGCCGGCGTATTCGAGCATTTCCTCGCCGAGTATCAATCCGGGCGCACGCCGAACCCGGACGTGCTGTGCAACCGCGAAGTGAAGTTCAAGCATTTCCTCGACGCGGCGCGCGAACTCGGCGCGGAAAAAATCGCCACTGGCCATTACGCCCGGATCGCCCGGATCGACGGCGACTGGAAACTGCTGCGCGGCATCGACCGCGGCAAGGACCAGAGCTATTTCCTGCACCAGCTCGGGCAGGAACAGCTTTCGGCGACCCTGTTTCCCATCGGCGAAATGCACAAGCCGGCGCTGCGCGCCGTCGCCAGGGACGCCGGCCTGCAAACCCACGACAAGAAGGATTCGACCGGCATCTGCTTCATCGGCGAGCGCGATTTCCGCGAATTCCTCGGCCGCTACCTGCCGGCGAAGCAAGGCGAGATGCGTACGCCGGACGGCGCGGTGATCGGCACCCATCCCGGCGTGTTCTATTTCACCCTGGGCCAGCGCGAAGGCCTCAACATCGGCGGCGTGCGCGGACGCCCGCAGGCGCCATGGTTCGTGGTCGGCAAGGACGTGGCGACGAACGTGCTCTATGTCGAGCAAGGCACCGACAATCCCTTCCTCCATTCCACCCAGCTGTGGAGCGAGCCGGCGCATTTCATCGCCGGCCACGCGCTGGCGGGCGAATTCAATTGCACCGCGCAGACGCGTTACCGCCAGCCGGACGAGGCCTGCCGCGTCACGGTGCACGACGACGGCACCCTGCACGTGCGCTTCGCGCGCCCACAGCGCGCGGTGACGCCGGGGCAATCGCTGGTGCTATACGCCGGCGACGTCTGCCTCGGTGGCGCGGTCATCGCCCGCACCGACGCACCGCTGGAACTGCAACTGCAAAAACGACAGGCCGCATGAGCGACAACCACGACTTCGACCACCGCGTGCTGGCCCTGGCCGGCATGCTGCAGGCACTGGCACAAGTGCGCCGCATCGCCGAAAGCGGCCAATCGGACGCCGCCGCCGCGCAGACCGCGCTGGACAGCGTGTTCCGCATCGACGCCGATTCGCCGGAAGCGGTCTACGCCGGCGCACACAGCCTGCGCAACGGCCTGCAGGTGTTGCGCGACCAGCTCGGCAACCGCCGCAACGAAGCGCTGCTGAAGATCGCCGTGGCAGTGCTGCAACTGGAACGCCGCTTCATCCGCGATGCGCGCATCGCGCAAGCGGCGCATGACGGGATCGTGCGGATCGGCTTCGATGCGCGCGCGCGCGGCAGCATCCATCCGGACGTGCTCAACGCGCTGGGCACGCTGTATGCGCAGACACTCAGCCGCCTGCGTCCGCGGGTGATGGTGCAAGGCAATCCGCATTACCTCGCGCAGCCGGCGGTGGTCGCGGAAATCCGCGCGCTGCTGCTGGCCGCGGTGCGCTCGGCGGTGCTGTGGCGGCAGATGGGCGGCAGCTACTGGGACTTCGCCTTCTCGCGCCGGCGCATGCTCGAAGCGGTCGAACGCCAGTTGCGCTGAGCGCGCCGCGACCGAAACCTTCAGCCGAAACCAGTGCGCCGAATCCGCTGAAAGCCGGCTACGATTGTCCCCGCACATCCTGGGGGAAATCGCATGCACGCACTTCGTCTCGCCGCCACGCTCTGCTCCGCCCTGCTCGCCGCCACGGCGTTCGCCCAGGACGCGAACACGCCGCAATACCCGGACTATCCAAGCGAAACGCCGGCCGAGTTCCATCCGGTCAGCGACAGCTTCGATTTCGTCGAACGCGACGTGATGATCCCGATGCGCGACGGGGTCAAGCTCAACACCGTCATCCTGATCCCGAAGGGAGCGACGCACGCCGGCATCGTGCTCACGCGCACGCCCTATGACGCCAGGCAACTGAGCCACAACAACCCCAGCGGCCACCTGCAGGTATCGCTGCAAGGCTACGACAACGCCAGCGACGTGATCGTCGAGGACGGCTACATCCGCGTGATCCAGGACATCCGCGGCAAGTACGGCAGCGAAGGCGATTACGTGATGAACCGCCCCGTGCACGGCCCGCTCAACCCGACCCCGGTCGATGATGCCACCGACACCTGGGACACCATCGACTGGCTGGTGAAGAACATCCCCGAATCCAACGGCAAGGTCGCGACCATCGGCATTTCCTACGACGGCTTCGAGCCGCTGATGTCGCTGATCAATCCGCATCCGGCGTTGAAGGCGTCGGTGCCGATGAACCCGATGGTCGATGGCTGGATGGGCGACGACTGGTTCCACAACGGCGCGTTCCGCCAGCAGAACCTGCCCTACATCTACGAGCAGGCCGCTAGCCGCGACAACAGCTTCAAGTGGTGGAGCAATTACCACGACGATTACGACCTGTACCTGCACTACGGCTCCGCCGGCGCGATGGGCAAGGCCTACGGCATGGAGCAGATCGGCTTCTGGAACAAGCTGGTCGCGCATCCGGCCTACGACGATTTCTGGAGCCGGCAAGCCGTCGACAAACTCCTCGCGGATCAACCGCTGAAAGTGCCGGTGATGCTGGTGCACAGCCTGTGGGACCAGGAAGACATCTACGGCGCGCAGGCGGTGTATCGCGCGATCAAGCCGAAGGACAAGAGCGGCGACATGGTCAAGCTGGTGCTGGGCCCGTGGTACCACGGCCAGGCCATCGACGAGGGCAGCAAGATCGCCGCCATCCAATTCGGCAGCGATACCGCGAAATACTGGCGCGAACACGTGCTGCGCCCGTTCCTCGCGCAGTACCTGCAGGACGGCGCGCCGAAAGCCGACCTCGCGCCGGTCACCGCGTTCCAGACCGGCACGAACGAATGGCAGCGCCTGCCGCAATGGCCGCTCGCGTGCGAAAGCGGCTGTACGGCCAAGAGCAAGCCGCTGTACCTGCAGGCGTCGAACAAGCTCGGTTTCACTGCCGCAGACAAGGGTTACGACGAATACGTTTCCGACCCGGCGCATCCGGTGCCGTTCCGCGCACGCCCGAGCCAGCCGGTCGGTTACGACAACGGCCTGACCTGGCAGGAATGGCTCGTGGACGACCAGCGCGAAGCCTCCGGCCGCACCGACGTGATCACCTACGTCTCCGACGCGCTCACCGCGCCGTTGAAAATCGCCGGCGTGCCGCAAGTGCACCTGGATGCCGCGACCAGCGGCAGCGACAGCGACTGGGTGGTGAAGCTGATCGACGTGTATCCGGACCAGGTCGCCGAACAACCCGAAATGGGCGGTTATCAACTCGCGGTGGCAATGGATATCTTCCGCGGCCGTTACCGCGAAGGCCTCGACAAGCCGAAAGCGCTGACCCCGAACCAGCCGCTGGCATACTCGTTCGACCTGCCCTCGGCCAACCATGTATTCCTGCCCGGCCACCGGATCATGGTGCAGGTGCAATCGAGCTGGTTCCCGCTGTACGACCGCAACCCGCAGACCTTCGTGCCCAACATCTTCTTCGCCCAACCCGGCGATTACGTGAAGGCCACGCAGCGCGTCTACCACGACAGCTACATCAGCCTGCCGGTGGTGAACTGAAGCGATTGATTGCGACGAAAAAGTCGGGCAAGCCCGGCTTTTTCATGCGCGGAAATCCCGTTGCTTCGCCATGTCGATGAACGCACGCAGCTTGGGCTGGAGCTGGGTGCCGGAGGGGAAATAGAGGTACATTCCGCTGCTTGGCCGGATGTAATCGCGCAACACGGATTCAAGCCGACCGGCTGCGAAATCTTCCGCCGCCTCCAAATCGGAAACGTAGGCCAGTCCCAGGCCCTGGCGCACGAGCGACAACAGCGCCGTGCGTTCGTTCACGACCAGCCGCCCTTGCATGTCCACGAGGAAATCGCGGCCATCGCGGGTGAACTCCCAGCGATGCCGTTGCCCCGAGGTGACGAAGCGGTAGTTGATGCCTTCGTGCGCAATCAAATCCTCCGGCGTTTGCGGCTTGCCCGCGTACGCAAAATACGCTGGCGAACCGACCACCGACCAATGCATTTCCGGCGTGAGGCGCACCGCGACCATGTCCTTTTCGACACTTTCTTCCAAGCGGATGCCTGCATCGTAAAGACCGCTGGCCAGATCGACCGCGCCATCGTTGAGCGACAATTCCAGCGTCACATCGGGACACGCGCGGCGGAATTCCGCGATCAACGGCTCGACGACCAAGCGCATCGCCACGCGCGACATGGTCAAACGCAGCGTGCCACTCGGCTGTGCGCGGAAACCTGAAAGTCGCGCGAATGCATCGTCGATTTCAGTTGCTGCGGGCCGCAAGCGATTGAACAACGCGGCGCCGGCTTCGGTCAGCACCACGCTGCGCGTCGTGCGCTGGAACAGCACCACGCCATAGCGTTGTTCGAGCTGCTGGATGGCCTTGCTGACCGCCGTCGCCGAAACCCCGAGCGCCTGCGCCGCGCGGGTAAAGCTCAGGTGTTCGGCGACGGCAAGAAACGGAACGATTCCGTCGAACTGATCTTTTTCCATTCCGGGACCATGAACCTGTGGTTGATGCCCCATCCTCGTTCATGCGGTTTTTCGACGCAATCGCGCCGACTAAGCTTGTCTGCGTTGCGCGGCAACCACGGCGCATTCACCCAAGGAGACAACACATGACGACCCGCACCTGGTTCATCACCGGCATCAACAGCGGCCTCGGCCGATTGATGACCGAACAACTTCTGGAGCGCGGCGAACGCGTCGCCGGCACCGCGCGCAAGCTGGAAACGCTGGCGCCGTTGCAGGAAAAATACGGCGAACACTTCCTGCTCCAGTCGCTCGACCTGACCGACACACCGGCGATTCGCCGCGTCGTCGATGCCGCATTCGACCACTTCGGCCACATCGACGTGATCGTCAACAACGCCGGCTACGGCCTGTTCGGCGCAGCCGAAGAATTGCTGGACGAACAGATCGTCCACCAGCTCGACACCAACGTGATCGGATCCATCCAGGTCGTGCGCGCCGCACTGCCGCACCTGCGCGCGCAAGGCGGCGGCCGCATCATGCAGTTGTCGAGCATGGGCGGACAGTGGGCCATGCCCGGGCTGTCGCTGTATCACGCGTCGAAATGGGCGATGGAAGGCTTCTTCGAATCCACGATTCAGGACATCGCGCCGTTCGACATCCAGGTCACGATCGTCGAACCGGGCAGCGCGCGCACCGAATTCGCCGCCAACAGCGCCGCCCTCGCCCCGGCGATGGAAGCCTATGCACAGACGCCGGCCGGCGCGGTGCGCAGCCGCATCGAGCCCGGCTTCAGGGAGCAACCCGGCGATCCGGCAAAGATGGCACGGGCGATGATTGCCTCGGTCGATCGGAACCCCGCGCCGAAACGCCTTGCGCTTGGCTCGGATGCTTACAACAACATCAAGAATGCGCTCACCGAACGGCTTGCGGCACTTGAAGCACAGAAGGACATCGCGATGTCCACCGATTTCCCGGCCTGACAACGACAGGCTCGTCGGCATTCCCCCCGTCCGGGACGTTTCGATCTGGCGGAAGCGGTGGGATTCGAACCCACGGATGGTTTGACCCATCGCCGGTTTTCAAGACCGGTGCCTTAAACCGCTCGGCCACACTTCCAATGGATGGATTTTCGCACGAAGCGGCCTACGCGGCTTCGGCCTTCTTCGCCTTGGGCGCGGCCTTTTCCGGCGCAGCGGTCTTGCCCAGCGCCACTGCGGCGGCATCGGCGCACTTGCCGCCGCAATCCAGGCGCGAGGTCTCGATCTGCTGCGGCAAATGCTCGGCAAGGAAGTCGATGAAGACGCGCACCGCCGGCAACATGCCGCGGCGCGAGGCGAACACCGCATGGCAGATGCCCTGCGGCAGCGACCATTCCGGCAGCACCACTTCCAGTTCGCCGCTGCGCACCGCTTCGGCGCACACGGTTTCCGGCAGCAGGGTGATGCCGTGGCCATCCTTCGCCAGGCATTGCAGCAGCGGGAAATCGAAGCCCATCAGCCGCGGCTGCAATTCGATCCGGCGCACTTCGCCGCCGGGACCGTGCAGTTCCCAGCGCTGGCGCGCCTCGTCCTCGCTGATGCTCAGGGTGACGTGATCGACCAGGTCTTCCGGCTTCTGCGGGCGACCGGCGCGCTTCAGGTACTTCGGGCTGGCGACCAGCAATTCCTGGATCTGGCCGAAGCTGCGCATCACCAGCGAGCCGTCGTCGTCGAGCTTGGCGCGCACGCGCAACGCGATGT
This sequence comes from Lysobacterales bacterium, assembly GCA_015655355.1. Lineage (GTDB taxonomy): Bacteria > Pseudomonadota > Gammaproteobacteria > Xanthomonadales > Xanthomonadaceae > Pseudoxanthomonas_A. The sequence continues at coordinate 40,722 of JAATFG010000017.1, forward strand.
CGTAGCCTTCGTTGATGATGTCGACGCGGCGATTGTTGACGTGCAATTGCAGGCGCACTTTCGGGTACTTGTCGAGGAACTGCGGCAGGATCTTCGGCAACTGCATCTGCGCCACCGCGACCGGCACGCTGACCCGCACGATGCCGCGCGGCTCGGCGCTGAGGCGGTCGACCACCTCGCGCGCGGCCTGTGCCTCGGCGAGCATCGTCTGCGCGTGGCGATGCACGCTCATGCCGACGTCGGTGACCGCGAAGCGACGGGTCGAACGCTGCAGCAGGCGCACGCCCATGTCGGTTTCGAGCTGGCTGATGCGCCGGCTCAGGCGCGACTTCGGGATACCCAGCGCACGCTCGGCGGCGGCGAAACCACCGTGATCGACGACCATCGCGAAGTAGTAGAGATCATTGAGGTCTTGCATGGCGGGCTTCCCGAGCGAGGTTCCAACTGCGGAACAATTCCGGCAATTAAACCGCGCTTATTCCAGAATGACAACGACTGGACCCGGAAAGCAATCAGGGCGACCGCAGCCGCCCTGATGCCCGAAGCCGAACCGGAAGCCGCCGTTCACATCGCGCGCGGCGCGAACGTGACCTTGGCGCTGACGTCGGCGAACGGGGACACGACCCTGGAAGTGACGTCGGCGAACGAAAGCCTCGTCGTGGCCGCAGCCACGACCTTGTTCGCGGCTGCTTTCTTCTTCGCTGCCGGCTCGGCCTTGGCCACCGCCGTCTCCGGTCCCGCCGCCGGACGGTTCGGCGACTGATAGCCCTGCGCGGCCATCCATTTGTCGAAGTCGTCGGCGGTCATCTTCTTGCCGTTCTGGATCATGTTGAAGCGTGCCGGCTGCTGCTGTTGCGCCGGTTGTGCCTGCACTTGCGCCTGCGCATCCTGCGCGAAGGCCGTGCCCGCACAAGCCAGCGCTGCGACGGCGAACGCGCACGAAATGGAACGGGAAACGGAGAAACGAACGCGCATGGACGAAATCCTCAAGATGAGTGCGTGCTTGATAACCGCATGACAGTTTGGCCGCAAGCCTTTGTGCTGTCGAGTGTCGCGGCGATTCATTCAGCCGCACCACATCGATGTGAACGCCGCCGTCACGCTCAGGCGATCTTTTCCACGCCGCCCATGTACGGGCGCAGCACTTCCGGCACGGCGATCGAGCCATCGCCGTTCTGGTAGTTCTCCATCACCGCGATCAGGCAGCGGCCGACCGCGACGCCGGAACCGTTGAGCGTGTGCACCAGTTCCGGCTTCTTCGTCTCCGGGTTGCGCCAGCGCGCCTGCATCCGCCGCGCCTGGAAATCCTCGCAGTTCGAGCACGAGGAGATTTCGCGGTAGGTATCTTGCGATGGCAGCCAGACTTCGAGGTCGTAGGTCTTGGTCGCGGAAAAGCCCATGTCGCCGGAGCACAACAGCATGCGCCGGTACGGCAGGCCGAGCCTTTCCAGCACGGTTTCGGCGGCGCGGGTCATGCGCTCGTGTTCGTCGTGGCTTTCGTGCGGACGCGCGATGCTGACCATCTCGACCTTCTCGAACTGGTGCTGGCGGATCATCCCGCGCACGTCGCGCCCGCCGCTGCCGGCCTCGCTGCGGAAGCACAGCGAATGCGCTGTCATGCGCAGCGGCAGTTGCGCATCCTCGACGATGGCATCGCGGACGATGTTGGTCAGCGAGATTTCCGAGGTCGAAATCAGGTAGCGCTTGTTCTCGCCGAGCATCGTGGAAAACATGTCCTCCTCGAACTTCGGCAACTGCCCGGTGCCGTACAGCGAATCGGCGTTGACGATCACCGGCACGCTGGTTTCCTCGTAGCCGTGTTCGCCCGTGTGCAGGTCGAGCATGAACTGCGCCAGCGCGCGATGCAGCCGCGCAAGCTGGCCGCGCAGCACGGTGAAGCGCGCGCCGCTCAATTTCGCCGCGGTTTCGCCGTCGAGCCAGCCGTTGCGCGCGCCGAGGTCGACGTGGTCCTTGACCTCGAAGTCGAACGTGCGCGGGGTGCCCCAGCGATGCTGTTCGACGTTGTCGTGCTCGTCCTTGCCATGCGGCACGCTGGCGTGCGGCAGGTTCGGGATCGCCAGCGCGATGGCTTCGATCCGGCCACGGAGGTTTTCCAGCTCGGCTTCGGACGCCTTCAGCTCCTCGCCGAAGCCGGCGACCTCGGCCATGATCGCGGACGTGTCCTCGCCCTTGGCCTTCATCTGCCCGATCAGCTTGGACCTGGTGTTGCGCAGGTTCTGCAATTCCTGGGTGCGCACCTGGATCTGCTTGCGCCGCGCTTCCAGCGACTCCAGTTCGCTCACCGGCAGCTCGAAGCCGCGACTGGCGCGCAGGCGTTCGGCGAGTTCGGCGGGCTGGTTGCGGAGCAGTGCGGGATCGAGCATGGCGGTGCGGAGTGGCGGAAGAAATCCCATTATCGCCTGCCGGCGTGCGCCGTGTCCGCTTTCCTTCATCCCGGTCGTGGCAGAATCGGCGCAGGTTCCGCTTTGCATTCGCCATGTCCTCTTCCGATTCCGACTTCGTCCTGCGCCTGCCGCGCCATGCGTTGCGCATCATCGGCATCGCCTTCGCCGCCGGCCTGCTGCTGTTCGTGCTGGTGTGGCTGGTCGGCCGCCGCCGCGATGCGTTCTACACCACCGAACCGGCGGCCACGGCCTCCGCCAGCGCGCCTGCCGGCACCGACCTGCCCGTGCCCGGCGCCGATACCGGCGGTGCCAGCGGCATGCAGGCACCGAACCCGAACGCCATAGCCGGCAACACGCCGGCGCAGCCCTCGCCGTTCGATGCCGCGAACGCGCCACAGCCCTTGAACGAAACGCCTGTGCAGGCGCAAACCCCGCCGCCGCAAGCGCCCGCGCCGGTTGCCGCCGCCGCGCCGCCCGCGCAAGCGGCACCCGCCGCCGACACGCATCTGCCGACGCCGATTCCCGGCCAGAACCCGCCGCCGGAATATCCGCCCAGCGCGATGCGCAGGAACGAAACCGGCCACGTGCTGCTGCGCGTGCAGGTCGACGCCAGCGGCAAGCCGAAGGACATCGACGTGGTCGAACGCAGCGGCACCCGCGCGCTCGACCGCGCCGCGGTCGATGCGGTCAAGCAGTGGCATTTCACCCCGGCCCAGCAGAACGGCCAGCCGGTCGCCGCCAGCGTCGACATCCCGTTCGATTTCGCCCTGCAGCACTAGCCCCGCAGGGCGACGGCGACATTCGTTCAGGCGCTGCGCAGGCCGAACCCGGCGCGGCGCGCGAGGCCGTCGAAATCAGGGAACGAGGTGGCGACATTGGCGACGTCGCCGATTTCGACTTCGGCCGATGCGACTTGCGCGGCGATGGCGAAGGACATCGCGATGCGATGGTCGCCATGGCTGTCGATCTCTCCACCCGCCAGTTGGCCGGGGAAAATCGTCGCGCCATCGGGCGTTTCGTCGACGCGCAAGCCGAGCGTGCGCAACCCCGCGGACATCGCGGCAAGGCGATCGGATTCCTTGACCCGCAATTCCGCTGCGCCACGTACCACGGTTTCGCCGCTGGCGCACGCCGCGGCGACGAACAACGCGGGGAATTCGTCGATCATGTCCGGCACGATTTCGACCGGCACCTCGATGCCATGCAGCGGCGCGTGGCGCACGCGCAAATCCGCGACCGGTTCGCCGCCGTGCGAGGCATGGTTTTCCTCGACGATGTCCGCGCCCATCAGGCGCAGCGCGGTGAGCAAGCCGGTACGGCGCGGATTCAGGCCGACCTGCTTCAGGCGCAGTTCACTGCCCGCCACAATGCTCGCGGCGACGAGGAAGAACGCCGCGGAAGAAAAATCCGCCGGCACCGCGATGTCGGTCGCGCGCAAACGCTGGCCACCGCGCAAACGCGCGAAACCCGGGCGGAATTCGATGTTCGCACCGAATGCGGACAGCATGCGCTCGGTGTAGTCGCGGGTCGGATGCGGCTCGCGCACCATGGTTTCGCCCTGCGCGTACAGGCCGGCAAGCAGCAGCGCGGACTTCACCTGCGCGCTGGCGACCGGCAATTCGTAATCGATGCCGTGCAGCGCTTGTCCGCCGCGGATATGCAGCGGCGGCAAGCCACCTTCGGCAGTGTCGATCCTTGCGCCCATCTGCGCCAACGGACCGGTCACGCGCTTCATCGGCCGCTTGCTCAGGCTTTCGTCGCCGACCAGCATGCAATCGAATCGCTGCGCGGCGAGCAGGCCGGCGAGCAGGCGCATGCCGGTGCCGGCGTTGCCGCAATCCAGTTCCGACTTCGGCGCTTGCAATCCATCGACGCCGACGCCGTGGACGATGCGGGTCGAGGGCGACGGCGTTTCGATCTTCACGCCAAGCGCGGAAAACACCTTCGCGGTCGAGCGCGTGTCCTCGCCTTCGAGGAACCCGTCGATGCGCGAAACGCCATCGGCCAGCGCGGCGAACATCACCGCGCGATGCGAGACGGACTTGTCGCCGGGGATTTCCAGCTCGCCGCGCAGCGGTGCGCCACGGGAAGCGAGCCAGTCGAGTTTTTCAGCCATTGCAGACACCAAAGCGAAGCCGCTGGATGACCAATCATTCGGTCGTTGAAAAGCGCTTCCCGCCTTCGCGGGAATGACGGGCAGGAATCAGGGCACCGCGACCGGGTACGAACCGAGCACGCGCACCTGCTCGACATGGCCTTGCAATTCGGCCATCGCCTTCTTCATCGCCGCATCCTCGACATGTCCGGCCAGGTCGATGAAGAACGCGTATTCCCACTTGGCATTGTGCGAGGGCCGCGATTCGATGCGGTTCATGCTGATGCCGTGGCGCGCGAACGGGCTGAGCAGGTTGAACAGCGCGCCGGGCTTGTCGTGGATGTAGACCAGCACCGACGTGCGATCGTGGCCGGATGGCGGGAAAATCGGCCGGCCAATCACCAGGAAGCGCGTGGTGTTGTCCTCGTCGTCCTGGATCGGGCCGTTGACGACCTTCTTCAAGCCGTACACGTGCGCGGCGCTTTCGCCGGCGATGCACGCGGCCTCGTCGCTGTTGCGCACGCGGCGCGCGCCTTCGGCATTGCTGGATACCGGGATCTTCTCGACCTTGGGCAGGTTCGCGCGCAGCCAGCCGGAGGTTTGCGCGAAGGCCTGCGGGTGCGCGTAGATGCGTTCGATGTCCTCGATGTGGCCGTTGCGCGAAAGCAGGTACTGGTGCACGCGCAGCTCCACTTCGCCGCAGATGTGCAGCTTGCTGGTGAGGAACATGTCCAGGGTGATCTGGATCATGCCCTGCCCGGAATTCTCCACCGGCACCACGCCGAAATCGGCATTGCCGTTCTCGACTTCCTGGAACACTTCCTCGATCGAGCCCATCGGCAGGCCGAGCGCGCTGCGGCCGAAATGCTTGAGCATCGCCTGTTGCGTATGCGTGCCTTCCGGGCCGAGGTAGCCGATCTTCAGCGGCTCCTGCTGGGCCAGGCAAGCGGACATGATTTCGCGGAACACGTGGACCAGCACTTCGTCGGACAGCGGCCCTTCGTTGCGGTCGACGACCATGCGCAGCACCTGCGCTTCGCGTTCCGGACGGTAATAGTCCACCGCCTGCGCCAGCTTGCCCTTGGCCTTGCCGACCTGGTGCGCGAGCTGCGCGCGTTCGGCGATCAACGACTGGATGGTGCGGTCGATGCGGTCGATGTTGGCGCGCACGTCGGCCAATACGACGGGTTTGTCGGCGGCGGGCTTGGCGGGCTTCGCACTGCTTTTCTTTTGCGCCGGCTTGGCGGCTTGCTGCTTCGGCTTGGAGGCCATTTTCTCAACCGTTCCTGTTCTGGAAATCGCGCATGAAACCGGCCAGTGCCTGCGCGGCCGGCACCGGCAAGGCGTTGTACAGCGATGCGCGGATGCCGCCGATGGCCTTGTGCCCCTTCAATGCGAGCAGGCCCGCCGCCTTCGATTCGACCACGAATTGAGCGGTCAATTCTTCGCTCGGCAGGAAGAACGGTATGTTCATGCGCGAGCGGAATTCCGGCAATACTTCGTTGCGGTAGAAACCGCCAGATTGCGCGATCGCGTCGTAAACCAGTTGCGATTTCCGCGCGCTGCGCCTGGCGAATTCGGCGACGCCGCCTTCATCCAGCATCCACTTCACGGTGAGGCCGAGCAGGTACCAGTTCCAGGTCGGCGGCGTGTTGAGCATCGAATCGCGCGCCGCGTGCGAGGCGTAATTGAAGATGTCCGCGCGCGGCAGACCGGCACGTTCGAGCAGGTCGCGGCGCACGATCACCACGGTGATGCCGACCGGGCCGAGGTTCTTCTGCGCACCGGCATAGATCAGCGCGTACTTGCCCACATCGATCGGTTCGCTGGCGATGTTCGAGCTGAAATCGGCGAACAGCGGCACATCGCCGACGTCGGGCGTGTCGCGGAACTCGATGCCGTGGATGGTCTCGTTCGCGGTGATGTGCACGTAATCGGCATTCGGCGTGAGCTGCCACTCGCTGCGCGCGGGAACTCTAAGGAACTTGCCGTCCGCGGTTTCCGACGTGGCGGCGATGTTGACCTTCACCACCGGCCTGGCCTGCTTGATCGCGGTCTTGCCCCAGTGGCCGCTGACGATGTAGTCGGCAGTGCCGCCGGGCGTGGCGAAATTCAGCGGCAGCAGCGCCTGCTGGGTGGTCGCGCCGCCGGCAAGGAACAGCACCGCGTAATCGTCGGGAACCGACAGCAGGGTGCGCAGGTTGGCCTCCACTTCGGCCGCCAGCTCGATGAATTCCTTGCTGCGATGGCTGATCTCGACCACCGAGGCGCCGACGCCGTTCCATTCGAGCATTTCGGCCTGGGCCTGACGCAATACGGATTCCGGCAACGTCGCCGGGCCGGCACTGAAGTTGGGGAGACGGGTCATGCGCACACCTGTTGGGCAGGCGCCGATTATGCCGCAGCGCAGCGCTTCGCTGTGGATCGGCGGCGTCGGTCAGTGCCCGCCGAACAGCAACAGCGCGCCCAGGGCCAGCCCGAGCAAGGCCGCCGCCAGCAACAGCCACGGCCAGCGCAGCGCTCGCGCCTTGCTGCGCGCGGCCTGCGCGGCGATCGCTGCGGCGGTGGCCGGCTGCGGCAACGAAGGCGCCGGTTCCTGCACGCCGGCCTGCGGCACTTCCAGCACGAAGCGCTGGGCGGCGAAAGCGATCTGGTCACCGGCCTGCAGCAGCGCATCGCGGCATTCGACGCCATTGACCAGGCAAGCGGACTTCGCATCGCGCAAGCGCAGCACGACCTGATCGCCCATCCGCTGCAATTCGGCGTGACGCGCGGCGAGGCCATCGATGCGCACCTCGCAATCGTCGCCGCTGCCAATGTCCAGCGCCTCGCCCACCGGAAAACTGCGCCCGTGGTGGCCACCGCCAATGCCGCGCAGCACGACGCGCGCGTCGGTTTCGTCGCCGGCCCTGGTTTTCGCGCCCTTGGCCGACAGCGCCCTGGCCACGTCGGCCTGCACCAGCAGCTCCGCGCCTTCGGCATGCAAGGTATCGCCGGCGCGCAGCATCGCCATGCGCCGCACCGGGCGGCCATTGACGTGCACGCCGCGCGCCTCGTCGGCCAACAGCAGCCAGATGCCGCGGCGGTCCACGCACACCTGCGCCAAAGGCGCGCCGCGCACCGCACTGCCGACCAGCAAACGGCCATCGTCGCCGCGCACCACGCGCAGCACGCCGGTCTGCAGCGGCCAATCCGTCTGCACGCCACGTGCCGGCGCGTTGTTGAAATGCAGTCTGAGGTTCTCCACGGCGTGGGAGCCTAACAGGATAAACTTCGTACTCGAAGCCCTTCCCCGAATTTTTCTGCAAGGAACCCGCATGGCCGGCATCGACATCCGCCACCCGCACACGCTCGGCCTGGAGCAGGCGCGCAACGCCCTCGACGAAGTCGCGCACAAGCTCGGCGAGCGCTACCAGTTCGATTGCAAGTGGATTGGGGACACGCTGAACTTCAACCGCAGCGGCATCGACGGACAAATCCACCTGGCCACCGACCATATCCAGGTCAAGGCCAAGCTAGGCATGATGCTGTCGATGATGCAGGGCCCGATCGAAGCGGAAATCCGCCGCGTGCTGGCGGAAAAACTGGGCTGAGGCCGCGCCATCGCAAATACCCGCGCATCGTTCGCAAGCCAACGCTGGCCAGCGCGAACTGGTTTGTCCAATCCGCCAGGCTCGGCCGGCGACGGAACGATTCGTTGCAAGCGTGCTTTTCTGTTGCAAAGCAGCAGCGAGAAGCGTAAAAAATGCATCAGCCCGCCAGTCCATCCGAAGCTGTTTGCTCCCCTCCCCTTACAACTTCGGACTGGCGGGCTTTTTCATGCCCGCGATTCGGCCATCCGGCCTTCCGCGGTGCGGCCGGATCAGAGCACGTAACCGCCATCGATGGTGAGGCTGGCCCCGGTCATGTAACCGGCCTCCTCGCCGGCCACCCATGACACCAGCGCGGCGATCTCGTCCGGACGTCCCACCCGGCCCAGCGGCACCAGCGCCTTGATCTGCTCGATGTGGCTGGCGGTCATGTCCGTTTCGGTCGGACCGGGCTGGATGTTGTTGACCGTGATCCGCCGCGGCGCCAAATCCAGCGCCAGCCCGGTGACCAGCGACGCCACCGCGGCCTTGCTCATCGCGTACACGCTGCCGATCGGATTGCTGGCGCGCACGGCGGTATTGCTGCCGATGGTGATGACCCGGCCGCCATCGCGCATGTGCGCCACCGCGGCCTGGATGGCGAGGTAGACGCCACGCACGTTGACGTCCAGCACCGCGTCCAGGTCCTCGATCCGGAATTCGTGGAGCCGGCCCACGCGCAGCACGCCGGCGTTGACCACGACCACATCGAGCTGGCCGAAACGGGCCACGGCCTGCTCCACTGCCGCGCCGATCGCCGCCGCATCGGCGCTGTCGGCCCGTATCGCGAACGCCTCGCCACCCTGCGCCACGATCGCATCGACCACGTCGCGTGCCCGGTCGGGCTGCGACACGTAGGTCAACGCAAGCCTGAACCCGTCCCGCGCAAGTCGCCGCGCCACCGCGGCACCGATCCCGCGCGAACCCCCGAACACCATCGCCACTTTTCGTTCCATTTCCACTTCTTCACCTGTTTATTGATCGATTGATCCAAAACAAACCAAACAAAACGCCGCATTGCGGCGCACCCACTGCAAAAAGTCCCGGCTAATCGGCGCGCAAGCGGTCTGTCGCGAAACGGGCGATGCGACGCAGTTCATCGCGGCCCGCACCGGCGCGGGCGGCCAGCTGGATCCCGGTCATGCTCATCTGCACGAAAGCGGCTGCCTCGCCCACGTCCAGCGACGCATCGATTTCACCCATGGCCTGGCCCTCGCGCAGGCGTTCGCGCAGTTGCCTGCGCAGCGCTGCCGCATGTTTCTTGCGCATTTCGACCAGCTCCGGGTCGCCGACGCCGAACTCGCAAACCGAACCCACGCCCATGCATCCCAATGCGCGCTGACGATCGTCCCCCACGGCCAAGCCCGCCAGCAAATCGCCAATCCCCTGCAACGGCGAGACCGGCGCGCGCAAGCGCTGCAAATGCGCCGCCACCGATTGCTGCTGGTAGGCCGCCAACGCCTCCAGGTACAGCTGGCGCTTGTCGCCATAGGCGTTGTACAGGCTCTGGCGGCCGATGCCCATCGCCTGCAGCAGATCGTCGGTCGAGGTTGCGGCAAAACCTTTCGCCCAGAACACCTGCATGGCTTGCTGCAGCGCCTGCTCTCTGTCGAATTCGCGCGGTCGGGCCATGCAGGCAGCATCGCATTAATTGACCAATCGATCAATATCAATCCAGTCACTCGCCGAAAACGGCAAAGCCCCGCATGGCGGGGCTTTGTGTTGAAGCAGGAACGACATCAGGAGCTTCGCGCCTGCGCGGGCACGACGCGGCTTGCTCAGCGCTGCGGTTCCCAGCCCTCTTCCGGCAGATCGAACACCAGCACTTCGGCATCGGTACCGTTGCCGACTGTCACCAGCGGCTCGGCCTGCATCATCAACGCATCGCCGGCCGACAGACGACGGCCATTGACGTCAAGCTGGCCACTCACCGCGTGCACATAGGCCAGACGCCCCTTGCCAACCAGCAGTTCGGCCTGCTCATCGCCGTCGAACAGGCCGGCGTACATGCGCGCGTCCTGGTGGATCGTCACCGAACCTTCGGCGCCATCCGGGCTGACCACGAGGCGCAGCTTGCCGCGCTTCTCCTCGTCGCCGTAGGTCTTCTGCTCGTAGGTCGGCTGCACGCCGAGCTTGTTCGGGATGATCCATATCTGCAGGAAATGGGTCTGGCCTTGCTTGTCGTAATTGAATTCCGAATGCTGCACGCCGGTGCCGGCGCTCATGCGCTGCACTTCGCCGGGCACGATGCTGGCCTTGTTGCCCATCGAATCCTGGTGGCCGAGCGAACCGTTGAGCACGTAGCTGACGATTTCCATGTCACGGTGGCCGTGCGTGCCGAAGCCCTGGCCGGCGGCGACCTTGTCCTCGTTGATCACGCGCAACGGGCCGAAGTGGATGTGCTCCGGGTCGTAGTAATTGGCGAAGGAAAAGCTGTGCCACGAATCCAGCCAGCCGTGGTTGGCATGGCCGCGCTCCTTGGCGGCGCGCAAGGTGATCATCGGAACCTCCGTGGTAATGGTCGTGCTTCATCGAAGCGGGATGGCGTGCATCTTGCGCGCATCCCCCCACGGATTTAAGCGGCCCGCGCCCCACGGACTGTTCCATTTCTATTTGAATGAAGATTCATTTCAGTCATTCAACCCAAATCCGCAGCAAATCAACCAGCGGCGATCGTGTACACCGTACTGGCAGAAGCGGGTTTCCGCAGGAGTGTCTTCAGCCATGAGTGAGCACCCCTAGTGAACGAAGTAAGAGGATGACCACCGCGTTCTTGTTGGCAACGACGGAGGCTGGCCGACGCGGCCTTGCCGCTAGCCGACCGGCTACAGGCGCAACCGCTTCCGGAAACAAGAAAGGCTGCCCTTGCGGGGCAGCCTTGTGCATGGATCGACCGATGGTGGGCGATAGTGGTTTCGAACCACTGACCCCTGCCGTTTGAAGGAAGTGCTCTACAGCTGAGCTAATCGCCCATGACGGGCATCGGTGAATCGGAGGCGCGCATTGTACGGACCGGCATGGTGAAGGTCAACGCCCGCAGCCCGCGCCATCGTGCCGGCGACCGACGCGCAAAACGGCGGCGACCGGCGCACTCACGCCGATTTCGACATGCGCAAGGCGGCGATGCGCGACGGCGGCGCGAAAGTGTCGGCGCGCGCCACGTTCCAGAAGGTCTGAAACACGATGTGCTCGGGCAATTCGCCACCCAGCAGCGCGCCCGGCTGCAACTGCGGATACAGGCCGGCCAGCGAGCGGATCTGCGTCGCCGACACGCGGCGCAGGATGTGCTCAGGCCCCAGTTCGCGCGGATGGTTCAATCCCGCCGCGCCGAGCAGGTCGCGCAGCGCTTTGAGCGTGTTGTCGTGGAAGTGCCGCACGCGCTGCGCCTTGGTCGCCACGTCGAGGTGTTTCCAGCGGCTCGGGTCTTGCGTCGCGATGCCGGTCGGGCATTTGTCGTTGTGGCAGCTCTGCGACTGGATGCAACCGAGCGAGAACAGGAAGCCGCGCGCGATGTTGCACCAGTCGGCGCCCATCGCCAGCACGCGCGCAACGTCGAAGCCGCTGGTGATGCGTCCGGCCGCGCCGATGCGGATCTTGTCGCGCAGGTCCAGACCGACCAGCGTGTTGTGCACCAATTGCAATGCGGGAAGCATCGGCGTGCCGATGTGGTCGATGAATTCCGCCGGCGCCGCGCCGGTGCCGCCCTCGCCGCCGTCGACGACGATGAAGTCCGGCAATACGCCGCTCTCGTGCATGGCTTTGGCGATGCCGAACCACTCCCACGGATGGCCGATCGCAAGCTTGAAACCCACCGGCTTGCCGCCGGAAAGCTCGCGCAGGCGGGTGATGAAATCGAGCAGGCCCAGCGGCGTGGAGAATTCCGAATGCTTCGACGGCGACACGCAATCCTGCCCCGCCGGCACACCGCGCGTCACCGAAATTTCCGCGGTGACTTTGGCCGCCGGCAGCACGCCGCCGTGACCGGGCTTGGCACCTTGCGAGAGCTTGATCTCGATCATCTTCACCTGCGGCGATTGCGCCTGCATGGCGAATTTCTCCGGATCGAAATGCCCGTTCTCGTCGCGGCAACCGAAATACCCCGACGCGACCTGCCAGGTCAGATCGCCGCCGTTCTCGCGGTGGTACGGCGAGATCGAGCCTTCGCCGGTGTCGTGGTAGAAATTGCCGAGCTTGGCACCGAGGTTGAGCGCGCGGACCGCGTTCGCCGACAGCGCGCCGAAGCTCATGCCGGAAATGTTGAGCACGCTGGCGTCGTACGGCTGCTTCGCGTTCTCGCCGATGACGAGGCGGAAATCCGGATCCTTGATCTCGACCGGCGCCAGCGAGTGGTTGAGCCATTCGTAGCCGACGGCGTACATGTCCTGCTGGCTGCCGAACGGCACCACGTCCATCGCATTCTTCGAGCGCTGGTACACCAGCGAACGCTGCTGGCGCGAGAACGGCACCTGGGTGGTGTCGCCTTCGATGAAGTACTGGCGCATCTCCGGGCCGACCGCTTCCAGGCCGTAGCGGAAATGCGCGAGGATCGGGTAATTGCGCCGCAGCGAGCTGGTTTTCTGCAGCATGTCGAGCGTGCCGAGCAACGCAATCGCGGCGAAAACGGCGAAACCCCACCACCACGCCGGCCACGCCAGCGCAAGTGCGAAAGCGACGGCCACAAGAATGATGCTGGTCGCGAAAGCCAGATAGCGATACATGCGTTTCCTCGGAATCAATGCGCGTATTCGGTCCGCAGCAAGGATACGCGGTTTAGGATGGGCACTGCGCTTCAACACTACCTGGACCCCACGTGCCCGCCCCGATGATCGCCCTGTCGCTTTCCGCCCTGCTTGCCGTCGCCGAGAAGGCGCCGACGACTCCGCCGCCCGCGCCGCCGCTGGCACCGGCCACGCTGTCGCTGGTGTGCCAGGTCAAGGACTGGGCACCGCCGGTGTTCGCGCCAGGCTCCGACGCCGCGCGCGCCAGCCTCAACGACGCCGACCGCAAGTTCGCCGACGATTTCGAGCAGAGCCTCAGCAACAAGAGCGCCGAACGCGACGACGGCAACCTCAGCGCGGCCGACTTCGACCGCTTCGCCGACCGCGCCCTGCGCGACGCGGTGAAGCAACGCGCCGACCTGCGCCCGGTCCTGTCCTCGATCGCGCTGCATTATTCGCACAACGTCGGCATCGACTACCTGCTCGAACGCGACAACGAACGGGCGCTGGCCCAGCACGATGCGTCCACCCAGGCCAAGCCCTATCTCAACCATTACGTGCAACTGCACCTGGCCAACAACGAAGTGACCTGGCAGGAAACCATGCAGCGCCTCGCCGACAAGGCCATGCTCAACGTGCCCGACCCGCGCACCGGACTGACCCCGACGCTGAGCTTCGACGAAGGCCGCCTCGTCTTCACCCTGCAGCCCAAGGCCGAGGACACGCTGTCGCAGAAGACCGTCGCCACCATCGACCGCTTTTCGGGCGAACTGCTGCTGGAAAAGAGCAACAGCGCCGGACGCCTGCTGTTCTCGCTCAGCGGCATCTGCAGCACGCAGGACGCAGCGAAGTTCTGAGCTTCGCCACGCCCGTCGGCACGCCGTGCCGTGGCACGTTCCGTCCACCGGTAACGCCCGGAATCCAGCGCACGGACCTCCGCCGGAATTCCCGTCTTCGGCATGCTGCCTTATACGGAATATCGCATGTATTGATTATCAAGCATAACTTCCTTGATATATTTCCGGTCCGCATAGTGCCCGCACCCCACTTTCAGGATGCGATGCACGATGAGGCGCCGGCCCCCAACTCCTTCAACGCAGGCATTGCGTTCCGGAATGCCGAGGAAACGGTTGGTTGCCGCCTGTGCGCTCGCCTGCACGGCCGCGCTGGCCAGCAATGCCCGCGCCGGCGACGTCCCGGCAACGGATGACCCCGGCAAGGACAGGGCCGTCGTGCTCGACACGGTCACCATCACCGCGGAGAAGCGCGAAACCGCGCTGCGCGATACCCCGCTGGCCGTGTCCGCGATCAGCCCCGACGCCATCCAGCGCAAGGGCACCACCACCCTGCGCGAACTGACCGGCGACGTGCCCGGCCTGTCCGCGCCTGGCTCGATCACCAACATGCAATCGCTGTACATCCGCGGCATCGGCACCGCCGATCCGGGCTTCTACCCGGCCGTCGCGGTGTACGTGGACGACGTGTACCTGCCGCGCCCGTTCGGCGTCGGCACCTTCATCCTGCCGGACCTGGAACGCATCGAAGTGCTGCGCGGCCCGCAAGGCACGCTGTACGGACAGAACAGCAGCGCCGGCGCGGTGCGCTTCATCTCCCGCGACCCGGACGACACCCCAGCCGCGGACGTGGCGCTGGGCGTCGGCAACGACGGCTACCGCGAAGGCAGCGTCTATCTGTCCACGCCAATCAAGCCGCAGGTGCTGTCGGTCGGTCTGGCCGTCGCCAGCGAACGCACCGACGGCTACACCTACAACGCGAACCTGGACAAGGAAGTCGATGCGGTCGACCTGCAGCAGGCGCGCCTGAAATTCAAGCTCACGCCGGCCGAAGGCACCTCGGCAACCTTGTCGCTGGACTACACCCGCGACCGTTCCGACAACGCCTTGTACATCCCGGTCGGCTACCCCGGCGCGAACCCGCGCACCACCTTCGCCGACGTCGATACGCAACTGGGCCGCATCGACAAGGGCGTGACCCTGCACGTCGACCAGGACCTCGGCGAACACCTGAGCTTCAAGTCGATCAGCGGCTACCGCAAGTTCGACGACAACCCCTCGCCATGGGATCAGGACGGCACCCCGAACCCGGCCAACGAATGGGTGCAATACATCGACCAGAACCAGTTCTCGCAGGAATTCCAGCTCAACGGCGACTACGACCGCTTCGATTTCACCACCGGCGCGGTGTATTTCCGCGAACAGCTGGCATTCGATCGCCTGACCGGCTTGAACGGCAATTTCTCGGAACTGCTCAGCCACCTGCACTCCGAAAGCGAAGCCATCTACGGGCAGGCGGAATGGAAGGCCACCGACGCGCTCGGCTTCGTCGCCGGCGGCCGCTTCAGCCGCGACCGGCAGGAATTCGCCAACGATTCGTTCCGCGACACCCCCGACGGCACGCGTACCTCGCAGGTGTATTCGGTCGCCGGGCTGGAGCACGAGTGGAACGCGTTCACCCCGAAGATCGGCGTGAACTACCGCTGGCCCAATGGCGTGCTCAACTACTTCACCGTAACCCGCGGTGACAAGCTCGGCGGCTACAACCGCGCCGCATCGACCGCGCAGATCGCCGACTTGCCGGTCGGCCCGGAGAAAGTCACCGCATACGAGTTGGGCAGCAAGCAAACCCATCTCGACGGCCGCGCCGAAACCAGCGTCGCGCTGTTCTACAACGATTTCCGCGACTACCAGGCGCAGGTGACCAACCCCACCGTCAACGGCGATTACATCACCGGCTCGGTGCTGGTGAACGCGGCCAAGGCGCGCACCTACGGCGCCGAATTCGAGGGCACGATCCGCTTCAGCGAAGACTGGGACCTGAAAGGTTCCGCGGCCTGGCTGAAAACCAAGTTCACCGATTTCCAGAACCCGACTGGCGCCCTCAACAGCGACTACACCGGCAACGAATTGCCCAATGCCCCGGAATGGACGCTCGGCCTGAGCAGCAACTACCGCCTGCCGCTGTCCCTTCCCGGCGAAACCTCCATCGACGCGTATGCGCGCTACATCGACGCGCAGTTCTCCGACATCGGCAACACCGAAAACACCCGCGTCGGCGCGCAAACCTACGTCGGTGCCGGCATCGATTACCGCACCGCCGACAACCGCTGGGACATTTCGCTGAAGGCCAACAACCTGCTCAACAAGACCTACGCGGTCAACCTGAAATACCAGGCCGGCGTCAGCAACCAGGCCGCCTACAGCCCGCCGCGCCAGATCGTGTTCGGCGTGCGCTACACCTACTGACGCGGAACCGACGATGCGCCTTCTTCCCCGCCCCGACCGTTCGTTCTCCGCCGCGCTTCGCATCGCTGCCCTTGCCTTGCTCGCACTGCTGGCCGGTTGCGGCGCGCCGCCCACCGCCAACACGAGCGACGCGGCATTGCCGGAACTCTCGATCACCGTGTTCGCCGCGCCTTCGCAGAGCCTGTGGATACCGACGCTGATCCAGGCGCTGCAATTGGACCGCAAACACGGCTTCCAATTGAAGGTGACGCCCAAGCCGGGCCCCGTCGCGTACACCGATTTCGCCAGCGGCAACGACCAGGTCTGCTATTGCGCCGCGCCGGCGGCGGTCGCGCGCTTCGTCGAACAAGGCTCGGACATCGCGCTGCTGTGGAACGTGTTCGACCTGAACTACTACGTGGTTTCGCACGATGTGGCCATCGCCTCGCCGCGCGACCTGGTCGGCCGCCGCCTCGCTGCCGACACCGGCACCGGGCAATGGGCGATCGCGGCGTGGATGCTGGAACAGGATGGCCTCGATCTGTCCAAGGTCGAGCTGCACTCGATCTCCAACCCGACCGCGCAACTGGCCGAGCTGTCGCTGGGCCGGGTCGATGCCGTGGTCGAAGGCATGATCGACGTCGCCACGCTGCAAACCTCGGAACAAGGCCAGGGCCTGCACGTGATCGCGCTCGACCCGAAGGCGGCGCTGGCGAAGCATCAGGCCGGATCGAGCGTGCCCAGCATCGCCTTCGGCGTGTGGCGGCCGTGGCTGGATCAACCCGGCCATCGCGAACTGGCGCAGCAGTTCTATCAGGCCAATCTCGACGCGGTCGCGTGGCTGCGCGCCCATCCGGCGCAGGCCGCGAAGATCGTCGCCGAACGCACCGGCATGTCCGCCACGGCGCTGCAGCAGTTGTTCGAGCACAACCCGGAAATGATCGACGTGCATCCGATCGGCAACGACCACGGCGCGATCGCGCTGCTGACCCAGGACCTGCTGCCGAAGGCCGGCCTGCTGGAACGTCCCCTCACCGATGCGGAGCTTGGCCGTTATGTCTCGAACTTCGCTCCTTGATTCGCCGGTGAACGCGGACGTGCCTGCGCGCGCAAACGCACCGCGGCGCTGGCCGGCGAACTTGAACTGGGAAGGCGTGGCCGTGTTCGCCGCGATTTTGCTGGCGTGGCAGTTCGCTTCGCTGCGGCTGCCACCGTTCCTGTTCCCGTCCTTCGCGAAAATCGGCCAGGCGCTGCTCGAAGTGCTGACCACGCCGGACACCCTGCTGTCGATCGCGCAGACTTGGCTGCGCATCCTGCTCGCCTTGGCGGCGAGCTTCGCGCTGGCGCTTGTACTGGGCATCGTCGCCGGCTTCCAGCGCCGCGTCGACCGCAGCCTGTTGCCGCTGGTGCAATTCCTGCAAGGCGTCCCGGCGGTGTGCTGGGTGATCTTCGCGGTGATCTGGTTCAAGAACGTGGAGCTGCGCATCGCCTTCGTCGTCGTCATCAGCACCTTCGCCGGCTTCTACTACCAGATCCGCGAAGGCGTGCGCGCGGTGCCGCCGGAACTGACCGACATGGTCCGCGCGCTGCGCCCGAGCCGCCTGCAATTGATCCGCAAGCTGATCCTGCCGTCGCTGGCGCCGGCGATGTTGACCGCGTGGCGCAGCGAAATCGGCGCCGGCACCAAGATCACGATCATGGCCGAACTGCTCGGCGGCATCAGCGGCGTCGGCTATCGCCTGCGGCTGGCGCAGGAATTGTTCCGCATGGATCAGGCGATCGCGTGGTCGGTGGTGTTGATCGCGTTCGTGTTGATCGGCAATGCCGTGCTCGGCCAACTCGACCGCCGCCTGCTGCGCTGGCGCCAGCGCTGAAACACGCGAAAAAACGGAGACACGCGATGAGCCATCCGACGACTTCTTCCAACCACAACGCCATCCGCTTCGACGCGGTGCGCAAGCTGTACGAACGCGACGGCAAGCGCACGCTGGCCATCGACAATCTCAGCTTCGATATCGCGCGCGGCGAATATGTCTGCATCGTCGGCCGCACCGGCTGCGGCAAATCGACCACGGTCAACCTGCTGCTGGGCCTGTCTGCGGCCAGCAGCGGACGCGTGTCCGTGCTCGGTCACGATCCGCACCGCGACTTCGACGCGCTGCGCGGACGCATCGCCTGCATCTTCCAGGGCGACCGCCTGCTGCCGTGGCGCAGCGCGCTGGACAACGTGCGCCTGCCGCTGGAAGTGCTCGGCATCGACGAAGCCGCGCTGCGGATTTCGCCACGGCAATGGTTGGCGCGCGTCGGCCTCGGCGATTTCGTGCACGCACTGCCGCACGAACTGTCCGGTGGCATGCGCCAACGCGTGGCGATGGCGCGGGCGCTGGTCGCCAACCCGGAGATCGTGCTGGCCGACGAATCCTTCGGTCATCTCGACGAAGTCACCGCGCAGAAACTGAAAACCGATTTCCGCCAGTTGGCGCGCGATACCGGCAAGACCATCGTGCACATCACCCATTCGATCGACGAAGCCATCCAGCAGGCCGACCGCATCCTCGTGCTCGGCGCGCAAGGGCGGCTGTCCGCCAGCTTCCATCCTGCCGACGAGGCCGGTGGCAACGTCGAACAATTGCGCGAACGCATCTATCGGCAGATCGAATCTTCCGCTGGCGCACTGCCGGTCACGCAGGCCGCCTGATGGGCACGCCCGCGCCAACGCTGTCGGCCACCGAACTGAAGATCGTGCCGCTGATCGTGGCCAGCGCGTTGTTCATGGAAAACCTCGACAGCACCATCATCACCACCGCGCTGCCGGCGATCGCGCGCAGCTTCGGCGAACCGGCGGTGGCGCTGAACGTCGGCATCACCGTGTACCTGCTGGCGCTGGCGGTGTTCATTCCGGTCAGCAGCTGGACGACCGACCGCTGGGGCACGCGCAACGTGTTCGCCGCGGCCATCGGCCTGTTCGTGGTCGCGTCGCTGTTGTGCGGCCTGAGCCACGGCTTGACCGAGTTCGTGATCGCGCGCGCGGTGCAAGGCGCGGGCGCGGCGATGATGTCGCCGGTCGGGCGCACGGTCGTGCTGCGCACCACCAGCAAAGAGCAAATGATGGTGGCGATCACCACCCTAACCTGGCCGGCGTTGATCGCGCCGGTGGTCGGCCCGACGGTCGGCGGTTTCATCGCGACGTGGTTCGACTGGCGCTGGATCTTCTTCATCAACCTGCCCATCGGCGTGTGCGGTTTGCTGCTGGCGTTGCGCTTCATTCCGAACCTGCTGGCCGAACAGCCGCGCAGGTTCGACATGCCTGGTTTCGTGCTGGCGGGACTGAGCTTGTCCGCATTGACCTCGGGCCTCGGCCTGCTCGCGCATCAAGGCGCGGGCGATGCCTTGGCGTGGGGCTTGTTGCTGGCCGCGATCGTGTTCGGCCCGCTGACCGTGTGGCATTTGCAGCGCACCGCGACGCCGTTGCTGCCGCTGGCGCCGTTCCGCATCGGCAGCTTCAGCAACACGCTGCTCGGCGGTTCGTTCTCGCGCTTCGCGGTCAGCGCCGGCTTGTTCGTGTTGCCGCTGATGTTCCAGGTCGGCTACGGCATGAACGCGTTCGCCGCCGGGCTGCTGATGCTGGTCGGCGCGGCCGGCAGCCTGTCGACCAAGGCCATCGCGATCAAGGTGGTGCGCCGCTTCGGCTTCCGCCGCGTGTTGCTGGTCAACAGCGCGTTGATCGCCGCTTCGACGCTGGCCTGCATCGCGCTGCAACCCGGCCTGCACTGGCTGGGCATGGTGCTGGTGATGCTGTCCTGCGGCTTCACCCGTTCGCTGCAATTCACCTGCATCAACACCCTCACCTTCGCCGACATGCCCGCCGCGCAGATGAGCGCGGCCAGCGCCTTGTCGCTGATGGCGCAGCAAGTGGCGATGGGCCTGGGCGTGGCGTTCTCCGCCTTGTTGCTGCACGCATCGGCCGCGCTGCGCGGCAACGGCGCCGATGCGCTGGCGCCTGCCGATTTCCATCTTGCCTTGGTCGCCCTCGCGCTGGTCGCACTGCTCGCCGTGCCGGTGTTCGCGCGACTGGGCGGCAATGCCGGCGCCGAAGTCAGCGGCCACCCATCCCTTCGCCGAACCGATCCACAAGGAGCCAACCGATGAGCCACGTAATCGATGCAACCTGGTTGCAGCAACATCTTTCCGACCCGAACCTCGTTCTGGTCGATACCCGCCCGCTCGATGCCTGGCGCAGCGGCCACCTTCCCGGCGCGCGTCATTACGATCCCGGTCTGTTCCCGTTGGCACGCACCACGCCGGAAGCGATCAAGGCCTTCACCGCGCAAGTCGAGTGGGCGTTCTCGGCGCTCGGCATCGGTGCCGACGACCACGTGGTGTTCTACGAATCCGCCACCGACGTGCGCGCCGCGCGCGCTGCATGGACGCTGGAATATCTTGGCCACGCCAAGGTGTCCGTGCTCGACGGCGGCATCGACAATGCGGGCATCGCGGCGACTGCCGACCTTGCCGCAATAACGCCCGGCCGCTTCCGCGCCGCGCCGGTGCCGAGGTTGCTGGTCAGCGCCGAACAGGTCCAGTCGCGCGATGCCGACACCCTCGTGCTCGACACGCGCCGCCAGCCCGACTACCTCGGCAGCGCCGACAAGCCGCGCAGCGGCCACATCCCCGGCGCGGTGCATCGCGATGCCAGCGACAACCTCGACGGCGCGCACTACAAGCCCGCCGCCGCGCTGCGCGCCGAACTCGACGCGCTGGGCCTGAAGACCGACCAGCGCATCGTCGTCTATTGCGGCGGCGGCGGTCGCGCCTCGCAGAGCTATCACGCGCTGCGCCGCGCCGGCTTCGACGACGTCGGCGTCTATCTCGCCTCCTGGAACGAATGGAGCGCGCGTCCCGAATTGCCGGTGCAGGCCGGCTGATCCAGTCCACCTGCAAACCCACCCCTTTCTCCATAGCTGCCTTCTCCATCCACTTCGCAACGAGGAACCACCATGTCCGCCATCGCCATTGATACCGACCTGTCCACCGTGCAGCCGCGCGTGCTGGACGTTTCCCACTACTACTCGCCGGCCGAAACCTTCGACGGCATCCGCGTCAGCCCGTACAAGCCGGTGCTCGGCGCGCGCGTGGAAGGCCTGCGCCTGAAGAAAGGCCAAGCGCTGCCCGACACCACCGTCGCTTACCTGCGCCGCAAGCTGCTCGACCGCGGCTTCCTCTACTTCGAGCCGGGCACGGTCGACGTCGACGGTTTCGTCGACCTGGTCCAGTTGTTCGGCGAAGCGCGCTTCTATGGCGGCCCGTACACGCCGCCGCCGGAAGGCCACAAGCTGCTCAACACCATCGACTCGAAGATCAAGAAGACCAACATGAACTTCATCTGGCACGTCGATGGCGGCTATTATCCGGACCCGCCGAAGATGACCGCGCTGTTCGCCACCGCCGTGCCCGAATACGGCGGCGATACGCTGTTCTCCAACGCGGTGGCGGCCTACGACCTGCTCGATCCGCTGTTCGCGCAGTATCTGGAAACGCTGACTGCCGTGCATTCCGGCGACACCGTCGGCCACCTGCCGCTGTCCTACCACGCGGATCCGGAAGGCCTGGCCGCGCAGCGCGCCAAGTATCCGCCGCGCGACACGCCAGTGATCCGCGTGCATCCGGAAACCGGGCGCAAGCAAGTGTTCGTCAACGAGTCCTACACCTTCGCCATCCGCGGCGTGACCCGCGCGGTCAGCCAGAACCTGCTGAACATCCTGTTCGACCTGATCAAGTCGCCGGAACTGCATGCGCGGGTAAGCTGGGAACAAGGCGCGGTGGTGATCTGGGACAACCGCAGCGTGCAGCATTGCGGCGTCAACGACTACAGCGGCGGCGGCCGCCGCGCGCTGTACCGCGCGACCTTGTACTGACGGTCCACGACAGTCGCCCGCCAAGCGCGGGCGACTATACTTCGGGCCGAATCGCGGACAAGGGAAAACACGGCAACCGATGGGCAACGAGCCTTCCTTCGCAACCGACGCGTGGATGTCGCGGCTGAACCTCAAGCACCTGCAGCAACTGCGCAGCCTGGCCGAGCACGGCAGCATCAGCGAGGCCGCGCGCAGCATGGCGACCACCCAGCCGGCGTTGTCCAAATGGCTCAAGGAACTGGAGGACGCCATCGGCGCGCCGCTGTTCGAGCGCCATGCGCGCGGCCTCACGCCGACCGCGCACGGCCGTGTCCTGCTCACCCACGCCGCGCGCCTCGGCAACGAAACCCTGCGCATGCAGCGCGACCTTGCTGTGCTCGACGGCGGCGGTTCGGTGCACGTGCGCGTCGGTGTCGCGCCGATCGCGGCGCCACACCTGGCGCCGCGATCGGTCGCCGCGTTCCTGCGCAAGCACCCGCAGGCGACGGTCGAACTGCACGAACACACCATGCGCGTGCTGCTGCGCAAACTGGAAGAAAACGAGCTGGACATCGCGGTCGGCAGCCTCGACGATTTCGAGGCGCATCCCGGCGTGCAGCATCAGGTGCTGCACGAAGAACGCCTGCAAGTGGTCGCGCGCAAGAAACACCCGCTCGCCAGCCGCACCGCGCTGGAATGGGACGACCTGCGCGGCTACGACTGGGTGTTGTGGCCGCAAGGCACGATCAATCGCGCGCGTCTCGACGCCGCGCTGCTCGGCGCCGGACGCGGCGCCTTGCCCTGCCACGTCGAATCGTCCTCGCTGGTCGCGAACCTGGCACTGGTGCGGCAAAGCGATCTGCTGTGCGCGATTTCCGACAGCCTCGCCGACCACGTCGCCAAACGCATGGACATCCTGCCGCTGGACACGCGCATCGGCGCGCGCAGCCTCGTCGGCATGTGCTGGCGCGACGACCCGCTGCGGGACGCCGCCACCGGCGACATGCTGCAATTCCTGCGCAATGCCTCAGCCTGACGCATCCCCATCTTTCGACTTTTCATCATGACCATCACGCACATTCGCCCCCACCTCGCCGCCGCCATCGGCTGCACGCCGCTGATCAAATTGCGCCGCGCCTCCGAACTCACCGGCTGCGAGATCCTGGCCAAATGCGAATTCGCCAATCCCGGCGGCAGCATCAAGGACCGCACCGCGCTGGGCCTGCTGCTGGACGCGGAAAAATCCGGCGCGCTGCAACCCGGCGCACTGATCGTCGAAGGCACCGCCGGCAACACTGGCATCGGCCTGGCATTGCTCGGCGCCAGCCGTGGCTATCGCAGCGTGATCTACATGCCCGACACGCAAAGCAAGGAAAAGATCGACGCGCTGCGCATCACCGGTGCGGAAGTGCGCCTCGTGCCCGCCGTGCCATATGCGAACCCGAACCACTACGCACACCAGGCGCGCCGCTTCGTCGAGGAAGCGAACGCGGCAGAACCCGGCAGCGCGTGGTTCGCCAACCAGTTCGACAACACCGCCAACCGCGATTTCCATGCGGCCACCACCGGCGTCGAAATCTGGGAACAGACCGACGGCCAGGTCGCTGGCTTCGTCTGCGCCACCGGCACCGGCGGCACGCTCGCCGGCGTCGGCCTTGCGCTGAAGGCACGCAACGCGCAGGTGAGAATCGCACTGGCCGATCCGGCCGGTTCCGCGCTGGCGCATTACGTCAACACCGGCGAACTGAAGGCCGAAGGCAACTCGATCAGCGAAGGCATCGGCTCCTCGCGCGTCACCGCGAATTTCGCCGATGCGCCGATCGACCTGGCGTGGAATATCCCCGACGTCGAATCGGTGCCGTGGGTGCACGCGTTGATGCACGCGGAAGGCCTGAACGTCGGCGGCTCCAGCGGCGTCAACGTCGCCGGCGCGGTACGGCTGGCGCGCGCACTCGGCCCGGGCCACGTCATCGTCACCCTGCTCGCCGATGCAGGCACGCGCTACCAGGCCAAGCTGTTCAATCCGGCGTTCCTGCGCGGCAAGGACATTCCCGTGCCGGCGTGGCTCGACACCGCATTTTCAGCACAATGACTGCAGGCAGAATCGCGCGTGGCAAAAACAAAAACGCCGGCAGACGCCGGCGTTTTTCGGTTTCGCAACATGGAGGCCTGGGTCGGAATTGAACCGGCGTACGCGGATTTGCAGTCCGCTGCATGACCACTCTGCCACCAAGCCATGTCGCGAGCCGCGGATTATCGCTGATTTGCCGCGGCGCGGGCAAGCCGCGTGGTGCCCGGAGAGGGAATCGAACCCTCACTCCCTTGCGGGTGACGGATTTTAAGCCACGGCATGGATTCCGCACCGGGTTCCTCTGTGCTTGGATATGGCTTGCTGTGGCAGGTTTTCCGTAAGGCCAAAAAAGACAGTAAGGCAAGCGAACCACTCGACCGTCGGACTGCTGGCCCCCCTCGGTCAGCGCAGAGGGGGTAGCCCCGTCGCCAAACGACCTGAGCGACCGGCCTCGGGGGCTGGCAAGCCTGTGTGATCTGTGAAGAATCGTGGCGTCGAGGTCGCGAAAGGTCGCGGGAACAACTTGATGGGCGTGCAGCATATGCCGAGCTATTTCGTTATCGCGGCAAGGGTTTCGACAACCGCGATCCGCGAGGCCACTGGATTAGTACCTCGCAAATAAGCACGGGTGCGATCCAATAGAGCCAGATGCCCGCCGTCACGCCTTCGATACCCAAGCTGGGAAACGGCGGCACCAGCTGCGCTATGCGGCAGCCGACGAAAGTCCACGTGACGACGTAACTTCGAATGACCCACTCACGATGATTGTCGAATCGTCGGTTCCAGGCGGCGCGCCACGCCATTGCGGCAAAGACGAGCCATACCATCGCCAAGGTCGCGGTCGCCACGCCGAGGCTGAAGGGCGGGTGGAACGGCCGCACCGAGAGGCCTAGAGCCGCTAGGGCGCCGACGGTGCCCCCGAGCAGATACGTGTACCCAATGGCTTTATGGGCGCGTCGGAACTTACGTGTCCATCCCACGTAGATCGCGGCCGCCCCTGCTGCAAGCATGGCCGTTCCTCCGACGGTGTGCACATACAGGAGGCCATAGTGCCGAAGGTGTTCGCTCGCGCTGCGAAGCGTCAGTACAGGCCATGCATGGGTCCACCAGATCGCCGCCGAACTCAGCATGGCAAACGTGAGCAGCGCTCCAAAGGTCCACCCACGCGCTTTTGATCTGTTCAATTCGGGAGACTCAAAAGGCGTAAGGGAAACAGAACAACTCGATGATTCCAGCTACGGCATGCTACAGCCAGATACATCTACTTGGTGCCCGAGGCCGGAATCGAACCGGCATGCCTTTCGGCGAGGGATTTTCTTGCCACTTCGGCTTTCGCCGCCGTCCTGCACATCGCTGGGCGTTCGTGGTCTGGAGCACGCCTTCACCATAGCCTTGCGGCCGCAGGTGCCCGCCGTCTGCTCTCTACACCTTCCCAAACGAACTGCTTGGGCTTGGCTCGGCGTTGGCTCGGACGCCGGAGCATCCAGGGCTTTCACCGACTTTGACGGGCTTCACTTCGGACGTTTCCACCCGAAGGCTCAAATTGTTCAAGTCCCTTGTGTCTACCGATTTCACCACTCGGGCGCAGTGCGATGCGCTGGAAACTCCTGTCTCAGTCCTGTTGGCACCTGGTTGGCCCTTGACTGCCAAGCCAAGCCGCGAAGCTACATCTTCGACGCCCGCAAGCCGTTGTCACTATTGGCCTTCCGGCAGGGTAACGCAAGCGGAAAGAGCTTGACAAAACTGATTTTAAGTCCGCTGTGTCTACCAATTTCGCCATCCGGGCTTGCGCAGGATTCTAATGCCAATCGCCTTGGCGCATCCGCGATGCGTCGGATGCGGCGCATCGGCGAAAAAAAAGAGGGCCCGAAGGCCCTCTTTCGCAATCGGCGCGCTCTTGCGAACGGCGCTTGTGAAACTGGAGCGGGAAACGAGACTCGAACTCGCGACCCCGACCTTGGCAAGGTCGTGCTCTACCAACTGAGCTATTCCCGCGTCGATGAAGTCGAATCCGACCCCGTCGAAGAGAAGGAAATTTTAGCATCCTGCTTGGCACTGTCAACTGCCTTGCGCTCGTCCGCGCGCATTACCGGCCACGCCGCGACCAGATATTGCAGGCCCGACCACAAGGTCAGCAGCGCCGCCACCGCCAGCATCCAGTCGCCGAAGTGGAAAACCGGCGTGCCCAGCCAGATGTCCTGGCCCGGCTTGAGCAGGTCGCCGAGCACGTCCTGCGGGCGTTGCGCCGGCGTCACCGAATACAGCAGGCAGGCCAGCGCGAGCATCTGCACGATGGTCTTGATCTTGCCGATCGCGGCCACCTTGACCTTTGCGCGCTGGCCGAGCTCGGCCATCCATTCACGCAGCGCCGACACCGCGATCTCGCGGCCGACGATCACCGCCGCCCACGACGCCATCCACGGCGTCGGATGCGCCTGCACGATCAGGAACAGCGCGACCGCGACCATCAGCTTGTCCGCGACCGGGTCGAGGAACGCACCGAACGCCGAATGCTGGTCGTAGCGGCGCGCGATCCAGCCGTCCAGCGCATCGGTGATCGCGGCCAGGATGAAGATCAGCGCGGACGCGAAATTCGTCCACTTGTACGGCAGGTAGAACACCGCCATCAGCACCGGGATCAGCACGATGCGCAGCAGGGTCAGCCAGGTCGGGATGGTCAATTTCATCGCCTGCGGATTCTACACCAGCGCACTTGCGCGCCCGCTCCGGCAATGCGTTCAAGCATCGCCATGCAGCGTTGCATCGGCCACGTGCAGGCCATGCAGGTTGGCGTAGATGCGCTCGGCCAGTTGCGCGTTGATGCCCTCGACGCGCGCGATTTCGTCGGTACCGGCAGCCTTCAACCCGGCCAGGCCGCCGAAGTGCTTGAGCAGCGCCGCGCGCCGCTTCGGGCCGATGCCGCCGATGTCTTCCAGCTTGCTGGTCATCCGCGCCTTCTGGCGCTTGCCGCGGTGGCCGGTGATCGCGAAACGGTGCGATTCGTCGCGCACCTGCTGGATCAGTTGCAGCGCCGGCGAGGCCGCGCCGGGACGCAGCTCGCGGCCATCGGGCAACACCAGGGTTTCGTGGCCGGGACGTCGCTCCTCGCCTTTCGCCACGCCGACCAGCACCACGCTGTCGATGCCGAGGTCGGCGAGCACGCCTTGCGCCTGCGCGAGCTGGCCGGCGCCGCCGTCGATCAGCAACACGTCCGGCAATATCGGGAAATCGCCGTTCCGGCTCTCGTGCACGGCACGGGAGCGCTCGTCGGCGCGCGCGCCGGTGGCGCGCAAACGCGCCTCCTCGCCCTCTTCGACCGCACGACGGAAACGGCGCTCCAGCGCCTGGTGCATCGCCGCGTAATCGTCGCCGGGCGTGATCCCGGTGATGTTGTAGCGGCGGTACTGCGCGCGCAGCGGGCCTTCCTCGTTGAACACGACGCACGAAGCCACCGTCGCCTCGCCCATCGTGTGCGATATGTCGAAGCATTCGATGCGTCTGGCCGGCGCGGACAAACCGAGCATCTCGCGCAAGGCTTCGCTGCGCGCGCGCTGCGCGGCCTGGCTGGTCAGTTCGGTGGCCAGCGTCATCTCCGCATTGCGCTTGGCCAGATCGAGATAACCGGCGCGCTCGCTGCGCACGCTCCACTTCAGTTGCACCTTGCGCTCGGCCGACGCCGACAGCGCGTGTTCGAGCAATTCGGCGTCCTCGATTTCGCGGTCGAGGACGATTTCCTTCGGCGGCGGTTGTTCGGCGTAATACTGCGAGACGAATGCGGCGAGCACTTCGCCGGCGCTTTCCTCGCCATTGGTTTTCGGGAAGAACGCGCGCGTGCCGAGGTTGCGCCCGTCGCGGAACGCGAGCAGCACCACGCAGGCCGCGCTGCCCTGTATCGCCACCGCGAGCACGTCGAGGTCGGCGGCGTGGCCATCCACGTATTGCCGCGCCTGCAGCGAGCGGATCGACCCGATCAGGTCGCGCAGACGCGCGGCTTCCTCGAAGCGCAGGTCGCGGCTGGCCGCTTCCATCTGTTCGCCGAGTTCGCGCGAAAGCTCGTCGCTGCGGCCATCGAGGAACAGGCTCGCGCGGCGCACCGATTCGGCGTAATCCTTCTGCTCGATTTTTCCGACGCACGGCGCGGTGCAGCGCCCGATCTGGTATTGCAGGCACGGCCGGGTGCGGTTGCGGAACACGCTGTCCTCGCAATTGCGGATCTTGAACAGCTTCTGCATCAGGTTGAGCGTGTCGCGCACCGCGGTCACGCCCGGATACGGGCCGAAGTAGCGCCCCGGCACCGCGCGCGCGCCGCGATGCAGGGCGATGCGCGGCCAGGTTTCGCTGGTCAGCAAGACATACGGATAACTCTTGTCGTCGCGCAGCAGCACGTTGTAGCGCGGCAAAAGCGACTTGATCAGCTGGTTTTCCAGCAGCAGCGCCTCGGCCTCGGTGCGCGTCACCGTGACTTCCATGCGCGCGATCTGCGCGACCATCGCCAGCGTGCGCGGCGCCTTCGGCGAATTGCTGAAGTAATTGGCCACGCGCTTCTTCAGCGCGCTGGCCTTGCCGACGTACAGCAAGGTGTCGTCGGCCGCGTACATGCGGTACACGCCCGGCGCGGTGCTGAGCTGGGCGACGAAGGCTTTGCCGTCGAAAGGAATGGGGTTCGTGCTCACCGCGCAATTCTAGCGTTTGCCCGTCATTGCGACGAAAGCCGGAACGACGGCGGCAATCACTCCTCGACGATGTCGAGCTGTTCCAGCGTCCCGGTCGCCGGGTTGTAGCGGTGGATGCGGTGCATGTCCGCCTCGCTGATGAACAAGGTGTGCGCGGCAAACGCCAGGCCGGAGACGCCGGACAGCGGCGGCATCTTCACCGTTTCCAGCGTACCGCTGCCGATGCGCAGGCTGCGCACGCGGCCGTTGCCGGCATCGGCGATCCACAACATGTCGCTGCCGATCGCCAGCGCCAGCGGATACTGCATCCGCGCCTGGACGCGGTCGCCGTCGCTGTCGCCGCTGTCCCACGCGCCGCTGCCGACCAGCGTCTGCACCAGTTCGTTGCGCAGATGCATGGTGCGCAGCGCCGAGGCGAGGCCGTCGGCGACGTACAGCGTCGGCGGCTGCGCGGCCAGCGCCATCGGCTGGGCGAACGCGGCCAGGGTGCCGGTGCCATCCTTCACGCCGAGCTGGGCGCTGCCGGCGCGGCAGGTGAACATGTGCTGGATCAGGTCGTAGCCCCACACCCGGTTGTCGCCGGCCAGCGCGACCAGCACCTCGTTGTCGTTCGCGTACAGGCCCTGCGGCTGCGCCAGCGAGATGTTGCGCGGCGAATCGACCTTGCCCTGCACCGGCGTGCCGCAGCGGCCACTGCCGATCAGCGTGTCGACGCTGCCGGTACGCAAGGAAATGCGCCGCACCGCGTGATTGCCGGCATCGGCCACGTACAGCCATTCGCGCGACAGGGCCAGGCCTTGCGGGCTGCGGAACGCGGCCTGTTCGCCTTCGCCGTCGGTGAAGTCTGGCGTGCCCATGCCGAACACGCGCAGCACGCGCCCGGCGTGGGTGCATTCGAGCACGCGGTGGTGGCCGGTGTCGGCGATGAACAAGCGCTCCTCGTTCGCCGCCAGCGCGGTCGGGAAGCGCAGCGTCTGCTGCGGCTCGCGGAGGGTCTTCAGCAGCGCCTTCGGGTTGTCGTCGAGGGTTTCCGGCAGGCCATCGCACAGCGCGAGCAGTTTTTTCTCCAGCTCCGCCCATCCCTCTTCGCCGGTGGCCTGCGCGACCAGCGTGCCCTCGCCGTCGAGCAGCAGCAGGGTCGGCCACGCCTCGATGCCGAAGCGCTGCCACGCGACCCAGTCGTTGTCGTGCGCCAGCGGCAGGTTGACGTTCTGCCGCCGCCACAACGCGAACGCGGCCTGCGCATCGCGCTCGAAATCGAAGCGCGGCACGTCGATCATCAGCACGCACAGACGGCCGGGGAACTTCGCCTGCCATTGCGCCGCTTCGTTCATGCGCTGCCAGCACCACGCCGAAGTCGCGCTGACGAAGGCCAGCAGCACCGTGCGCCCGCGCAATTCGCGCAACTGCACCGGGGTTGCGTTGAGCCATTGCAGGCTGGCGGGCAATTCGGGAAGCGGGTCGCTGATCGGCATGGGGGAAGTGCTCGTCGGGCGGTGGGCGGTCTTGCGTCAGGTCTGCTGCCGCAGCCACGCTTGCGCGCGCTGCAGGTCTTCCGGCGTGTCGACGCCGGGCGGGAATTCGGCGGGGGTCAGCGCCACCGCGATGCGGAAACCGGCTTCGAGCACGCGCAACTGCTCCAGCGATTCGATCTGCTCCAGCAGGCCCGGCGGCAACTGCGTGAACTTGCGCAGGAAGCCGGTGCGGTACGCATAGATGCCGATGTGGCGCAGGCACTGGCCGGGCATCAGCACGCGCTTGTCGGCGGCGAAGGCATCGCGGTGCCACGGGATCGGCGCGCGCGAGAAATACAGCGCGTCGCGCCAGCCGGCGAAACCGGCGATGTCTTCGCGCAGGTTGTTCGCGCCGCCCTTGCACACCAGCTTGACCGCGTTCGGATTGAAGAACTCTTCGGCGTCAATGATGCGCGCGGCCAGCGTGGCCATTTCCGCGCCGCTGTCGTGCAGGGTTTGCGCGACGGCGCGGATGCCTTCGGCCGGCGCGAACGGCTCGTCGCCTTGCAGGTTGACCACGATTTCGTCGTCGCTCCAGCCGGCGATGTCGGCGCATTCGGCGAGACGGTCGCTGCCGGAGGCATGCGAAGCCTTGGTCATCGCCACCTTCACTCCGGCGACGCCGTCCAGTGCATCGGCGATGCGCGCATCGTCGGTGGCGACCCAGGCTTCGCGCGCACCGGCCTGCAGGGCGCGTTCGGCCACGCGCAGCACCAGCGGCTTGCCGCCGAGATCGGCCAGCGGCTTGCCCGGCAGGCGCGAACTGGCGTAGCGGGCGGGAATGGCGACGACGAAACCGGTCATGCGGCGCTCTCGTTGCTTCTTTTGGTGGTTTGCGCGAGTTTTTCCAGCAATGCCGCCCAGAACGCTTCCGGCAAGGCCGCGCCCACCGGCACGGCGTAACACCAGTCGTTGGCGAACGCGGCGCATTTCACCGCGTCCTTCTCGGTCATCAGGATCGGCAGTTCGCTGCCGAAGGACAAGTCCCGCGCAACGTAAGCGTGATGGTCGTCGAAAGCATGCGGCACCACGCCGATGCCGTGGCCGCGCAGCGCGTCGAAAAAGCGCTGCGGATGGCCAATGCCGGCGACCGCGTGCACGCGATGCCCGCCGAAATGCGCCAGCGGCACCGCGCGGCCGCCGCGCAACGGCACCGCTTCGCTCGCCTGCAGGCGCATCGGCCATTCGCCGAAGCCGGTACGGCGATCGTCTTCGGCGGCGGCGATGTTGAGGTTGACCACGCGGAAACCGCAGTGCGCGCCGCGCCCGGCCGGTTCGCGCAAGGGCCCGGCCGGCAGCATCCGGCCGTTGCCGTAGCGGCGCGCACCGTCGATCACCTCGATCTCGAGGTCGCGGCGCAAACGGTAATGCTGCAGGCCGTCGTCGCAGACGATCACGTCGCAGCCTTTCGCGACCAGCGCCTGCGCCGCGGCGACGCGGTCGGCATCCACCCGCACCGGCACGCCGGTGCGCTGCGCGATCAGCACCGGCTCGTCGCCGCCGAGCTCGGCCGGCGTGTCCTTGTCTACCCACGCGGCCTGGTTCGCATTGTTGCGACCGTAGCCGCGCGAGGCCACGCCGGGCGTGTAGCCGGCCTGCTGCAGGCGCTGCACCAGCGCGATCGTCAGCGGGGTCTTGCCGGTGCCGCCGACGCTGACGTTGCCGACCACCAGCACCGGCGCGGCGACCTGCACCGATTTCAGCCAGCCACGGGCGTACAGCCGGATGCGCAGGGCAACCACCTGCGCGTACAACGCCGCCAGCCAGCGCGTCCACAGCGGCGGCGATCGTTCGCCGTACCAGTAATCCGGAGTGCGTGCGCCCATGCCCGATTACTCCGCCTCGCGGAACTGCATCTTGTACAGATGCGCGTACAGGCCGTCGCGGGCGAGCAGTTCGGCGTGCGTGCCGCGCTCGACCAGCTTGCCCTGGTCGAGCACCAGCACCTGGTCGGCATGCTCGATGGTCGAGAGACGATGTGCGATCACCAGCGTGGTGCGGTCCGGCATCAGGTGCTGCAACGCGTCCTGCACCAGGCGTTCGGATTCGTTGTCGAGCGCGGCGGTGGCTTCGTCGAGGATCAGGATCGGCGCGTCCTTCAGCATCGCGCGGGCGATGGCGAGGCGCTGGCGCTGGCCGCCGCTGAGCTTGCCGCCCTTGTTGCCGATCTGCGCGTCGAGCTTTTCCGGCATCTGCCGCACGAACTCCATCGCGTTGGCGCCGTGCACCACGCTGTCGAGCTGTTCGGGCGACGCATTGCGCAGTTCGCCGTAGGCCACGTTCTGGGAGACGCTGCCGTTGAACAGCATCACCTGCTGGCCGACCAGCGCGATCTGCCGGCGCAGGTCGGCGAGCCGGTAGTCGCGCAGCGGTGCGTCGTCGAGCAGGATCTGGCCGTCGCTGAAATCGTAGAACCGCGGGATCAGCTTCACCAGGGTCGACTTGCCGCTGCCGGAACGGCCGACGATCGCGGTGACGGTACCGGGTCTGGCGACGAAGCTGACGTCCTCCAGCGCGTTCCTGGTCGCGCCGGGGTAACGCGCGGAAACATGGCGGAATTCGAGTTCGCCGCGCGCGCGCCGCAGGCTGCGCGTGCCGGCGTCGGTTTCGTCCGGTGCGTCAAGCACGGCGAAGATGCGCTGCGCCGACGCGACGCCGCGCTGCAAGACGTTCTGCACGCTGGTCAGGTTGCGCAACGCCGGGATGATGGCCAGCATCGACACCATCAGCGACACGAAACTGCCGGCGTCGAGGCGCCCGGCCATCGACTCGCGCCCGGCGAAAAACAGCAGCAGCGCCAAACCGACCGCGCCCATGATCTGCACCGTCGCCGAGGAAATGCCCTTGGTCGATTGCACCTTCATCGACAGATACACGTTGCGGTCGGCCAATTTCCTGTAACGCGCCTGTTCGATGTCCTGCGCGCCGTAGATCTTCACTTCCTGCTGGTTGGACAGCGCTTCGTCGGCCGCCTGCAACAGTTCCGCGCCGCTCTCCTGGATCCGGTGGCTGACCTTGCGGTAACGCTTGGCGACCTTGCTCATCATCCAGCCCAGCAGCGGCCCGAGCAGCACGATCGCCAGCGTCACCCGCCAACTGACCCAGAACATTATCGCCAGCGCGGCAAGCGCCTGCAGCGAATACTGCAACATCGTCTGCATCGCATCGATCGCCGCCTGCGCGACCTGGTCGGCATCGCTGCCCAGGCGCACCAGCATCGCCGGCACCGGCTCGGCGTCGAAACGCGCGCCGGGCAACTGCAGGTACTTCCCAAGCAGGTTGACCCGGAAATCGCGGGCGATGCTGCGCGCGGCCTTGCCCATGCCCATGTCGGTGATGTAACCGGCAATGCCGCGCAGCACGAACAGGCCGACGATCGCCAGCGGCAGCAGCAAGCTCAGATGCGTGTTCTTGCTGATGAAGGTTTCGTTGATGACCGGCTTCATCAACAGGTTGAACTCGGCGCCGGCGCCGGCCTCGAGCAGCATGCCAACCAGCGCGCCGCCCAACAGCCAGCGATAAGGCTTGGCGAAACCGAGCAGGCGCTTGTAGACCTGCCAGGCCGACGTGTTTTCGCCCGTGGCCGCGCTCATGGCGTGGCGCCCGGCTTGTTGTCGACCGCCGCGGACGGATCGCCCGGTGTCGTCGCGATGACGATCTTGCGGAACCCGAGCTGGCCGAGCACGTCCTGCGCGGTGATCACCGCCTGGTACGGCACCCGCGCATCGGCGCGCAGCAGCACCGGGCGCTCGCGGTCGTCGCCGGCGGCGGCCTTGAGCGCGGCCTTGAGCGCGTCGGCATCGGCGCGCAGCACTTCGTGGTCGCCGACGAAGTAATGGCCCTCGGCGTTGATCAGCACGCTCAGGTTCTGCGTGGAATTCTGCGCCGGCTCGCCATCGGCCTTGGGCAGTTGCAGTTGCAGGGTGCTGCGCGCCTCGAAGGTGGTGGTGATGACGAAGAAGATGATCAGCACCAACACCACGTCGATCAGCGGCACCAGATCGACGTGCACGTCATCGTGCGCCTGCGTGTCGCGGATGCGCATGGCTCAGGCTTCCGTCGCGGTTTCGCTGCGCGCCGCGGCCACGGCGCGCGCGCGCGCGGCGCCGGCCGCACGCGCGTCCAGCGCATCGAGCAACGCGGTGGCCTCCTGCTCCATCTCGATCACGTAGCCCTGGATGCGCCCGCGGAAGTAGCGGTGGAAGAACAGCGCGGGAATCGCCACGACCATGCCGGTCGCGGTGCACACCAGCGCCTTGCCGATGCCGCCGGCGAGCTGGTTCACGTCGCCGACGCCGTGGTCGAGAATGCCGAGGAACATCTGGATCATGCCGACCACGGTGCCGAACAGGCCGAGCAGCGGCCCGGCCGAGGCGATCGTGCCGAGCGTGTTGAGGAACTTCTCCAGCCGATGGACGAGGAAGCGGCCGCTGTCCTCGATGCGTTCGCGGACCAGTTCGCGCGGCTTGTTGCGCACGTCCAGCGCGGCGGCCAGCAATGCGCCCAGGGGGGATGTGCGGCGCAGCGATTCGATGTGCGCCGGATCGAGCTGGCCGCCGGCGGCCCACTTGCGCACTTCCTCGCCCAGGCCCGGCGGCAGGACTTCCTTGCGCCGCAGCGACCAGAAGCGTTCGACCACGATCGCCAACGCCAGCACGGCCAGCAGCAACAACGGAATCATGGGCCAGCCGCCCGCCTTCACCAGTTCCAGCACGTTCTGTTTCCTCAAGCCCTTGCGGGAAGTTGTTCAGCCAAGTCCATAGGATAAGCCAGCGCGGCGGCGCGCGTGGGGGAATCCGTCACGCTGCCGAGGCAGGGCCGGCGCCGCGCGCGCTGGCTCATCGCCGCGCCCGGCGACGTCCATCGTGACCCTGCTCAACCACCCCGCCCGGCCAATGCAACGGCATCCCATCCGCGCGGGAACGCCCGCCGCCGCTCGCGCACGACCGGGCCGCCGGCATCCAGCCACACCGTGATCGCGCCGCTGCGCGCGGTGTCCAGCACTTCGGCGCCAGTCGCCTGCCAGCGTTGCACCACGTCCGCGCGCGGATGGCCGAAGCGATTGCCGTGGCCGCTGGACACCAGCGCCAGGCGCGCGCCGGTCGCGGCGATGAACCCCGGGTCGGAAGACGCATCGCTGCCGTGGTGCGGCACCAGCACCACCTCGGCGCGCAACGCGGCGGCATCGTCGTGCAGCAGTTCGCGTTCGATCACCTGGCCGATGTCGCCGGTCAGCAGCGCCGCGCCGTGCGCACTCTCGATCCGCAGCACGCAGCTGGATTCGTTGTCCAGATACGGATAATCGCGCGGCGGGTGCAGGAAGCGGAAACGCACCCCGTCCCATTCCCATGCGGCGCCTGCCATGCAATCACCATTCGCCGCGACCGGCGCGCCGTGCGAAGTCAGCACGTCGTGCACCGGAATCGCCGCACGCACCGAGGCCAGGCCGCCGGCATGATCGTTGTCGCCATGGATGACGACGATGCGGTCGAGCGCCTCCACGCCCAGCGCATGCAGGCTCGGCACCACCGCGCGCTCGCCCGCGTCGAAACCATCGGCCACCGCCGGCCCGGTGTCGTACAGCAGCGCGTGGTTCGCCGTGCGCACCAGCACCGACAAGCCCTGCCCCACGTCGATCACCTGCAGTTGCGCTTCGCCGTTTTTCGGCGCGTGCAGGTCCGGCCACAGCAGCGGCAGCCACAACAACGCGGCGAAAGGTTTTCCCGGCACGCCGCGCGGCAGCAACAGCCAGAATGCGCCGGCCAGTGCCAGCGGCAAGGCGAACCCCGCCGGCTCCGGCAGCCAGATCAAGGCCGCGCGACGCTGCGCCAGCCATGCGAACAATGACCAGCTCGGCTCGAAACACAGCCCGGCGAGCTTCCACGCCCATGCGCCGAAGCCCGCGTGCAACGCATCGAACGCGGTGCCGAACAAGGACAACGGCACCACCACCAGCGACCACCACGGCACCGCGACCAGGTTCGCCAGCGGCCCGAGCAACGATGCCTGCCCGAACAGCAGCACCGTCAATGGCAACAGGCCGAGCGTGGCGACCCACTGCGCCGCAAGCAGTTCGCGCACGACGCGGCCTGCGCCACGCTCCGGCAGGCACCACGCCAGCCACGCGACGCCGGCGAAGCTCAACCAGAACCCCGGCTGCAACACCGACAGCGGATCGAACAGCAGCACGGCGATCAGCGCCAACGCGAGCCCGTCGGCGATGCGCAGGCCACGGCGGAACATGCACGCCAGCGCGAGCGCCGCGATCATCAGCAAGGTGCGCACGGTCGGCAGCGAGAAGCCGGCCATCGCGCCATAGGCGAGCGAGCCGCACAACGCCGCGATGGCGGCGGCAACCGGCCGCGGCAACCACTTCCCCAGTCGCGGAAACACGCGCCAGGCGAGCGCGACCAGCAACGCGAGGAACCCGCCGACCAGGCCGACGTGCGAGCCGGAAATCGCGATCAGGTGGGTCAGCCCCGCCGCGCGCAACACGCGCCAGTCCTCGTCATCCAGTGCCGAGGTGTCGCCCACGGTCAACGCGCGGATGAAGCGCGCCGATTGCGGCCGTGCCTCCCGCGCGATATGCGCCGACATCGCTTCGCGCCACGCGTCGATGCCGCGCGCGGGCGCGAGTTGCCGCGCGGCCTGCACCTCGCGCAGGTAGCCGACGGCGGCGATGCGCTGCGCCAGCGCGTATTCCTCGCTGTCGAAGCCGCCGGGATTGCGCAGTCCGCGCGGCGCTTTCAGCATCACCTGGAATTGCCAGCGCGCGCCGGCATGCAATTGCGTGCGCGGCCCCGGCGCGGTCGCGGCATGATCGTCGTACCAGGCCAGTTGCAGCCGCTCGCCGCGCAATTCCGGAATCGGCGTCTTGCCGTCGAGGCCGCGCGCGTCATCCACGACGAACTGAAAGCGCGTGCGCCGCACTTCCGGCTCCGGCAAGCCTTCGACCGTGCCGCGCACGATCACTTCCCGTTTCGCGCCGCCATGCGGCCATTGCGAATGCAGCACATGGCCGGCGTTCAAGCCGGCCCAGCAGAAGCCCAGCAGCGCGATGCACGCAACGCGTGCCGCGGTCCGTTTCCACGCGGTTTCAAACGGCATCGGTGCCCGTCGCGTTCCGCTGCACCGCCACGCAACAATGATCGCCGCAACCAGCCCGGCCAGCAGTTCCCACCACGACAACCGCTTCGGTGCGAACAAACAAGCGCAGACGCCGCACAACAGCGCGACGGCATGCGCCTTGCCGAACAGGGGCGCGCGCATGTCAGCGGTCCAGCGGGCTGAGCACGCCACCCGCGCCGCGATTGAGTACATGCGTGTAGATCTGGGTGGTGGCCACGTCCTTGTGCCCGAGCAATTCCTGCACGGTGCGGATGTCCGCGCCGCTTTCCAGCAAATGGGTGGCGAAGGAGTGGCGCAAGGCATGCGCCGACACGGGCTTGGCGATACCGGCGCGCATGCACGTGCCTTTCAGCGCGCGCGACAGCATGCCGTCGTCGAAATGATGGCGGCGCGCGATCCCGGCGCGCGGATCGCGCGAACGCCGCGGCGCCGGGAACAACCATTGCCAACCGAATTCGCGCGGCGCGCTCGGGTATTTGCGCGCCAGCGCATCGGGCAGCCAGACCGCACCGAAACCGGCCAGCAGGTCGGCCTCGTGCAGGACGCGCGCGCGTTCCACCTCACGCTTCAGTTCGTCGGCCAGCCTCGCCGGCAACACCGTGCGCCGGTCCTTGCCGCCCTTGCCATCACGCACCACGATCTCGTTGCGGGCGAAATCCACCTCCTTGACCCGCAGGCGCAGGCATTCCATCAAGCGCAAGCCGCTGCCGTACAGCAGCGCCGCAAGCAGGCGTGGCCGTCCTTCCATCAGCGCAAGCAAGCGCCGCACCTCCTCGCGCGAAAGCACGCTCGGCACGCGCTGCGGACGCTTGGCGCGGACCACGTTCTCCATCCACGGCAAGTCGATGCGCAGCACTTCGCGGTACAGGAACAACAGCGCCGCCAGCGCCTGGTTCTGGGTGCTGGCGGCCACCTTGCCATGCACGGCCAGCGCGCTGAGGAAATGCTCGACCTCCGCCGCGCCCATCTCCCGCGGGTGGCACTTGCCATTGGCGAGGATGAAGCGACGAATCCAGCCAAGGTAGGCGCGCTCGGTGCGCAAGCTGTAATGCCGCGTGCGCAAAGCATCGCGCACCCGCTCCAGCAAACGTGGCGGCCTGCCCGATGTCACCCGAACCCGGCTTATTCCTGCGTTTTCGCCCTGATAAGACATATCGCCCCATCCGACTGGATATGCAAACCAGCATCCAGCTTCCGGCGACACACAACCATCATCCAAACCCGTGATCCGTGTAGGATTTCCCCGTTTGACACGTCCCACCCATGCCCGCGACACTCCGCACTATCACCCCGTTTCGGGGTCTAATAGGCGTTAGAACTGCTTCTCACCAACAGGGGGACTGAAAGATGAAGGTTTGGATCAAGTCGTTTGACGTTGAAATGCAAGTCAAGCAAAGCGGCATTGAGTTGGAGGTTCGTAGCAACGACGGATCGATCCAGCTTGGTGACTGCTACGCCACCATGACCGGCCTCGTATGGTGCAAGGGACGCACCACCAAAAAGCATGGCATCAAGCTCAAGTGGGACGACCTCGCCTTGCTTTGCGCATCAGACGACACGCTCAAAGCCGCACTCAAGGCGGCCAAAGATGCTGCGAAGTAGCAGTTCTAACAATTCGTTCAAGCCGACGCCGCTTCGCGGCGCGGCTTAATTCAGGCGTTAGATTGCTTATGGAGTTTTCTCGCGATGGAAAACCATATCAAGGAATTCATTGATCGCTACAAAGACCTGCGCGCTCAGCATTTGGACAGCCAGTATCTGTTCAAGCAGAAGAAAGAAAACAAAAAAATGAGCGACCTAGACCTGATCGCACAGGATGAAGATTTCTACAA
Source organism: Lysobacterales bacterium (assembly GCA_015655355.1). GTDB lineage: Bacteria > Pseudomonadota > Gammaproteobacteria > Xanthomonadales > Xanthomonadaceae > Pseudoxanthomonas_A. The sequence continues at coordinate 79,923 of JAATFG010000017.1, forward strand.
TACTTACCTTCTAGATGCTCAAGGTCTCGCCGCTTTGCGCAAGACCTCAATTACTAAAACGAGATGGGCTAGTCTCGCCTTCGCCTTAAAAAATCGCTCTGAGATCATCAACAGTAAGATCGACTTCTTCAATTACATGCATACGCTGCTAGCTATCTGTCTTCCGCTCTTTATTCTTGCGGCTCAAAAGATAGATCCATGGAATGCTGGGCTGGCTGTGATATGCGTGTTTTTTATTTTTTGGATATTCAAAATAAGATCCGAGCTTAGAGTAGAGCTATCGACCGCCAAAGAGCTCGCAAATGTTTTTGAGCGCCTGTCAAAGGACGCAATCTAACAATTCATTCAAGGCGAGACCGCTTCGCGGTCCGCCTTAATTCAGGCGTTAGGTCTCACTCATCGCAATTTGGGGATTACACATGGAACACCTTAAGAACCTCACATCCCAGCAGCTGGTCATGGCCGCATGCGGAGCTTTGGTTGCTGCCGGCGCCATGCTTTCGGGCGGGAGCAAGCTAGGCTACTTGCCGCTGGCCCTTGCCGTAATTTGTGGACTTGGTGCGTTCGCCAAGTCCAAGAATCGCTGACAAATCATTGATCGCATTGTTGGGGCCGTGAGACCTAACAATTCATTCAAGCCGACGCCGCTTCGCGGCGCGGCTTAATTCAGGCGTTAGGCGTCAGAATCCAAGTCCGTTGCGCGCACACAGGGAGGCACGTTGAAGACCATCGCGACAATCAACTTCAAGGGCGGAGTCGGCAAAACAACGGCCACTTGGGCGCTCGGGAACGTCGCAGCACGCGACACTGGCGTCAGCTCGCCGATCTTCGATCTCGACGCGCAAATGTCGCTCACTCAAGCGATTGCGCTCAACGAAGATGGGAATCCCTTCAAGGATTTCACTAACTGGTACGAGCGGTCAATCAACAAGAAGAAAACAATATTTGACGCGCTCGACGAGTTCACCAAGCCGGCCGCGTTCAATTTCGGGATCAATCACGACTTCATCTACAAGATTTCGGAACGCTATCACTTCGTTCCGTCGGTCGAAGATCTCTACTGGACCGAACTTGAGTTATTTGATCGAGAGAAGGTGAAGTTCTTTATTCAGCGTCTGCTGGAAAAGATTCAGAATTCTTCGAATGTCCCAAAGTACAACTATGCGTTGTTCGATTGCCCACCGTCATTCAGCCTTCTGAGTTACTCGGTACTGTCTACCTGTGACCTCGTTCTAATTCCAATCAATCCGGATTTCTTTGCTGCCAAAGGATTGGCGTTGTTGTTGAACAGCCTTCGTATGCGCATTGAGCCATTCCCGGTTCCCAAGATCGGCGTCTTCATGAACAGAGCGAAGAAGCCTGGCGGGAGCTCCATCAAGCGGTACAGCAACGAAACCCAGCGCTACCTGGACGATGCATCAGACGTGCTGAAACACGTGGCTGCGGACCGCGGGCTAAACGTCCGACTGTTCGATCAAGCCATCTTCGACAAAGTCGGCATGAAGCGCGCCATACAAGAAGGCCTGCCCACGGACTTTGCGGCACAATACTCGACCCTCTGGAAACAGATTCAAGGCTTCTTGAATGAGAAGGCCAAATGACTAACGACGACTTAAGACTGGAAATTGCCAAGCTTCATGAAAAGCTAGATCGCGTACTTGCCTTGCTGGACGCGAAGACCGCGTCTGCGCAGAGAAAGGCCGCCGACCGCAAGGCGAAGCAGGAGAAGCCTCAACCATTAACAGAAGATGAAATTAAGCAGCAGCAGGAGCGATTCCAGGAGCTTTTCGCCCGATGGATGGGCGGCTTTGAGGTCGAAGTTCAGAATGAACTTGAGGCTGCGGACGCAGATGCGCTCAGACGGTTTGCCGACGCAAACAACCTAAACATCACGACCAAGACCCCCAAGATCAAAGCACTGCAGTTAATCGCAGCAAGATTTCGAGAAAAGCGGCAACTCATGCAGGGGCTACCATCGCGGCGGGACGCTGACGCCTAACCGGTCGTTCGAGCGGACCTCCTTCGGCAAGCCTCAGTCGGCCGCTCAACTTCAACGTTAGGCCTTATGAAGAATGCTCCACCCGGATACGAGTGTCCGTTCTGCGGTATTGCCGAGACACTTCCATCGCCTGCGCCAGAATCAGCCGTTGTCTTGGTGGATGCCAACGTGTTCGCTTTGGTTCCGACTCACCACTACGCCGGAATAAAAGGCAACTGCTTGGTGGTACCTCGGAGCCACCATGAGAACGTGTTGGACATCCCGGACAACCTCGGCGTCGACTTCTTTCGTGCCACGCGTCGCCTAGCGCACGCCATGCGGAATGCCTTCGGTTGTGAAGGAATCTCCACTCGCCAACACAACGGGCCAGCCGGCAATCAAGATGTGTGGCACTACCACCTTCATGTATTTCCTCGCTACCCGAATGACGGACTGTATGCGGGGCAGAAAGCGCCCTACACCACCGAGGAGCGAATCGAGTTGGCAGCCCGTCTTCGGGCTGCTTTGCGGTAGGTGCACTTCCGCCTGAGCATTCGGCAGTCAGGCGGACGGCTACGGGCCGCGACATCAGCAACAAATAAAAGGCGGCCATGCAATCGCCTTGTTCCTTTACTCGAAGCTGCCTACCGAATCATGCGCCAGGTTCTCGAACTTGGTGTATTCGCCGAGGAACGTGAGGTGGAACTCGCCCGTGGGGCCGTTGCGCTGCTTCGCGATGATTATGTCGGCGATACCCTTACGCGGCGTCTCTCGCTCGTACACTTCTTCGCGATAGATGAAAAGAATCACGTCGGCGTCCTGCTCGATAGCGCCCGACTCTCGCAAGTCCGACATCACCGGACGTTTGTCCTGACGCTGCTCGACGCTGCGATTCAGCTGCGACAGCGCGATCACCGGCACGTCCAACTCTTTCGCCAGCGCTTTGAGTGAACGAGAGATCTCCGAGATCTCCGTAGCTCTGTTCTCGGTGGTGCCCGACACCTGCATGAGCTGCAAGTAGTCGACCACGATTAGCCCGAGCCCATGCTCGCGCTTCAGGCGCCGCGCCCGTGCACGCACCTCGGTGGGCGTCAACGCGCCGCTATCGTCGATATAGATTGGCGCGTCGGCCATCATCGACACCGCGGAATCG
>JAATFG010000034.1 GCA_015655355.1 Lysobacterales bacterium
CAACCGCATCGGGGATTTCGGGTTCGTACTCGGGATCGCCGGCGTGGTCTACTACACCGGCTCGCTGGACTACCAGGATGCCTTTGCCGCCGCGCCGCATATCGCGACGCAGAGCCTGGCGCTCTCCTCGGGCACGGTCGTGCCGGCCATGACACTGATCTGCATCTGCCTGTTCGTGGGCGCCATGGGCAAGTCGGCGCAGGTGCCGCTGCACGTGTGGCTGCCGGACTCGATGGAAGGCCCGACCCCGATCTCGGCGCTGATCCACGCCGCGACGATGGTCACCGCCGGCATCTTCATGGTCGCGCGCATGTCGCCGCTGTTCGAGTTGTCGCAGGGCGCGCTGGATTTCGTGATGTTCATCGGCGCGACCACCGCGTTCTTCACCGGCCTGATCGGCATCATCCAGTACGACATCAAGCGCGTGGTCGCGTATTCGACGCTGTCGCAGCTGGGCTACATGACCGTCGCGCTCGGTGCCTCGGCGTACTCGGCCGCGGTGTTCCACCTGATGACCCACGCGTTCTTCAAGGCGCTGCTGTTCCTGGGCGCCGGCTCGGTGATCATCGCCATGCACCACGAGCAGGACATGCGCAAGATGGGCGGCCTGCGCAAGTACATGCCGATCACCTTCGTCACCATGTGGATCGGCACGCTGGCCCTGGTCGGCACGCCGTTCTTCAGCGGTTTCTATTCCAAGGACACGATCATCGATGCCGCCAGGCTGCATGCCGAGAACGCGCACAGTTGGGTCGCCACCTACGGCTACTGGGCGGTACTCGGTGGCGTGATCGTCACCAGCTTCTACTCGTTCCGCCTGCTGTTCCTGACCTTCCACGGCAAGGAGCGCTTCCGCGATGCGCACGCCGATCACGGTCATGACGATCATTCGCACGATGCGGCTCACGACGAGCACGCCGCGCATGCCGATGCCCACGCCGACCATTCGCACGATGCGCATGGCGACGACCATGGTCATGGCGGCCACGGCGCGCACGAGCCGCACGAATCGCCGTGGGTGGTGACGATTCCGCTGATCCTGCTGGCGATTCCGTCGATCTTCGTCGGTAGCCTGAGCGTGCGCGCGATGCTGTTCGGCAATGGCGGCGAAGAGCAGGGCGCATGGCCGGCGATGAATTTCTTCGGCGGCGCGATCCAGTTCTACGACCACGCGCGCGACACCGTCGCCGCGCTCGGCGAGGAATTCCATGGCCCGATCGACATGGCGCTGCACGGCTTCCTCGGTGCGCCGTTCTGGTTGACGCTGGCCGGCTTCCTGCTGGCGCTGTACCTGTACGTGTTCAACCCGGAATTGCCGGGCAGGATCCGCACCAGCCCGCTGGGCGCGTTCCTGACCAACATCCTGGACAAGAAATACTGGGCCGACGCCTTGTGGATCAACGGTTTCGCCGGCGGCGGCGTGCTGCTGGGCAAGTTGTCGCGCTGGATCGACAGCAACGTGATCGACGGCGCCATCGTCAACGGCAGCGTCAGCGTGGTCGATCTGGCGGCCAAGCTGCTGCGCAAGACCCAGTCCGGTTATCTCTACCACTACGCCTTTGCGATGATCCTCGGCCTGATCGTGTTGTTGGCCGTGCTGATCAAGTTCTGGCACTGATCGAACGGAAATGACACACGTGGCGAACTTGCCCCTGCTCAGCATCATCATCTGGCTGCCGATCCTCGGTGGCGCCGCGATCCTCGCCCTCGGCAATGCGCGTGCCCGGGCGGCGAAGTGGTCGGCGCTGATCGTCGCGCTGCTGACCTTCGTCTTCAGCCTCGGCCTGCTGACAGGCTTCGACAAAACGAATGCCGGTTTGCAATTCGTCGAAAGCCATCCGTGGATTCCGACCTTCGACATCTTCTACAACCTCGGCGCCGACGGCATCGCGGTGACGTTGCTGCTGCTCAACACGCTGGTGACGGTGTTGACCCTGATCGGCGCGTGGGGTTCGGTCAGCAAGCGCGTGAGCCAGTACGTGGCCGCGTTCCTGATCCTCGAAGGCCTGACCAACGGCATCTTCGCAGCCAGCGACCCGATGCTGTTCTACGTGTTCTTCGAGGCGATGCTGATCCCGATGTTCCTGATCATCGGCGTCTGGGGCGGCCCGCGCCGCATCTACGCATCGCTGAAGTTCTTCCTCTACACCTTCCTCGGCTCGGTGCTGATGCTGGTGGGCCTGATCTACCTGTACGTCAAGGGCGGCAGCTTCCAGTTGCACGACCTGTACGCGATGCACCTGTCGGCGAAGGAGCAGACCTGGTTGTTCTTCGCCTTCCTGATCGCGTTCGCGGTCAAGATCCCGATGTTCCCGGTCCACACCTGGCTGCCGGACGCGCACGTCGAAGCGCCGACCGCCGGCTCGGTGGTGCTGGCCGCGATCGCGCTGAAGATCGGCGGTTACGGCGTGCTGCGCTTCAACCTGCCGATCGTGCCGGACGCCGCGCACCATTACGCGACCTTCGTGATCGTGTTGTCGCTGATCGCCATCGTCTACGTCGGCCTGGTCGCGCTGGTGCAGGACGACATGAAGAAGCTGATCGCGTATTCGTCGGTTTCGCACATGGGTTTCGTCACCCTCGGCAGCTTCATTTCCTTCGCCCTCGTGCGCGACTACGGCAACACCGATGCCGCGCGCCTCGGCCTGCAGGGCGCGATGGTGCAGATGATTTCGCACGGCTTCGTGTCCGGCGCGATGTTCTCCTGCGTCGGCGTGCTGTACGACCGCATGCACACCCGCATGATCAAGGATTACGGCGGCGTCGCCAACGTGATGCCGTGGTTCGCGGTGTTCTTCGTGTTCTTCGGCATGGCCAATTCGGGCCTGCCGGGCACCAGCGGTTTCGTCGGCGAATTCATGGTGGTGCTGGCCTCGTTCCAGAAGCATCCGTACATCGCCGTGTTCGCCGCGCTCACCCTGATCATCGGCGCCAGTTACACGCTGTGGCTGGTCAAGCGCGTGCTGTACGGCGACGTCGCCAACGCGCACGTGGCGGAACTGGAAGACCTCAACGGCCGCGAAGCGCTGGTGCTGGGCGTGTTCGCCGTCGCCGTGCTTGCCATCGGCATCTACCCCAAGCCGCTGACCGACCTGCTGGAACCGTCGATCGCGCACCTGGCCACGCAAATCGCCAGCAGCAAGCTGTAAGGAAACCGACCACGTCATGATTACCGACACGCTTCCTCCCGCCTCCGACGTGTTTCCGCTGCTGCCGGAAATCACCTTGATCGTCGGCGCGTTCGCGCTGCTGATCCTCGACCTGTTCTTCAACAACAAGCAGCGCATCGTCACCCACGTGCTGGCCATCGCCCTGCTGCTCGGCGCGGCGTGGATGATCGTCGCCGGTTGCGGCGGCCATGGCGTGGTGTTCAACGGCATGTTCGTGCGCGACACGATGGCCGACGTGTCCAAGGTCGTGATCCTGATCGTGTCCGCGCTGAACCTCGCCTATGCGTGGCCGTACCTGCGCGAGCGCAACCTGTATCCGGGCGAAGTGCCGGTGCTGATCCTGTTCGCCACCGTCGGCATGATGATGCTGGTTTCGGCCGGCTCGCTGGTGATGGTGTACCTGGGCCTGGAACTGCTCGCGCTGTGCTCGTACGCGCTGGTCGCGCTGAACCGCGATGATGGCCAGTCGGCCGAAGCGGGCATGAAGTACATCGTGCTCGGTTCGCTGGCCTCGGGCCTGCTGCTGTACGGCATGTCGCTGGTCTACGGCGCCACCGGTTCGCTCAAACTCGACGAGATCCACGCCGCGGTCGCCAACCTCACCGACAAGCCGCTGCTGCTGACCGGCATGGTGTTCCTCGTCGCCGGCATCGCGTTCAAGCTTGGCGCCGCGCCGTTCCACATGTGGCTGCCGGACGTGTACCAGGGCGCGCCGACGCCGATCACCCAGTTCATCAGCGCCGGCCCGAAACTGGCCGCGTTCGCGATGGCGTTCCGCCTGCTGGTCGATGGCATCGGCCAGGACACGCCGCAGTGGCATGCGCTGCTCGCCGGGCTTGCCGCGCTGTCGCTGATCGTCGGCAACGTGATTGCGATCGCGCAGACCAACCTCAAGCGCATGCTGGCGTATTCGACCGTCTCGCACGTCGGCTTCCTGCTGCTCGGCCTGGCCGGCGGCAGTGCGGCCGGTTACGCGGCTTCGCTGTTCTACGCGATCTGCTATGCGCTGATGTCGGTGGCTTCGTTCGGCGCGATCATCGTGCTGTCGAACAAGGGCTTCGAGGCCGACAAGATCGACGACTTCAAGGGCCTGTCCACGCGCAATCCGTGGATGGCCGGCCTGGTGCTGTGCGTGATGGCCTCGCTGGCCGGCGTGCCGCCGTTCCTCGGCTTCTGGGCCAAGCTTGCCGTGATCGACGGCGCGCTCGGCGGCGGCCTGACCTGGCTCGCCATCCTCGGCGTGATCTGCTCGGTGATCGGCGCGTTCTACTACCTGCGCGTGATCAAGGTGATGTGGTTCGACGAACCGGTCGGCGAAGCGCAGCCGGCGCGGGGTGGCGCGTTGCCGGTGCTGTTCGGCGTCAATGCGCTGGCGCTGCTGGTGCTGGGCGTGTTCTGGAACCCGATCATGCACTGGTGCGTGCTGGCGTTCACGCGCTGAGCCGCATTCGCGGAAGCAGCAGAAACGCCGGGTTTTCCCGGCGTTTTTCGTTTCCAATGCGGTTTCCTGCAAACAAGGCTTGCATAAACTCGCCTGAATCCGCATAATCTCGCTTCTCCGTTGCGGGGTGGAGCAGTCTGGCAGCTCGTCGGGCTCATAACCCGAAGGTCGCAGGTTCAAATCCTGCCCCCGCTACCAAGTTTCGGCGCACAACGGTGTATCGTACGCGCCAAGGCTCGGGCTCGTGGAAACGTACTCTCCCGTTTCCGCATCCAGCGTCATCGGAAAAGGGCCCTTCGGGCCCTTTGTCGTTTCCGGTGTTTGCATTTCTTCCCTGATTTTTCGAGGCATTCGGTTTCGTGAGCGAAAAGGCGAACCAGATTTCCGCGTTGCTGGCCCCGACGGTGGCGTCGCTGGGCCTCGAATTGCTGGGCGTCGAATACCTGCCGGCGCCGGGCAGCAGCACGCTGCGCGTGTACATCGACGTGGTCGAGGCCGAGCGCGAGACGCGCGAAGTCAATATCGACGATTGCGAGAAGGTCAGCCGCGAAGTGTCGGCGCAGCTCGACGTCGAAGATCCGATCGCCGGCGAATACAACCTCGAAGTCAGCTCGCCGGGCATCGAGCGGCCGCTGTTCTCGCTGCAGCAGTTCGCGCGCTTCGTCGGCGAGCAGGCGAAGCTGGTGCTGAAATTGCCGCAGGACGGTCGCCGCCGCTTGCAGGGCGAAATCCTGCGCATCGAGGCCGGCAGCGTGGCGTTCGCCATCGATGGCGTCGCCGATGAATTCATCGTCGCCATCGACAACGTCGAGAAGGCGAAGATCGTGCCGGACTGGGTGGCGCTGGGTCTGGCGCCACAGCCGAAAAAGAAACCTTCCGCCGGAAAGAAGAAACCGGCGGGAAAAACCGAAAAACAAACCAAGCAACCAGCGGCATCGAGGCCGCGTGCGGAGTGAACCAATGAGCAAGGAACTTCTCCTCGTCGTCGATGCGGTCGCCAATGAAAAGGGCGTGCCGCGCGAAGTGATTTTCGATGCCATCGAAGCGGCGCTCGCGTCCGCGGCGAAGAAGCGCTACATCGACCAGGACGTGATCACGCGCGTGGCCATCGACCAGAAGGACGGCAGCTACGAAACCTTCCGCCGCTGGGAAGTGGTCGCCGACGACGTGGTGATGGAATCGCCGGATCGGCAGATCCGCCTGATGGACGCGGTCGACGAAGCCGAGGGCTCCGAGGTCGGCGACTACATCGAAGAGCAGATCGAAAACCCGGATTTCGGCCGCATCGCCGCGCAGGCGGCGAAGCAGGTGATCGTGCAGCGCGTGCGCGAAGCCGAGCGCAACCAGGTGGTGGACGCGTGGAAGGATCGCGTCGGCGAGCTGGTCACCGGCATCGTCAAGCGCGCCGAGCGCGGCAACATCTACGTCGATCTCGGCGGCAATGCCGAAGCCTTCATTCCGAAGGACAAGGGCATCCCGCGCGACGTGCTGCGCGCCGGCGACCGCGTGCGCGGCTACCTTTACGACGTGCGCAGCGAGCCGCGCGGCCCGCAACTGTTCATCAGCCGCGCCGCGCCGGAATTCATGATCGAGCTGTTCAAGCTCGAAGTGCCGGAAGTCGGCCAGGGCCTGGTCGAGATCAAGGCTTGCGCGCGCGACCCCGGCGACCGCGCCAAGATCGCCGTGCTTGCGCATGACACCCGCACCGATCCGATCGGCGCCTGCATCGGCATGCGCGGTTCGCGCGTGCAGGCGGTGTCGAACGAGCTCAACGGCGAGCGCGTGGACATCGTGCTGTGGAACGACAACCCGGCCAACTTCGTCATCAACGCGATGGCGCCGGCGGAAGTGCAGTCGATCATCGTCGATGAAGAGAAGCATTCGATGGACCTTGCCGTCGCCGAAGAGCGTCTCGCCCAGGCGATCGGCAAGGGCGGCCAGAACGTGCGCCTCGCCAGCCGCCTGACCGGCTGGCAGCTCAACGTGATGACCGCCGACCAGGTGCAGGCCAAGAGCGAAGCCGAACAGGCCGCGGCGCGCCAGTTGTTCATGGACAAGCTGGAAGTGGACGAGGAAATCGCCGCGATCCTCGTTTCCGAAGGCTTCAACACGGTCGAGGAAATCGCCTACGTGCCGGTCGGCGAGCTGCTCGCGGTCGAGGGCTTTGACGAGGACATCGTCGAGGAGCTGCGTTCGCGCGCCCGCGATGCCCTGCTCAACGCGGAGCTGGCGCAGGAGGAAGGCGCCGAAGGCCCGGACGAAAGCCTGCTCACGCTCAAGGGCATGGACGAGGCCACCGCTTACGAACTGGCCGCGCACGGCGTGCGCACCAGCGAAGACCTGTCCGATCTGGCCGCCGATGAAGTGGCCGAGTTCAAGATCGAAGGCCTCGACGGGAAGCACGCCGCCGAATTGATCCTCGCCGCACGCGCCGAGGAGATCGCTCGTTTGGAGCGTGGCGCATGAGCACCACGCCGGCGCATCTGGAACGCGGCGCATGAACGCGCAGCCATGAACAGCGCCCTGTATCTTGCAGGGCTTAAAATCCAGCGCTGACGCACTTCGGTGCGCGGCGCCCACAAGCCACGGAACACGCACCGAATGTCGCAACAAACCACCATCCGCAAGCTCGCCGAACTGGTCAACACGCCGGTCGACAAACTGCTCGAACAGCTCGCCGAAGCCGGCATGAAGTTCAGCGGCCCCGACCAGGTCGTGACCAGCATCGAAAAGGTCAAGCTGCTGGGCTTCCTCAAGCGCTCGCACGGCAAGGCCGACGAAAAGGCCGACGTCGGCGACGCGTCGAAGAAGATCACCCTCAACCGCCGCAAGGTGGAAGCGGTGACCGTGAACGCGGGCCGCACCAAGTCCACCGTGGCGGTGGAAGTGCGGCAGAAGCGCACCTACGTCAAGCCGAGCGAGGATGCCGCGTCGTTGCCGCATTCCTCGACCGAGAAGGATCCGGAGCGCGCCGAAATCCTGCGCAAGCTGGAGGAATCCAAGGCGCGCAACCTCGCCGAACAGCGCGAACTGGCCGAACGCGACGCCAAGCGCCGCGAGGAACTCGAACGCGCGCGCCGCGAGAAGGAAGAAGCCGAACGCGCGACCGAGGAAGAACGCAAGCGCGTCGAAGCCGAAGCCAAGGGCGCGCCGGCCGACGAAGACGGCACGCCGGCTGCGCGTCCGGTGCGCAGTGGCCACCACGTTGCCAAGCCGGCGGCGCCGGCACGCAAGGAGCCGGCGCGCACCGATGGCGCCGCGCACGCCAAGGTCAAGCCGCGCGGCTCGCACGCGATGGCCGCAGGCATCGAGGACGACGACGCCGCCAGCCGTTTCGCCGGCCAGTTGCACCTGAGCGCGGCCGACCGTGCGCGCCGTGGCGCGTCCTCGCGCGGCAACAACAAGGGCAGGCCGCAGCAGCGGCGCGGCAACGAACCGCAGCGCGGTGGCGGCAGCCAGCACGGCTTCGAGCGCCCGACCGCGCCGATGACGCGCGAAATCGCCATCGGCGACACCATCACCGTCGCCGACCTGGCGCAGAAACTCGCGCTCAAGGGCGGCGAGGTGGTCAAGGCGCTGTTCAAGATGGGCGTGATGGCGACCATCACCCAGAGCATCGACCACGACACCGCCGTTCTCGTCACCGAAGAACTCGGGCACAAGGCCGTGCGCGCTGACAGCAACGATGCCGAAGACGCGCTGCTTGCGCACAGCGAAGAACAGCAGGGCGACCTCAAGTCGCGTCCGCCGGTGGTCACGATCATGGGCCACGTCGACCACGGCAAGACCTCGTTGCTGGACTACATCCGCCGCACCAAAGTGGCATCGGGCGAAGCCGGCGGCATCACCCAGCACATCGGCGCCTATCACGTGGAAACCAAGAAGGGCGTGGTGTCCTTCCTCGACACGCCCGGCCACGCCGCATTCACCTCGATGCGCGCGCGCGGCGCCAAGCTGACCGACATCGTCGTGCTCGTCGTCGCCGCCGACGACGGCGTGATGCCGCAAACCAAGGAGGCGATCCAGCACGC
>JAATFG010000125.1 GCA_015655355.1 Lysobacterales bacterium
ATCGACGAGGTCCACATGCTGTCGAAGGCGGCGTTCAACGCGCTGCTGAAGACGCTGGAAGAGCCGCCGGAGCACGTCAAGTTCCTGCTCGCCACCACCGACCCGCAGAAATTGCCGGTGACGGTGTTGTCGCGCTGCCTGCAGTTCAACCTGAAGCGCCTCGACGAGCAGCAGATCGGCGGGCAGATCACCAAGATATTGCAGGCCGAGGACATTCCTGCCGACGATGGCGCGATCCGCCAGATCGCCAGGGCCGCCGACGGTTCGCTGCGCGATGGTCTTTCCTTGCTCGACCAGGCGATTGCCTACGCCGGCGGCAAGCTCGACGACGCTTCCGTCGCGGCGATGCTCGGCACCGTCGATACGACCCAAGTCGGGGCGATGCTCGATGCACTCGTCGCCGGCGACGGCAAGGCGCTGCTCGAGGTGGTGGCCAGGCTTGCCGATTTCTCGCCGGACTGGGGCGCGGTGCTGGAGGCGCTGGCCGAAGCGCTGCATCGGATCCAGGTGAAGCAACTGGTCGCCGATGCGGAGATCGCCGATGAAAACGACGGTGTCGACGTCGCCGCATTCGCGTCCAAATTGCGTGCCGAAGTGGTGCAGTTGTGGTGGCAGATGGCCTTGAACGGCAAGCGCGAGCTGCATCTGGCGCCGAGCGCGCGCGCCGGTTTCGAGATGAGCGTGCTGCGCATGCTCGCGTTCCGTCCGGTCAATGCCGGCGATGCCGCGCCGCCGGGTGGCACGCGTGGAACCGGTGAAAGCAAGGCCGAAACTCCGCTCGCGTCGAGCGCAAAGCCGCCCGAAGTCGTGCCCGCGCCGCAGCGCGCCGAGCCGGTGGTGCCGGAAAAGATCGCCGTCGCGCCGATGCAATCCTTGCCGGCGGCCGAAGCGCAAGGGGCGGGCATCAACGATGCCGAGGATTGGCTGGCGCTGGTCGCTTCGAGCGGATTGCGCGGGCTGTCGAAGGAACTGGCGGCGAACACGAGTTTCGTCGCGCATGCGAACGGCGTCTTGAAGCTGGCGCTGTCCGAAGGCTTTTCCTATTTGCGCAACGACAAGACCGTCGCCGACCTGTCCGCCGCATTGGCTGCGGCGCTGGGCGCAGCGCCGCAAATCACATTCGTCACCGGCGACGGCGGCAAGACCTTGAACGAAGCCAAGGCGGTCGCCCGCAGCGAGAGGCAGACGGCGGCCGAACAACATTTCATGAACCATCCGGACATCCAGCGCCTGCTTGCGCAGGGCGCGAAAGTGGTGCCCGATTCGATTCGCCCCATGGACGGATCGAATAATTGAACAGCGCCCGATTCGCCCCTTGGCTGAACCGAATGATTGCGCAACGTCCGATTCGTCCGATTGAAGAGTGAGCAACGACATGCGTGGAAACATCGCCCAACTGATGCAGCAGGCACAGCGGATGCAGGACAACCTGAAACGCGCGCAGGAAGAATTGAGCCAGGTCGAAGTCGAAGGCAATGCCGGCGGTGGCCTGGTCGGCGTGACGCTGTCCGGCAACAAGGAATGCCGCAAGGTGCGCATCGATCCGTCCGCGCTCGGTGATGCGGAAATGCTCGAAGACCTGATCGCCGCGGCCTTCAACGATGCCGGTGCCAAGGTCGATGCCGAAAGCAAGGTGAAGATGGGTGCAGCCACCGCCGGCATGCCGCTGCCGCCGGGAATGAAGCTGCCGTTCTGATCGATGTCGTCGCTCGTCGAACAACTGATCGAAGCGCTGAAAGTGCTGCCTGGCGTCGGCAACAAGAGCGCGCAGCGCATGGCCTACCACCTGCTCGAACGCGGTCGCGATGGCGGCAAGCAGTTGAGCGAGGTGATGCGCGATGCGCTGGAGCGCGTCGGCCATTGCGCGCAATGCCGCGATTTCACCGAAGGCGAGTTGTGCGCGATCTGCGCCAGCGCCAGCCGCGACCGGCATTCGCTGTGCGTGGTCGAATCGCCGGCCGACCGCCTCGCGATCGAGCAGGCCACCGGCTTCCGCGGCGTGTACTTCGTGCTGCAGGGCAGGCTGTCGCCGCTGGACGGCATCGGCCCGCGCGAACTCGGCCTGGACAAGTTGAGCGAGCGCCTCGCCGAGGGCGAAGTGCGGGAAATGATCATCGCCACCAACCCGACCGTCGAAGGCGAGGCCACCGCGCATTACCTCGCGCAACTGGCGCGGCAGCACGCGGTGAAACCGTCGCGCCTCGCCCACGGCGTGCCGCTGGGCGGCGAGCTGGAATACGTGGACCGCGGCACGCTCTCGCACGCATTCGGTTCGCGCACCGAAATCCTCTGAAGGAGCATCGCAATGAACGACCCGGCTTCCAACAACCCAACGATCTTCGGCAAGATCATCCGCCGCGAAATCCCCGCGCAGATCGTCTACGAGGACGACGACGTGCTGGCGTTCAAGGACATCGCGCCGCAGGCGCCGGTGCACGTGCTGTTCATTCCCAAGCACGTGCACATCGCCACGCTCGACGATGCCAGGGCCGGCGATGCGGTGTTGCTCGGCAAGCTGGTGCTGGCCGCAGCCGAATACGCGCGCCGCGAAGGCTTCGCGCAGAACGGTTATCGGGTGGTGATGAACTGCCGCGACGATGGCGGGCAGACCGTGTACCACATCCACCTGCACCTGCTCGCCGGCAAGCCGCTGGGGCACGGGTTCGGCGGATAGGAACAACTGCAGTTGCAAACGGCGCGGCTTCTGCTACAAGTCGCGCATGGCAACGGACGCTGCGGACAATTCGTCATTCGAGCGCCAGCGCATCGGCCGGCGCCTGTTCGCCGGTTCGGTGGTGGCGGTGTTGCTGTCGGTGGCGGTCGCGGCGGCGATCCTCGCGCATTTCCACCGCGATTACCGCCAGGCGCAGCAGAACGCGCAACTGCTGCACGAATTCCGTCGGGTGCTGGACGCGGCCAACCGGGTGTCCTACGAGCGTGCGCCGGCCAACAAGTTCATGACCGCGCCCGCGGCGGCGCTGCCACGGGCCAGCGCCGAATGGCTGGCGCAGCAGCGTCTGACCGATGCGGCGCTGGATGCGGTGGTCCTGCGCGACATGCCCGTGGCGCTGATGCGGGATGCGCGCGCGCAACTGGCCGATGCCCGCGCCGACGTCGCGGCGGCGCAGGGCTCGCGCGATTTCGGCAAGTTGCAGGACGCGATCGATGCGATGTTCGGCGCCTACGACGCCTACCACACGGTGATGCAGAGGAAGGCTTCGCAACTGGTCGAACACGATGCCGACCTGGCCGGGCCGGCGCTGCGCGCGATCGAGCTGAGCAATGCGCGTGAAGACGCGGGTCGGCTCGGTTCGGAACTGATCGTGCCGATCGCGCTCGGCCTGCCGATTCCCGCGGCCAACCGCCGGCAGGTCACGCGGCTGCAGTTGCGCCTGGAAATCCTGCACAGCATGCTCGCCATCGACGACGGCTACATCGCCGGCGATCGCAATGCCGAGTGGCTGCGCGACGAAGTCAACACGCGCTTTTTCGCCATCGGCCAGCGACCGGAGCCGTCGGGCATGGACCTGATCGCGCAACTGGCCGACGAGGGTGCGCAAGGCGGGCCTTATTCGCTGAGCACGCAGCAGTTCACCGACCGCTACGTGCAATTGATGGCGCCGTTGACCGAGTGGCGCGATGCCTACCTCAACTGGCTGGTGCAGCACTACCACACGGTCGAGAAGCACGCGTTGCGCATGCTGGTCACGGTGCTGGTGGTGGCGACGTTGCTGGTGCTGCTGATCGCCTACGTCACCTACCGCATCTACGTGCGTCTGATGTTGCCGCTGCTCGGCGCCAGCGACGACATCGTCGCGCTTGCCGCCGAACAATTGCCGGCCGAACGCGCGCGGCCGCGGCGGCGGGCGAAGGAACTGCAGCCGCTGTTCGCGGCGATCGACGTGGTCGGCGTGCGCATGCGCGAGCGCGCCGGCCTGTTGCAGCAACTGCGCCGCCAGGCCGAAACCGATGGCCTGACCCAACTGCTCAATCGGCGCACCTTCGAGACGCTGGGGCAGGCGTGGTTGCGCGAACGCACGCATGAGGTGTTCATGCTGATGCTCGACATCGACCACTTCAAGCGGGTCAACGACACTTGGGGCCATCCGGCCGGCGACGCGGCGCTGGTCGCGGTGGCGAATGCCTTGCGCGAAAACGTGCGCCCGGACGACCTGGTCGGGCGCATCGGCGGCGAGGAGTTCGCGGTATTGCTGCATGCGCCGGACCTCGCCGATGCATCGGCGCTGGCCGCGCGCCTGCAGGACGCGCTGCGCGAACTGCGGGTCGACCTCGGCGCTGGCCACGTACTGCGCGTCACCGCGAGCTTCGGCCTCGCCGGCGGGCGTGAATGCGACTGGAAAACCCTGGTCGCCGACGCCGACGCGGCGCTGTACGCGGCCAAGCAGGGCGGCCGCGACCGGATCGAAGTGGCGCGATGAAAGAAAAACCCGGCCAGGGGCCGGGTTTCCGTGTCTTCGCGTTCGGTGCCGTTGCTCAGGCGGCTTGCAGCGCCTTGATGCGCGCGGTCAGGCGGCTCTTGTGGCGGGCGGCCTTGTTCTTGTGGATCAGGCCGCGCGCGGAGAAGCGGTCGAGGATCGGCTGGGCGACGGCGAAGGCTTCCTGCGCGCCGGCGGCGTCATTGGCGTCGAGGGCCTTGAGGACCTTCTTCACGGCGGTACGAAGCTGCGAACGCTGGGCGTTGTTGCGCGCATTGCGCACGACGGTCTGCTTGGCGCGCTTCTTGGCGGATTTGATGTTGGCCACGGTGTGATTCCTGAGAGTGCTTGTTTGGAAGCAGGTGCTTTTTGAGAGCAGGCTTGCGACAATCGCAGGCCTAGAACGGAAGACGAAAAATCGAGCGGGAAATTATGGGGCAATCAGATACTTGCGTCAAGCGGCCCGCCGGTGTAATGGGCGCGGGCACATGACCGCGCCGGCCAGGGGCCAGTCCGGGATGCTGCGCGGGTTGCTGTCGTTCAGCAGCATGACCATGATTTCGCGCCTGCTTGGCCTGGTCCGCGACATCGCCATCCAGACCACCTTCGGCGCCAATGCCGTCACCGACGCGTTCTGGGTCGCGTTCCGCATCCCCAACTTCCTGCGCCGGCTGTTTGCCGAAGGCTCGTTCTCGACCGCGTTCGTGCCGGTGTTCACCGAAGTCAAGGAAACCCGCCCGCCCGCCGACCTGCGCGAACTGATGGCGCGCGTGGCCGGCACCCTCGGCGGCGTGTTGCTGGTGGTCACCGCGCTGGGGCTGATCTTCACCCCGCAGGTGGCGTGGCTGTTCTCCGACGGCGCCGCGGCCGACCCGCGGAAATTCGGCCTGCTGGTCGACCTGTTGCGGCTGACTTTTCCGTTCCTGCTGTTCGTCTCGCTGACCGCGCTGTCCGGCGGCGCGCTCAACAGCTTCCACAGGTTCGGCATTCCGGCGCTGACCCCGGTGATCCTCAACCTGTGCATGATCGCCGGCGCCTTGTGGCTGGCGCCGCACCTGCAGGTGCCGATCCTGGCGCTGGGCTGGGCAGTGCTGATTGCCGGCGCGCTGCAGTTGCTGTTCCAGTTGCCGGCCTTGCGCGGCATCGGCCTGCTGGTGTGGCCGCGCTGGGGCTGGCGCCATCCGGACGTGCGCCGGGTGCTGAAACTGATGGTGCCGACCCTGTTCGGTTCGTCGATCGCGCAGGTCAACCTGCTGCTGGACACGGTGATCGCCGCACGCCTGTACGCCGGTTCGCAGACCTGGCTGTCGCAGGCCGACCGCTTCCTCGAACTGCCGCTGGGGCTGTTCGGCGTCGCCCTGGGCACGGTGATTTTGCCGTCGCTGTCGCGGCATCACGTCAATACCGACAAGGACGGCTTTTCGCGCGCGCTGGACTGGGGCCTGCGCACCACGCTGCTGATCGCGGTGCCGGCGGCGCTGGGGCTGATGCTGTTGTCGCCGGCGCTGGTGGCGACGATGTTCCAGTACCACAATTTCACCGCCTTTGACACGCGCATGGCGGCGATGTCGGTGTTCGGCCTGAGCTTCGGCCTGCCGGCGTTTGCGCTGGTGAAGGTGGTGCTGCCGGCGTTCTACGCGCGCCAGGACACGAAGACGCCGGTGCGCGCCGGCGTCGCTTCGCTGGTGGCGAACATGGCGCTGAACCTGCTGTTCCTGGCCGCGCTGTACCTGTTGTGGGTGCCGGCGGACGTGCGCGCGCACGGCGTGTTCGCCGCCTTGCGCGAAACGCCCGGCCTGCATCTGGCGCTGGGCGTGGCCAGTGCGGTGGCCAGCTACGTCAACCTCGGCCTGCTGTGGCTGTGGCTGCGCCGTTCCGGCGTGTACCAGCGCCAGCCGGGGTGGGGGAGGCATCTGCTGCGCCTGGGCGTGGCCTGCGTGGCGCTGGCCGTGGTCGTGTTGCTCGGCCTGCATTTCGCCCCGGATTTCAGTTCGGTCGGCAAATGGCGGCGGATCGGCTGGTTGCTGCTGCTGGTGGCCGGTGGCGGGGTGGCGTATGCCGGCGCATTGCTGGCGCAAGGCTTGCGTCCGCGCGATCTGCGCGACCGTTGAGCTGCAATCGATTGAGCCGCAATCGATTGAAACTGGCGCGGACGGCTATACTTTCATCTCTGATGAGCAGGCTTTTCCGCGACGTTGACGGCGGGGTGCTATTCCCGCACGGGAGCGTGGTCTGCATCGGCGCTTTCGACGGCCTGCACCTGGGCCATCGCGCGTTGGTGCGCCATGCCGTTGCGCGTGCGCGCGAATTGGCATTGCCGGCGGTGGCGCTGAGCTTCGAGCCGCTGCCGCGCGAGTTCTTCGCGCACAGGCTCGGCGCCAATCCGCCGCCGCGGCTGACCTTGGCGCGGGCGAAGGAAGCCGGCCTGCGCGAACTCGGCGTCGATTCGGTCGGCCTGCTGCGCTTCGACGCGCAACTGTCGGCGCTTTCCGCTCAGGACTTCGTGCGCCAACTGCTGGTGCGGCGCCTGCAGGCGCGCGAGGTCTGGGTCGGGCCGGAATTCCGCTTCGGCCACAAGCGCGGCGGCGATCTGTCGGTGCTGCAAGCGATGGGGGCCGAATTCGGATTCGACGCGCATGAAATCATGCCGGTGCATTCCGGCGACGGCGAGCGCGTGTCCAGCACGCGCATCCGCGAGGCGCTGGTGAAAGGCGATTTCGCCCACGCCGAGCACCTGCTCGGCCGTCCTTACGCGATCAGCGGGCGCGTGGTGCGCGGCCAGCAGCTCGGGCGCACGCTCGGCTTCCCGACCGCGAACCTGCGCTTCCCGAAGCAGCCGGCGCTGCAAGGCATCTATGCCACGCGCGTGCACGGTATCGCCGATGCACCGCTGGCGTCCGTGTCGAGCTTCGGCACGCGCCCGACCGTCAACGGCGTCGAGCCGCTGCTCGAAGCGCACATCTTCGATTTCGCCGGCGATCTGTACGGCAGGCACATCGAAGTCGAATTCGTCGCCAAGCTGCGCGACGAAGAGAAATTCCCCGACCTGCACAGCCTGACCGTGCAGATGCAACGCGATGCCGGACTGGCGCGCGAAATCCTCAACGATTCAAGACTGCGAGCAAGCGCGTGACGCAAGACTACAAGGCCACCCTCCACCTGCCGGCGACGGATTTCCCGATGCGCGGCGACCTGCCCAAGCGCGAACCGGACGCGCTGGCGCGCTGGTACGCCGACGATCTGTATTCGCAACTGCGCGAGAACGCCAAGGGCCGCCCGCTGTTCGTGTTGCACGATGGCCCGCCATACGCGAACGGCGCGATCCACCTCGGCCACGCGGTCAACAAGATCCTCAAGGACGTCATCGTCAAGTCGCGCTATCTGGCCGGTTTCGATGCGCCTTACGTGCCCGGCTGGGATTGCCACGGCCTGCCGATCGAAATCGCGGTCGAGAAGAAATTCGGCAAGGTCGGCACCAAGTTGAATGCCGAGGAATTCCGGCAGAAGTGCCGCGAATACGCCGAGGAGCAGATCGAAATACAGCGCAAGGATTTCAAGCGCCTCGGCGTGATCGGCGACTGGGACAACCCGTACAAGACCCTGGACTTCAAGTTCGAGGCCGCGGAAATCCGCGCGCTGTCGAAGATCGTCAACAATGGCCACCTCGTGCGCGGCGCCAAGCCGGTGCATTGGTGCTTCGATTGCGGCTCGGCATTGGCCGAAGCGGAAATCGAATACCAGGACAAGACCTCGATCTCGATCGACGTCGCTTATGCGGCGCGCGATGCGAAGGCGCTGGCCGCCGCGTTCGAGGCGCAGGTGCCGGACGACGTCGAAGTTGCGGTGGTGATCTGGACGACCACGCCGTGGACGATGCCGGCGTCGCTGATGGTGCAGTTGGGTGCCGAGCTCGACTACGTGCTGGTCGAAGGCCCGGCGCGCGACGGCAAGCGCCGCTGGCTGGTGTTGGCCGAGCCGCTGGCCGAACGCGCGTTGCGCCGTTACGGCGTCGCCGACACGGCGATCCACGGCCATGCGAAGGGCGCGAAGCTCGAAGGCATCGTGTTGCAGCATCCGTTCGCTTCCACTGGCGGCACATGGGCGCAGCGTGAAGTCCCGCTGGTGCTGGCCGAGCACGTCAGTGCCGAAGACGGCACCGGCGCAGTGCATGGTGCGCCTGGCCACGGCCAGGAAGACTTCGCCGCGGCCAGGCCCTACGGCATCCTCGACAAATACACCGCCACCCAGATCAATCCGGTCGATGGCCGCGGCGTGTACGTCGAATCGGTGCCGGCGTTCGGCAACTTGCAGCTTGCCGGCCAGCACATCTGGAAGGCGCAGGACGCCATCGTCGATGCGCTGCGCGGCAACGGCACGCTGCTGTCGTCGTTCAAGCTCGAACACAGCTACCCGCATTGCTGGCGGCACAAGACGCCGGTGATCTTCCGCGCCACGCCGCAGTGGTTCATCTCGATGGAGCAGGCGAATTTGCGCCGCGACGCGCTGGCCGCGATCAAGCAGGTCGGCTGGTTCCCCGGCTGGGGCGAGGCGCGCATCGCGAGCATGATCGAAGGTCGCCCGGACTGGTGCATCAGCCGCCAGCGCACCTGGGGCGTGCCGATCGCGCTGTTCGTCGACAAGCAGACCCAGGAGCCGCATCCGGATTCGGTTGAACTCTTGAACAAGGTCGCCGACATCGTCGAACAGGAGGGCATCGATGGGTGGTATTCGCTCGATTCCGGCGAATTGCTTGGCGCGGACGCGGACAAGTACCAGAAGGTCACCGACATCCTCGATGTGTGGTTCGATTCCGGCGTCACCCACGAAGGCGTGTTGCTGGAGCGTGGCTTCGGCAAGCCGGCGGATTTGTATCTGGAAGGTTCGGACCAGCATCGCGGCTGGTTCCAGTCGTCGTTGCTGACCGGCGTGGCGATCGACAAGCACGCGCCGTACAAGCAGTGCCTGACCCACGGCTTCACCGTGGACGAGCACGGCCGCAAGATGTCCAAGTCGCTGGGCAACGGCATCGAGCCACAGGAAATCATGAAGGCCCTCGGCGCGGACATCCTGCGCCTGTGGATCGCCAGCGCCGACTACAGCAACGAGATGACGCTGTCGCAGGAAATCCTCAAGCGCAACGCCGATGCGTACCGCCGCATCCGCAATACCGCGCGC
>JAATFG010000052.1 GCA_015655355.1 Lysobacterales bacterium
CTGCGACTGGCGCATCGCCGACCTGATCGCATCCGAACATCCCGTCTCGCTGTACCTCGTTGTGCCGCCCTCAGACATCAGTCGCACCAAGCCGCTGGTACGCCTGATTCTCAACCAGATCGGCCGACGCCTCACCGAATCGCTCGACGGTAGCGACGGCATCGAGCGCCGCCACAAGCTGCTGCTGATGCTCGACGAGTTCCCGGCGCTGGGCCGACTCGACTTCTTCGAGACGGCGCTGGCCTTCATGGCCGGGTACGGCATCCGCAGCTTCCTCATTGCGCAGAGCCTGAACCAGATCGACAAGGCTTACGGGCAAAACCATTCCATTCTCGACAACTGTCATGTGCGCGTGACGTTCGCAACCAACGACGAACGCACCGCCAAGCGCATTTCCGAAACGCTCGGCACCGCGACCGAACTGCGCGCGCAGCGTAACTACGCCGGCCACCGCCTCGCGCCGTGGCTCGGGCACCTGATGGTGTCGCGTCAGGAAACAGCGCGTCCGCTGCTGACGCCTGGCGAGGTCATGCAGCTTCCGCCGGACGAGGCCGTGGTGATGGTGTCCAGCGTGGCGCCGATCAAGGCGAAGAAGCTGCGCTACTACGCCGACGCGAATTTCAAGCGTCGCGTGCTGCCGCCGCCGACGCTCGCATCCGGGCGCTACGCCGACGCACCGCCGCTGCGCCCCGACGACTGGAGCGGTCTGGCTATCCCGGCCGTACCAGCCGCATCGGCCTCATCCGCCGACTTGACTGACAGCGACACCGCCGACGATGGCGGGCCGCGTTGGCAGCCGGAGCTATCCGAAGTCACCGAATACCTCCCCGATCGGGAGCCAGCGACCAGCGACCTGGCACTGCTCGATGACGACGACATGCCGCTGCCCCTTCCTCGCCAGATTGACCCGGCCATGCAGCGCACGGCCCGGCTGGCGTCCCTCGACCAACACGACGGGATCGAGCTATGAGCCAATACCGCCTCAACCTGTTCATTGCACACGAGCACGCCAAGCGCCTGGACGAGCTGGCCGCCAAGAAAGGCGTGTCCAAGTCATCCATCGTCGCGGCCGCGCTGGCGTCCTGGCTGTCGCCGGACGCGGGCGATCAACGTGAGGCGGCCATCGCCAAGCGATTGGATCGACTGTCGCGCCAGTTCGAGAGGCTGGAACGCGATCAGAACATCGAGATCGAGACGCTGGCGCTGTTCGTCCGCTACTTCCTGACGGTCAGCACGCCGGTTCCCGAAGCCCATCAAGACGCCGCCCGCGCTCAGGGCAAGGTGCGTTTCGAGCAGTTCGTCGAACAGCTCGGCCGCCACCTGATGCGTGGGCGCAGCCTCGTGCGCGACGTGGTGGAGGAACTGAACCCCGACACCGTGCGACTGGACGATGCGGCGGCGTTGGCCGAAGCGCAGGAGCGTGCCTCATGAGCGCGCAGCCGCAGTCTTTCGCCACCACGTCGCTCGACCGGCGCATCCGGATGTTGCGCACGGCAATGGGGCCGCTGATCGCAGCCGCGCTCGAAGACCCGGACGTGGTGGAGATCATGCTCAATCCCGACCGCACGTTATGGGTCGATCGGCTATCCACCGGCCGCGCGCCAATGGGTGCGGAGCTTTCCGAAGAGGACGGCGAACGCATCATCCGTTTGGTCGCCGCCCACGTTGGCGCGGAAGTGCATCGCGGCCAACCGCTCTTGACCGCCGAGCTGCCGGAAACCGGTGAACGCTTCGAGGGCATCCTGCCACCGGCTGCGCCGGGGCCAGCCTTCGCATTACGCAAGCGCGCGGTCGGCGTCATCCCGCTGGATCGCTACGTCACTGACGGGATGATGACCATCGAACAGGCCGGGTTCCTGTGCCGTGCGGTGCGCGAGCGCCAGAACATCCTGATCGCCGGTGGCACCAGCACCGGCAAAACCACGCTCGCCGATGCCTTGCTCGCGGAAATCGCCGCCACGGGCGACCGCGTGTTGGTGCTCGAAGACACCATCGAACTGCAATGCACGGCGCGCGACCACATACCGCTGCGCACCCGTGCCGGCGTCGTGTCGATGCAGGAGCTGGTACGCGCCACGATGCGGCTGCGCCCCGATCGCGTGATCGTCGGCGAGGTGCGCGGCGGCGA
>JAATFG010000084.1 GCA_015655355.1 Lysobacterales bacterium
AGACGTCGCGCTTGACCTCGTCCTGGATGGTGTCCGGCGAGATCATCGCGACCTTGCCTTCGAGGCCGCCGTAGATGTGGAAATCGTAGGCGGTGATCTTGACCATCGCGCGCTGGCCCGGATGCAGGAAGGCCACGTCGCGCGGCTGGATGCGCGCCTCGATCAGCAACTGGTCGCCGAGCGGCACGATTTCCATCAGCTTGCCCGACGGCGGCACCACGCCGCCGATCGTGGACACCTCCAGATTCTTGACGATGCCGCGCACCGGCGAAACGATGGTCGAGCGCGTCAGCGCGTCGGTGCGGCCCTTGGTCACCGATTGCTGCTCCAGCACTTCGGCATTCGCCTTCGCCAGTTCCTCGCGCGCCTTCACCAGATACTGCGTGCGCAGGTCGGTGAGCTTGTTCTGCAATTCGCCTTGCTGCTGGCGCAGGCGCAGCAGTTCGACGTCGCTGGCCGCGCCCTTCGCGACCAGCGGTTCGGTCAAATGCAGCTCCTGCTGCACCAGCGACAACTGGTGCTCGAAGCCCGCCGAGCTTTGCGCGAGCGAATCGCGGCGCGAGTGGTACAACGCGGTCTCGCTGTGCACCAGCGCCGCATCCCGCTGCACTTCCGGCGGGAATTGCAGCGGCGTGGCGTTGACTTCGGCGATCAGGCGCGCGGACGTGGCGAGTGCGGCGCGCATCTGCGATGCGCTTTCCTCGACCGTCGCCGCGGTCTTGGTCGGATCGAGTTTCGCCAGTATTTGCCCGGCCTCGACGATGTCGCCTTCGCGCACCTCCAGTTGCGAGACGATGCCGCCTTCGAGCGACTGGACCACCTGTTCCTTCGAGGTCGGCACCACCTTGCCGGTGCCGGTGGTGACTTCATCCAGCGAGAAAATGCTGGCCCAGGCCACGAACACCAGCAGCAAGGCGAGCGTCCCCCACACCACCAGCGAATCGCCGCCGGCGTGCCTGATGAAAGCGGACCTGCCGCGCAGCAGTCCGCCGCCCCATGCGCGCAACTCGTGCAGCCCGTTCATGCGCCTTCTCCTTCGCGCGCGACCTTGCCGACCGCCACCCGCGCCGCCGGCCTGGCGAGCGCGGGCTTGACCAGCACGTCGTCCTTCGGACCGTCGCGCAATACCTTGCCGCCATCGAGCACGATGACCCGATCGACCCACTTCAACGCCGCCGGCCGATGCGTGGCGACGATCAGCGTGCGCGAACCGAGCCAGCCTTCGAGCTTGCCAATGAACTGGCGTTCGCTGGCATCGTCCAGCCACGCGGTCGGTTCGTCGAGCAACAGCACGTTCGGCTCGCGCAACAGCGTGCGCGCCAGCAGCAGCAATTGCTTCTGGCCGCCGGAAAGCCCGCGCCCGCCTTCCTGGACCAGGTAATCCAGGCCCTCCGGCAAGGCCTGCACGAAGCCGATCGCGCCGCTCAAATCCAGCGCGCGCAGCAGTTGTTCGTCGCTCGCGTGCGGCATGCCAAGCGTCAAGTTGTCGCGCACGCTGCCGTAGAACAGCGCGGCCTGCTGGTTCAACAAGGCCACGTCGCGGCGCAGGTCCATCGGATCGAGCACCGAGGTCTTGAGGCCGTCGAGCGACAACAGGCCTTCCTTCGGCATGTGCAGGCCGGCGAGCAATTGCAGCAGCGTGGATTTGCCCGCGCCGTTGCGGCCAAGCAGGGCGATGCGCTCGCCGGCCTTGATGCTCAGCGCGCGGATGTCGAGGTTCGGCTTGGTCGCTTTCTCGTCGTACTGGAAGCGCACGCCGCTCAATGCGTAATCGCCATGCAGGTGCGGACGATGCACGCGCACGCTGTTGTCGGGCTGGTCGACCGGTTTCTGCATCAACTGGTCGAGGCCTTCGCGCGCGACTTTCGCCTGCTGCCAGCGCAGCAGCACGCCGGTCATCTGCCCCAGCGGCATCATCATCCGCGAGGCGAGCATCGAGCAGCCGACGACGACGCCGACCGAAATCTCGCCATTCATCGCCGGATACGCGCCGACCAGCACCACCGCCGCATACGCCAGCGATTGCACCTGCTGGGTCCAGTTGGTCAGCAGGCTGGTCAGGCGCCGCTGCTTGATGCCGACCGCCGCCGAGGTCTCGTTGATGTGGTTCCACTGGTTCTGGAAGCGCGGTTCGGCGCGCAGCAGCTTGATGTCGTCGAGGTTCTGCACGGTCTCGACCAGGATCGCGTTGCGCAGCGCCGATTCGCGCGAGCCTTCCAGCGAATAACGCGCCAGCGATTTCTGCGCGAGCAGCGCGGGGATCACCATCAGCGGCAGCGCGGCCAGCGGCACCCACACCAGATAGCCGCCGACCAGCCACATGATGCCGATGAACAACACGAAGAACGGCAGGTCGGAAACCGCGCCGATCGTGCTCGAGGTGATCAGTTCGCGGATCTGCTCCAGTTCGCGCAGTTGGGCGATGAAGCTGCCGGTCGAACGCGGCCGCGCATCGTTGCGGATGCGCAGCGCGTGGCCGAACACGCGGTCGGAAATGCGCAGGTCGGCGCGCTTGCCGACGCGGTCGGAGATGTGCGTGCGCAACACCCGCATCAGGAACGCGAAGCCCAGCGCGATGACCAGGCCGGAGAACAGCACCCACAAGGTCGGCTGCGATTGCGCGGGAATGACCCGGTCGTAGACCTGCATCGTGAACAGCGTGGACGCCAGAGTCAGCACGTTGGCGACCAGCGCGGCGAGCATCACGTCGACGTAGCGCGGCCATTCGCGGGTCAGCACCTGCCACAGCCAGTCGGCGCGGTACGGCTTGATGTATTCGTCGACGCGCGCGTCGGCCACCGCGGCTTGCGGCCTGGCACGCAGCACGCGCACGACGCGTTGCCGCAATGTCTGTGCGTCGACGACCGAGCTCAGGCCGCCCTCGCCGCTGAAACGCACGCCGGCGTTGCCCTGCGCATCGAGTTGCTCGATCACGCCGACGCGGCCGTCGCCGAAGTCGGCGATCAGCGGCAAGCGCCACGGATCGAGCGCGTCCGCATCGAGCGCGTCGAACACCGCGACCAGGCCAAGCTGGCGCGTCATGCGCTCGATCACGTCGTCGAGCCGCGCGTCGCGCGCGCGCCAGTCCGCATCCACGCGCACCCGCTCGGGCGAGGTGTCGATGCGGTAATGCCGCGCCACCGCGAGCAGTGCTTCCAGCCAGGGTTCGTGTGCGATGCCCATTGCTTCAATCCTTTGCAGCAATCGTTCGTGGTCCGGTCGCGCGGATTTTCATTGCGAAATCTCCACGCCTTGCACCGCGTTTCCGTTCAGGCCGAAGGCATCGCGCGCCAGGCCGGCGCTGACGATCTGCCCGAGTTGCGCGGCGAGCAGGTCGTGGCGCGCGTTTTCGAGGTCTTCGCTGGCCTGGCCGATTTCCTGCTCGGCATTGAGCAGGTCGAGCACGTTGCGCGTGCCGAGCGAAAGGTACTGGTCCCAATACAGCTCGCGGGTTTCGATGATGCTGTCGACGCGCTGTTGCAGCAGGTCGATGCGGCCCTGCAAACCGCGCACCTGCTTGCGATAGCGCGACAGCTCGTCCTGGGCCTGCAGGCGCGCGGCTTCGACTTGCGCATCGGCGGCGGCCAGCGCACTGGCACTGGCGCGCGCCTGTGCGCTGGCCGCGCCGCCCTGGTACAGCGAACCGCGCAAGGCGACCAGCACCGACGCATAGGTGTCCTTGCCGTAGATCCGCTCGTAGCGATTGCCGGCCGGGCCGAGGCGCTTGTTCTGGTTGGCGTCGAATTCCAGCGTCGGCCAGCGCGAGGCGCGTGCGTTCTTCAGCGCCGCTTCGGCTTGCGCGCGCTGCGCCTTGGCGTCGAGCACCGCGGGGAGGTTGTCCACCTCCAGCGCATCGGCATCGCGCGCGAACGCGGCCTGCGGCGCATCGGCGACCGCTTCCGGCACGGCGGGGCCGGTGAAGGTGACCAGGCGGCTGCGCCACTGCTTCAACTGCGATTCGATGTCGAGCAGGTGCGCCTGCGCGGCCTGCACGCGCGAAAGCGCCTGGATCGGGTCGCTGCGCGTGGCCGCGCCCGCTTGCGCGCGCAGTTCGGTGATGTCGAGCACTTTCTGCAGCGCTTCGATCTGCGCTTGCGCAACGCGTTCGAGTTGCTGGTCGCGGTGCACTTCGATCAGCGCCGCGACCGTGCCCTGCACGACCTCGTCGACGGCCTGCAGCACGCCGGCCTGGCCGCGCTGCTGGCCGGCCCTGGCCTGCGCGATCGCGCTGCCGGTCTTGCCGAAATCCCACAAGGTCTGGGTGAAGCCGACCGTGGCGACCTGGCCACTGCCATAGTTGTCGCCCTGGTTGCCGTCGGTGACTTCGGCGGTCAGCCGCGGCATGTAGCCGGCACGGGCGACGTCGACCAGGTCGCCCTGTTGTTGCAAGCCGGCAATGGCCGACCTGATCGTCGGATAGCGCCCGGCCGCGATGCGCACGGCCTTCAGCCACTCCAGTTGCGCGCCGACCTGCTCGACGTAGCCGGGCGGGCGCCTGGCGGTGATGGTCATGCCGCCGATGTCGGTGGGCGGCAAGGCTTTCAGCAATTCGCTGCCGCTGACATGCGGCAGCGCCTTTCCCGGTTTGGCCTTGTCGCCGGTCGCGGCTTCGGCGTTGCCGGTTCTTGCTGGCGGCGCATCCTGCGGTGGAACATCGACCGACACGGAGGCCAGCACGCCACCGTTGCCGCCAGCCGAATCCCCCGCAACCGGTCCGCCGGAACCGTTGGTGGCTTTGGTGGAAGCGCCGCGCGTCGCCACGGATTCCGTTGTGGTAACCGGTGGCGGTGGCGGCGGCGTGGTACTCACTTCGGCCAGCGAGGTGATTTCGGCATAGGTGAACGCGCCCGTTTCCTCGCCGCGTATCCACCACAGGATGCCGTCGTCGTCCTGCAACGCCACTTCGGCATGCTTGCCGGCGCCATCGACGTCGTATTTCCCTTGGAAGGCCAATGTGCTGCCGTCCTTGAGGGTCAGCACCAGATCCCGACCGACGCGCTCGACCGCCACGACGTCGCCACGATCCAGCATGACCTTCAGCACGTCGCCCGGCGCGACGGGCAGACGGCCGCCGCGCGGAATCTGCTTGACGGCCCCCGTTGCCTGTTCGACGGCCTGCACGTTCGCGCTCGTTTTCGACGACGACGCTGCCGGATTCCCTTGGGCATGCACCGGCACGACCGTCGCCATGGCGGCGACGGCGAGCAGACACAACTTCCATGTTGCGCGTGATGCCTTGTTCAATCGCTTTCCCCGAGCGCTTGCCGGGCTGCCGGCCCGATGGGCCGGCAACCGCTGTCGTCGATCACGCCAGCGCGTGTTGCTGGTGCAGCAGTTCGTCCTCGCTGTTGGCCGGCAGCGGTGGCGCCATTCCGGCGCCGTACGCCACCGGTTCGATGGCGAACGTGCCGAGATCCACCGTGCCGCCATCGCCGCCGTCGATCAGCAGCGGATCGCTGGCCGGCGACAGGCCGAGGCTTTCGGCCGTCATCGCGTCGGTGGAGGCGTTCGGGTCGGCGATATCCACCGTCAGCGTCGCCGCGTCCGCATGGCCGTCGGCGTCGGTGATCTGGTAGGTGAAGCTCTCGCTCTTGCCGACGTTGTCGAGGACGGGATCCGGCGTGTAGCGGTAATCGCCGTCGGCGAGCACCTGCAGCGTGCCGTACTTGCCGGTGATGGTCAGGCCTTCGTCGCCGGCGGGCACATCGATGAAGGAACCATCGATCTGCTGGATCGCCAGCGCGGGTTCGCCGTTGCCGGTGATGTCGTCGTCGGTGATGTCGCCCGGATCGCCGGTCAGCAGGTTGCCGACCGCGGTTTCGCTGCTGTATTCATCCAGATGCGTGGTACTGGAATCGACATCGACTTCCAGATGCGCACCCAGCGACAGTACGGACTGGTAGGTCGCCTCGAGGCGATAGGTACCAGCCTCCAGGTTGTCGAACTCGAACTGGCCCTGGTTGTCGACCAAGCCCAGCAAATCCAGCACGCCACCCGACGTGCCGTTGTTGACCGTGACCCAACTGCCGTCAGACTGCTGCTCCTGCAACTGCAGAGTGAAGGAATTGCCCAACCCCAAGGTCGCGTCGGTATCGACGTTGAGCACAAGATCCTTGGTGGTGTCCGCATCGACCGTGAAACTGTCCGAAAGCACGGTCGTCGAACTTCCCGCGACCGACAGCAGGACGTCGGCATCGATCCCGGAAGGCGGCATCTCGTCCGTCGTGACCGGATGCACGTCGCTGACCAGCGCGGTCGCATGGTCGTCATGGGCATCGACCAGCATGCCGTCGATGGCGATGCTGAGCGTGGCCGTGTCGGTGCTGCCGCTGCCGGACAGGGTGTAGGTGAACACCTCCGTCTGCCCGACCGATGCGCGGCTGCCGTAGGCCTCGTAGCTGTAGCTGCCATCGCTGTCGATGGTCAGCGTGCCGTACTGGCCGTCGATGGCTACCGGCGTGCCGGCGGCAACAGCCACCGTGTCGCCCTCGCTGTTGCTGATGGCGGTGATGGCGGCGGCCGGATCGACGTAGGCATCGGCACCGGCGCCTTCGGTCAGCACGTTGCCGTCAACTTCGCGAACGCCGTCGAACGCGTAGCTGGTCTGGTCGATGCCGATGTCGGTGGTCTGGAACAAGGTCGCCGTGTTGGACAGCAACGCCCCCGAGATCACGTCGAGCACCTGGTCGGCACCGCCGAGCAGGGTACTGACCAACGGGATGTCGGTGACGGCCTGGACGATGTCGCCCAGTCCGACCGCGTTGGTCCCGGTCAGCACGGCGCCGAGAACGCCCGCCACGATGTCGCCCAGGCCAACCGGCAATCCGCTGTCACCGTTGAGCGCGGCCTGGATCGCGGCAAGCGCATCGGCCTGGTTGTCCGCGCCGAGCACGGCGCCCTGATCGCCCAGTTCCTGCAAGGACAGATTCTGCACCAGGTCGTTCAAGGTGCTGCTGTCGTTGCGCACCACCACGTTGTAATCGCCCGGCGGCAGACCGTCGATGCTGGCGGTCAGGGTGTCATCGCCGGACACGTGCAGCACGCCCAGGCCGGCGACGTCGCCGGCCAGCGCCGGATTGCCGCTGGCCGCGTACACCAGCTTGCCGTCGCTGTCGTAGACGTCGAGCACGAAGGCCGACGCCACCGAGGCCAGCGCGGTCTGCGACACGCTGATGACGACGTTGCTGACCTGATCGTCGGCGACGGTGAACGTCGCGCCGGCATCGGTGCCGCTGTCGCTCTGCAAGAGACCGACGACATCGACGTTCGAGGTTTCCGTGGCGACTTCGGACACGAGATGCTGCCCGCCCATGTCCACCGCGGCGACGTCGTCGTTGGCGATCAGCGGCGTGTCGTCCGGTGCGGTGGCCGTGGCCGACGCCTGGTTGCCCCATTCGTCCTGCGCGGTGACGGTGACGTCCTGGCCATCGGTCTTCGCGTTGTCCAAGGCGACGGTGTAGTTGCCGTCGTCGTCCACGGTCGCGGTGCCGAGCACGTCCGGGCTGCCGTCACCGTCGGCATCGTTGGCGTACACGGTGATGGTGTCGCCGGGATTGCCGGTGCCGCTGATGCTGCCGCCGTCGTCGCTGAACGCGGCAGTCGGCGCGGTGGTTTCCAGATCGTCGGCGATGTTGATGGTCAGCGTCGCCGTGTCGCTGAGCGTGCCGTCGGACAGGGTGTAGGTGAACACCTCGCTGTGGCCGATGGCGTCGTGCGTGCCGTTGGAATCGTAGCTGTAGCTGCCGTCGTCGTGGATGGTCAGCGTGCCGTAGGCGCCTGCGATCGTCGCCACGCCGTCGGTCAGCGCCACCGGATCGCCATCGCCGAACGCGATGGCGGTGACCGCCGAACCGGGATCGGTGTCATCCGCGCCTTCCGCATCGGTGACCACGTTGCCGGTCAGTTCGGTGTTGTCGTACTGGTACTCGGTCAGCTGCGTGGTCAGGTCGGTGGTCTGCAGCAGGATCAGCGTGTTGTTGAGCACCGCGCCCGAAATCGCGTCGAGCACCGTGTCGAGCAGGCCTTCGCTGCCACTGATCAGCGGAATGTCGCTCACCGCATTGACCAGTTCGCCGACACCGACGGCATTGGTGCCGTTGAGCACGATGCCGAGCAGGCCGGTCACCGTGTCGGCAAGGCTGTCGTCGCCGCCATTGGCCAGCGCGGCGTGGACCGCATCCAGCACGGCCTGCTGGTTGTCCGCACCGAGCACGGCGCCATCGTCGCCCAGTTCCTGCAGGGTCAGGGTCTGCACCAGGGCGTTCGCGGTGCTGCTGTCATCGCCTACCACGACGTGGTAGTCGCCGGGTTGCAGGCCGGAAACGGTGAAGGTCAGCCCGCTGCCATCACTGGTCACGCCAAGCACGCCAGTACCCAGCAAACCCGCATCGCCCACCAAGGGTTGGCCACTGGTGGTGGCGACATAAACCAGGTTGTTGGCGCTGTCGTAGACATCGACCTGATAGGCGCCAGCCAGCGCCACGATCGCGTTCTGGGCGACAGTGACCGTCAAATCCCCCACCCAGCCATCCTGCACCGTGACCGTGCTGCCAACCGCAGTGCTGCCATCCGAATTGAGCAAATCGAAATTGGTCACGCCCTGGTTGGTTTGCGGATCGTGGATGTTCTCCGCGTAATTGCCTTCCTGCAGCGTGTAGACATCGTCGACCGCCGCCAGCAGCAGATCCGGCGCGACCACTTCGGCCGGCGCGGAAGCGTTGTGCGCCGCATCGGTGGCCGTGACCGTCAGATGCTCGCCGTCGGTTCGCGGCGCGTCCAGGGTGATGCTGTAGTTGCCGCTGGCGTCCGCGGTGCCGGTGCCGAGCACGGTGGTGCCGTCGGGTGCGTACACGGTGACGGCGGAACCGGCTTCGGCGGTACCACTGACCACGGCGCCCGCATCGTCGATCGCTGCCGTCGGCGCATCGGGCGCAGTGAGATCAGGCGCCATCGCATCGGTCGATCCCGACGTGTTGCCTGCCGCATCTGCCGCAGTAACGCCGACGTCTTCCCCGTTGGTCTGCGGCGTGCTCAACGTCACCGTATAGCTGCCATCGCTGCCGGCGGTCGCCGTCCCCAGTGAATGACCATCGGCATCGATCACCGTCACTGTCGAACCGGGTTCGGCGGTGCCGCTCACCATCGTGCCGTCATCGTTGAACGCTGCCGTCGGTGCATCCGGCGCGGTGAAATCAGGCGCCGTAGCCTGTGCAGGACCTGACGTGTTGCCAGCGCCATCGGTTGCGGTAACGCCGACGTCTTCGCCATTGGTTTGTGGCGTGCCCAAGGTCACCGTGTAGCTGCCATCGCTGCCGGCCGTCGCTGTCCCCAGTGAATGACCATCGGCATCGGTCACCGTCACTGTCGAACCGGGTTCGGCGGTGCCGCTGACTATCGTTCCATCATCGTTGAACGCTGCGGTCGGTGCGTCCGGCGCGGTGAGATCGGGTGCCGTCGCATCGGTTGATCCCGACGTATTGCCAGCACCATCGGTTGCGGTGACGCCAACGTCTTCCCCGTTGGTTTGCGGCGTGCCCAAGGTCACCGTGTAGCTGCCATCGCTGCCGGCCGTCGCTGTCCCCAGTGAATGACCATCGGCATCCGTGACCGCCACCGTCGAACCGGGTTCGGCGATGCCACTCACCGTCGTGCCGTCGTCGCTGAACGCTGCCGTCGGTGCGTCCGGCACAGTGAGATCAGGCGCCGTGGCTTCCGTTGCGTTGGAAGCATTGCCGGCGCCATCGGTTGCAGTGACGCTGGTTTGTTCACCGTTGGTTTGCGGTGGATCAAGCGTGACCGCATAGCTGCCATCGCTACCCGCCGTCGCCGTCCCCAGCGAATGACCATCGGCATCGGTCACCGTCACCGTCGAACCCGGCTCGGCCGTACCACTCACCGTCGTTCCGTCATCGCTGAACGCTGCGGTCGGTGCATCCGGAGCAGTGGTATCCGGCGCCGTAGCTTCCGTTGCGTCGGAGGCATTGCCAGCACTATCGGTTGCGGTGACGCCAACGTCCTCGCCATTGGTCTGCGGCGTGCTCAACGTCACCGTGTAACTGCCATCACTGCCGGCCGTCGCCGTCCCCAGTGAATGACCATCGGCATCCGTCACCGTCACGACCGAGCCCGGCTCGGCGGTGCCACTCACCGTCGTGCCGTCGTTGCTGAATTCCGCGGTCGGCGCATCCGGTGCAGTGGAGTCCGGCGCCGTGATTTCCGTTGGATCGGACGTATTGCCGGCGCCATCGGTTGCGGTGACGCTGGCCTCCTCGCCGTTGGTCTGCGGCGGGTCAAGCGTGACCGTGTAGCTGCCGTCGCTGCCGGCGGTCGTCGTGCCCAACGGGTTGCCGTCGGCATCCGTGACCGTCACGGTCGAACCCGGTTCGGCGGTGCCGCTCACCGTGGTGCCGTCGCCGCCGAATTCCGCCGTCGGCGCATCCGGGGGCGTCGTGTCCGTTGCCGTGCCGTCGGTCGGTGCCGTCACGTCGGTCGGATCGGAGGTGTTGCCGGCCGCATCCGTGGCGGCGACCTGCAGTTCCTGGCCGTCGGTCTGTGCCGGCACGCTCACGCTGTAGCTGCCGTCTTCGCCCGCGGTCGCGGTGCCGAGCACATGGCCGTCGGCGTCGGTCACCGTGACCGTCGAGCCGGGTTCGGCATTGCCGCTGATCGTGTCGCCGGCCTCGTTGATGGCGGCCGTCGGCGCACCCGGCGCGGTGGTATCGGGCGCGGTGACCTGGGTCGGATCGGACGTGTTGCCGGCCGGATCGGTGGCCGTGACCCCCAGATCCTGGCCATTGTTCTGCGGCGGAATGTCGACGGTGTAGTGGCCATCGCTGCCGGTCGTGCCAGTCCCGAGCGTACTGCCGTCCGGGCCGGTTACCGTGACCTTCGAACCGGGTTCGGCATTGCCGCTGACCGTATCGCCCGCGTCATTGATTCCGGCGGTCGGCGCGGACGGCGGTGTCGTATCCGTCGGCGTAGGCGAAGGTGAACCACCGCCTCCACCGCCGCCCCCGGCCACCGCGGCCAGACCGCCGAGCACCAAGGCGCCAATCCCGATCATGGCGCCGGTGGACAAGCCAGCCGCCGCCGCTCCGGCATCCGCTGCACCGGCAACCACGGCCGCGCCGCCGACTTCGTCCAGCGAAGCGATTTCGGTATAGGTGAACGCACCGGTTTCTTCGCCGCGCAACCACCACAGTTCGCCATTGTCGTCCTGCAATGCGACTTCGGCGTGCTTGCCGGCATCGTCGGCGTCGTAATAGCCCTGGAAGGTCAGCTGGCTGCCGTCCTTCAGCGTCAGGACCAGATCCTGGCCAACGCGTTCGACCGCGGCAACCTGATCGCGGTCCAGCGCAAGTTCGAGAACGTCGCCCGGTTTGACGGCCAGACTGCCGCCCAGCGGAATTTCCTTGACTGCCCCCGTCGACTGTTCGACGGCCTGCACGCTCGTGCTGCCCATAGCGTTCCCCTTTCCTTGGGTGATTTGATTTGGAACCCGGAACAGAGGCCGGCATCCGTCCCAAGACCATCCTGGCCTTGGTGTTCCACGGAGCGGAACCCCCTGCGCTCATCCATGGCGCCCGGGCTTGGGCTGAATCTACATCAGTCATCCCCCGCCTATTTTGTGATGTACGTCACAATTTAGAAAAAGAATTCGTCAACGTTTGGTTGCCAGTGGGGTTGTCTGCAGATTCGTTGCCGCCGGATGACCGGCAAATGGCACGGCCGGGCCCAGCGCCAGCTCCGCTAAACTTGCACGCATGAATACCCCGCAAGATTCACTGCTCGGCCGCGAAATCGCCTATCCGGCGCAGTACGATGCCCGCCTGCTGTTCCCGATCCCGCGCCGTGCCGCACGTGCACAGATCGGCCTCGACGACACCGCATTGCCGTTCGTCGGCTTCGACCGCTGGCAGGCCTACGAACTGGGCTGGCTGGACGCGCATGGCAAGCCGCAGGTGGGCGTGGCAACCCTCACCGTGCCTTGCACCTCGCCGAACCTGATCGAATCCAAATCACTGAAGCTGTACCTGAACTCGCTCAACGACGTGCGCTTCGATGGCGCCGATGCACTGCGCGAACGCATCGCCGCCGACCTGTCCGCCTGCGCCGGTGCGCCGGTCGAGGTGCAATTCGGCCTGCCGCCGCTGGTGGTTGCCGCGCCCGGCGAAAGCCTGGATGCGCAGGATCTGGAATTTTCCAGCTACGGCCCGCCGCAGCCGCAACTGCTGGGCGCCGATGCGCGCGACGTCGTCGAGGAAACCCTGTCGACGCAGCTGTTCAAGTCCAATTGCCCGGTCACCGGCCAGCCGGACTGGGCCAGCATCGTCATCCACTATCGCGGGCCGAAACTGGAGCGCGCCGGTTTGCTGCGCTATCTGGTCAGCTTCCGCCACCACGCCGAATTCCACGAGCAATGCGTGGAGCGGGTGTTCTCCGAATTGCTTGCGCGTTGCACGCCGGCCGCGCTTTCGGTGGAAGCGCGCTACACCCGCCGCGGTGGCCTGGACATCAATCCGTGGCGGGCCACGCCGGGTTTCGCCACGCCGTCGCCGACCCGCGAATTGCGCCAATGACGCCGACCGGCGGACGGTTTTGGGTTCATGCCGTCCGGTGATTGACCTTGGCGCGATTCACCATGAATTCTTAACCATCGCCGTGTATCGTGACTTTCCCCGCCACCACCACCCCGTGAGGGAACCTGCAATGAGCAACGAGAATCCCGATTTCTCCGACGTGTCCGCAACCGTCACCAGCACGGAAACGATCATCGAGCAGAGCTACACGATCCAGAAGGGCGACACGCTTTCCAAGATCGCCAAGGAAAAGCTCGGCAACGCCAACGCGTGGAAGAAGATCTTCGACGCCAACACCGACGTGCTCAAGGACCCGGACAAGATTTTCCCCGGCCAGGTGATCAAGATTCCCTCCGCGTGAGCCGGCGCCGCCCGCACACCTCCCACTTCACACACAAGGATCAGAACAGATGAAGTCCAACCGTATCGTCTTCGCCCTGGGCGCCGCGCTGGTTGCCAGCCTCGCCGTCACCGCCTGCAAGAAGCAGGAAGAAGCCGCGCCGACGCCCGCTCCGGCCACCGTTGCAGCGCCCGCACCCGCCACCGTCGAAACACCTGCCGCCGCGCCGACGCCAGCCACCAGCTTCACCGTCACCGCAGGCACGCCAAAGGACAAGATTTCGGTAGCGATCGCGACCGATGCCAGCGTCCCGGCCAACGCCTCGCTCGAAGCCAGCCTGACCTACGTCAAGGCCGACGGCAGCACGCTCCCGGTCAACAAGCAGTCGGCCACCATCGCCGCCGCCGGCACCGGCACCACCAACATCGAATTCACCAAGAAGACGCCGTGGCCGACCGGCAAGTACAGCGTCGCCGTCACCGTCAACGGCACCGCGGTCGGCACGCCGCAGGACGTCGAAATCAAGTAATCCGCTCCAGCGGATACGGCCAAGGGCGCGGAGCAATCCGCGCCCTTTTGCGTTGGTCTCGGTTCGTGCGACGACGCACGGCTAAACTGCGTCGATGGAAACGACGAACCTGATTTTGCTGTACGTGCTGGTCGGCCTGGCCGCGCTGGCGGTGATCCTGCTGGTCGCGCTGTTGCTGCGCCGGCCCGGCGACGCACTCGAACGGGCGCTGCGCGAGGAACAACGCGAAGGCCGCAGCGAATTGCGCGGCCTGCTCGAAAGCCTCGGCCTGCAGCAGGAGGCGCGCATCGGCGGCTTCGGCCGCAACCTCGACGCACTGACCGCGCGCACCGACGAGCGCCTCGACGCCTTGCGCGCCGTGCTGTCCGACGACGCGCACAAGTCGCGCACCGAACTGGCGGTACGCCAGCAACAATTCGCCGACACGCTCGCCACGCAATTGCGCGAACTCATCGCGCGCAACGAGCAGCGCATCGGCGAAATGCGCACGACGCTGGAAACGCGCCTGCGCGAAATGCAGACCGGCAACGAGGCCAAGCTCGAACAGATGCGCGCCACCGTCGACGAGAAACTGCACGCCACGCTGGAAACGCGCCTGACCGAAAGCTTCGGCAACGTCACCGCGATGCTGGCGCAAGTCCATCAAGGCCTGGGCGACATGAACAAGCTCGCCGCCGATGTCGGCGGTTTGCAGCGCGTGTTGACCAACGTGAAATCGCGCGGCGTGTTCGGCGAAGTGCAACTCGCAGGCCTGCTCGAACAGGTGTTCGCGCCGGACCAGTACGCAGCGAACGTGGCGACGATTCCCGGCAGCAGCGAGCGCGTGGAGTTCGCGGTGAGATTCCCCGGTTCAGGCCGCCCCGGCGACGGCAACGACGTGGTGTGGTTGCCGATCGACGCCAAGTTCCCGCGCGAGGATTACGAACGCCTGCTCGACGCGCAGGAAAAAGCCGAGGCCGAGGCCGCGCGCGCGGCCGGCGACGCGCTCGAACGCCGCGTGCGCGAGGAAGCCAAGCGCATCCGCAGCAAATACGTCGCCGCGCCGCACACCACCGAATTCGCGGTGTTGTTCCTGCCGACCGAAGGCCTCTACGCGGAAGTGCTGCGCCGGCCCGGATTGTTCGAGGCGATGCAGCGCGAACACCGCATCACCCTGGCCGGGCCGACGACCTTGCTCGCATTGCTGACCAGCCTGCAGGTCGGCTTCCGCACCGTCGCCATCGAGAAGCGTTCGGCCGAAGTGTGGCAGACGCTCGGCGCGGTGAAGACCGAATTCGGCAAGTTCGGCGAAGTGCTCGAAAGCGTGGAGAAGAAACTCCAGGAAGCCAGCGGCAAGATCGCGCAGACCCGCACCCGCACCAACGTGATGACGCGCAAGTTGCGCGAGGTGGAATCGCTGCCAAGCGAGGATGCGCAGCGTCTGCTCGGCGACGACGGCGAATAGGATTTTGCTTGCCATTCCGCTCACGCCGAAGTGACGGCGTACAGGCATAATCGACAACCCGAACCCGGAGCACGCACATGACCGCCATCCAATCCATTCCGCTGAAGACCATCGACGGCAACGACGCCACGCTCGGCGATTACGCCGGCAAGGTGCTGCTGCTGGTCAACGTCGCCAGCAAGTGCGGACTGACGCCGCAGTACGAAGGCCTGGAAAAGCTCTACCGCGAAAAGCACGACGCCGGTTTCGAAATCCTCGGTTTCCCGGCCAACAACTTCAAGCAGCAGGAACCGGGCAACGACGCGGAAATCGCCAGCTTCTGCAGCACCAACTACGACGTGACCTTCCCGCTTTTCTCCAAGATCAGCGTGGCCGGCACCGACGTCCATCCGCTGTACAAGGAACTGACCGCGGCCATCCCCGAGCGCATCGGCGAAGGCCCGCACAAGGCGCGGCTGGAAGGCTTCGGCATCCCGGTCAATCCGGCGCCGGAGGTGTTGTGGAATTTCGAGAAGTTCGTGGTCGGCAAGGACGGCCAGGTCGCCGCGCGCTTCGCCCCGGACATCACCGCCGACGATCCGCGCCTGCTCCACGCGATTGACGCCGCGCTGGCCGCATAAATCATCGCCCATCCCGGAGTTGCAACGAAAAAGGCCGCGAAAAGCGGCCTTTTTCATCTTCACGCGATTCGCGTGCCCTAGCGGATCACCGGCACCGGCGAGGCGGGAAGCGGGATCGCGTTGGCCGGCACTTCCCTCTGGTCCGGTTCACCCTGCGGCTCGCGCAGGTAATCCGGCAGCGAGGAATCGCCCTGCTGCGTTGCGCTCTTCTTGTGCATGTCCTGCCGGATCTGGTAATCGCGGTGTTGCGTCCACGCGTCGCGCACCAGGGCGTAATCGTCGGCGGCGCCTTCGCGCATGCTGTCCATCGACAGCAACTGCGCGCGCGTGTCGACCAGTTGCAGGCCGTACAGGCCGTAGCGCACGTCGTCGTTCTGGATGTAATGGGTCGGCGACAGCGGGATGTCGCCGACCAGGCCGAAGGTGTCGCGCAACGTGCGCGGGCCGAAGAACGGCAATTCGAAATAACGCGAACGGCGCCAGCCCCACACCGCCAGCGTCTGCCCGAAATCGTCGTGCCGGTGCGGAATGCCCGCATGGCTGGCCGGGTCGAACAGGCCGCCGAGGCCGATCGTGCTGTTCATCAGGAACCGGCCGAGCGTCGCCCACGCATCGCCCGGATGGCCCTGCAGCAACTGGTTGACCATCGTCACCGGCGAGCCGAGGTTGTCGAAGAAATCGCCGACGCGATTGCGCACGGCCTGCGGCAACACGGTCACGTAAGCCTTCGCCAACGGATGCGCGATGTACTTGTCCACGCCGTTGTTGAACTTGTGCATGCGACGGTTGTACTTCTGCCACGGATCGTACGTGCCGACAGTCGTCGTGCTGCCATTCGCGCCGGTCGCGGGGGTGCCGTAGATCGCGGCGAAATCGTCGACCGCATCGCTCGCCGCATCCGCGGCGGCCGGCTCGACCGCGCCATCGGCAGCCGACGCGGCGGTTGCCGGCGCGTCCACCGTGGCGGCGGCAATGGGCGCCACGCTCGCCGCCGCCGCGACATCGGCGGAAACAGGCGCGGCAACACTGGTCGCGCCCGGCGGCGCGACCACGTCCGCTTGCGCCGTCGCATCCTGCGCAGATTGCGGCGCGCTGGCGCAAGCCGCCAACAACGCGACGGTGACACTGGCAATGGCGATGCGGTGCGGTTTCATCCAATCCATCCTGCAATGACGAAGTGCGGTGACGCGCGGCTCAGGCCAGCACGTCGCTGAGGCGGTAGGCCGCGCGCAATTCGGACAAGCCCGGCGGGTTGCCCTCGATCACCGGCGTGGTGCCGGCGGCGCGCAGGCGCGCGGAAATCTCCGCCAACAATGCCAGCCCGGCGCTGTCCAGGCCAGTCACATCCTGCAACACGATGCGTTGTATTCCCGTCAGTTGCGCGCTGGCCTGCTGCCACAGCGCCGGCGCGTTGGAGCGGTCGAGATGGCCGGCGAACACGAGGCGTTCACCGTCCTTCTTCAGCGTTGCGGAAGCCGGGACCACGTCGCTCACTTGCCGTTGTTGTCGCTGCTGGCCTGCAGCTTGCCGGCACGCAGGTCGGCCGCGACCTGGGGAATGGTCTCGTGCTGCAGCGGCGCGTCGAACTGGTTCTTGAAGGTCTGCACGTAGCTGATGCCTTCGACCATCACGTCGAACACCTTCCACTGCCCGCCGTTGTTGCGCACGAAGTAGTCCACCGGCACCGGATCGCCGCCGTTGCGCGGGATTTCGGTGCTGACGCGCACGCCGCGGCCGCCCGGCAGCGCGGTTTCGCCCTTGACCTTCACCTTGATCTGCGAATTCGGATTGAAGTCGAGCAGGGCGGTGCCGTAGCGCTTGATCAGGTTCTGGGTCAGCGCGTCGGCGAAATCGCTGACGTCGGCATCGGACGCGCCGCGGCCATGCAGGCCGAGCACCAGGCGCGCGGCGTACTCGCGGTCGAACAGGGTGTTGAACTCGCTGTTGACGTAGGCGTTCAACGCCGCCGGGCTCTTCTGGAATTCGGCGTGGCGCGTGGACAGCGTGGACAGGATGCGCGAGCTGCTGTCCTGCACCATCTGGCTGGCGCTGCCCTGCGCCGGCGTGGCGGCGGCCTGCGCGTGGACCGCACCGGCGACGAACGGCGAGGACGCCAGCGCGGCGGCGAGAACGACGGAAAGCAGATTGGTTTTCATGGTGTGGTTCCTTGCGATGCGTCAGGGGCACTCTTGGTGGCGTCCGGACTGCTGCCGCCACCGCTGAACATGTACTTGCCGACCAGCTGGATCAAATCCACCGCGGGCGTGGTGTAGGCGATTTCATCGCCGGGCTTGAGCACGTCCGGATCGCCGCCGGGCGAGAGGTTGACGTAGTTCTCGCCGAGCAGGCCGCTGGTGAGGATGCCGGCGCTGGTGTCGGCGGAAAGCTGGTTGTACTTGCCGTCGATGTCGAGGGTGACGACGGCGGTGAACTTCTGCGGGTCGAGGCTGATGTCCTTGACCGAGCCGATGATCACGCCGCCGACCTTCACCGGCGCGTTGACGCGCAACTGGCCGAGGTTGGTGAAGCTCGCCTTCAGCGCGTAATGGGTCTTGCCGATGCCGAAGTTGCGGTTGGTCGATGCGAACGCCAGCACCAGCAGTGAAGCCAGCGCCAACAACAGGAAGGCACCAACGGAGAATTCGAGACGGGGCCCGCGAATGGACATGATTGCGTTCCTCAGAACATCAAAGCGGAAATGACGAAATTGAACATCAGCACCAGCAGCGAGGCGTTGACCACCGCGCGCGTGGTGGCGACCGAAGTGCCTTCGATGGTCGGCTCGGCGTGGAAGCCGACATAGGCGGCGACCAGCGCGCAAGTGCCGCCGAAGATCGCGGACTTCAACAGGGCGACGCCGAAATCGTCCCAGAAATCCACGCTGTCGCGCAGCGCCGACCAGAACGTGCCGTTGTCGAGGCCGAGCACCTTGACCGACTCGAACCAGCCGGCGGAAATGGCCAGCGAGCAGAAGAAGCCGGTCAGCAGCGGCACGGTCAGCACCGCCGCCCAGAAGCGCGGCGCGACGGCTTTCGCGATCGGATCGATCGCCATCAGCTCCAGCGCCTTGATCTGGTCGGTGGCGCGCATCAGGCCGAGCTCGGCCGAGATCGACGAACCGGCGCGGCCGATGAAAAGCAACGCAGTCAGCACCGGGCCGAGTTCGCGATACAGCGACAGGCCGAGCAATTCCGACAGCGCATCGGTTGCACCGAACGTGGTCAGCGTGCGATAGCCCTGCAAGGTCAGCACGAGGCCGACGAAGGCGCCGCCGACGACGATGATCGGGATCGAGCGCGCACCGATCTTGTAGATTTCCTTGACCAGCTCGGCGAAGAAATCGCCGGTCGGCTTGCTCGAACGCAGCACCGACAGCGAGAACAGGCCGGCCGAACCGAGCGAACGCAGCGAATCGGAGAAGGCCATCAGGCGGCCTCCTTCCTTGCGAACGCGGTGCTCTCGAACGGAATCGGGCCGTCAGGCTCGCCGCGCAGGAACTGGCGGACCAACGCATCGCCGCTGTTTTCCAGTGCATCCGGGGTGCCGGCGAACACCAGCTTGCCGTTGGCTATGAACACCGCCTGGTCGCAGATCGGCAGGGTTTCGTGCACGTGGTGGGTGACGATGACGCTGGTCAGGCCGAGCGAATCGTTCAATTGCTTGATCAGCGACATGATCACGCCCGAAGCGATCGGGTCGAGGCCGGTGAGCGGTTCGTCGTAGATCATCAGCGGCGGGTCCAGCGCCAGCGCGCGGGCCAGCGCGACGCGGCGCGCCATGCCACCGGAAAGCTCGCGCGGGAACGCATCGGCCGCATTGCGCAAGCCGACCGCATTTAGCTTGAAATCGACGATGCGGTCGATCAGCGGCTTCGGCAATTGCGTGTGCGTTTCCAGCGGCAGCGCGATGTTCTCGGCGACGGTGTAGTCGGTAAGCAAGCCATTGCCCTGCAACAGCACGCCGATGCGCTTGCGGAATTCCAGCAGCGCGCGCGCGCCATGCGGGACGTGCTCGCCGAACACTTCGACACTGCCGGCGGCGGCCGCCAATTCGCCGGTCAGCGCGGCCAGCAGCGTCGACTTGCCGCTGCCGGACGGGCCGAGCACCGCGGTGATGCTGCCGCGCGGCACGACCAGATCGAGGTCGCGCAGGATGGTGCGCTTGCCACGGTCGAGGCGCAGGCCGGCAAGGCGGATGGCGGGAGTGTCGCTGGGCGTCATGCGGGGGGTGGTCGAAGGGTGGGGCACAGCTTCACCGAAAACGGCTGAATAAAGCTGTACCGGACAGTTCTGAAATTCTACGCCGGCGCGCCTCGAAAAGAAAAGGGCGCCCAAGGACGCCCCTTTCCGTTTTTGCACGCTTGCGCGCGGATTACAGCGACGCAATCGCCGCGTTGAGCGTGGCGCTCGGGCGCAGCGCGGCGGCGGC
The DNA here is from genome assembly GCA_015655355.1 of Lysobacterales bacterium. Lineage (GTDB taxonomy): Bacteria > Pseudomonadota > Gammaproteobacteria > Xanthomonadales > Xanthomonadaceae > Pseudoxanthomonas_A. The sequence continues at coordinate 19,940 of JAATFG010000084.1, forward strand.
CTTGTCCGCGTCGGGGAAATAGTACCCGCCGATGTCCACCGGCTTGCCCTGCACCGCGATCAATTCGGCGACGATCTTTTCCTCGTTCGCGGCCAGGGTTTCGGCCAGCGGCTTGAACGCGGCGGCAAGCGCCGCGTCATCGGCCTGCTTCGCCAGTTCCTGCGCCCAGTACAGTGCGAGGTAGAAATGCGAGCCGCGGTTGTCGATGGTGCCGAGCTTGCGGCCCGGCGAGCGGTCGTTTTCGAGGAACGAGGCCGTCGCGCGGTCGAGCGTGTCGGCCAGCACCTGCGCGCTCTTCGTGCCGCTCTGTTCGACGTACTTCTCGAACGACGGCACCAGCGCGAAGAATTCGCCCAGCGAATCCCAGCGCAGGTAGTTCTCCTCGAGGAACTGCTGCACGTGCTTCGGCGCCGAACCGCCCGCGCCGGTTTCGTACAGGCCGCCGCCGGCGATCAGCGGCACGATCGACAACATCTTCGCCGAGGTGCCGACTTCGAGGATCGGGAACAGGTCGGTGTTGTAGTCGCGCAACACGTTGCCGGTGACGGAGATGGTGTCCTTGCCTTCGCGCAGGCGCTTGAGCGAATACGCGGTGGCCAGTTCCGGCGACAGGATTTCGATTTCAAGGCCCGAGGTGTCGTGGTCCTTCAGGTATTCCTTGACCTTCTTGATGATCGAGGCGTCGTGCGCGCGCGATTCGTCGAGCCAGAAGATCGCCGGCGTCTTCGACGCGCGTGCACGGCCAACGGCCAACTTCACCCAGTCACGCACCGGAATGTCCTTGGTCTGCGTGCCACGCCAGATGTCACTGGCTTCGACGTCGTGTTCGAGCAGCACGTTGCCCTTGGAATCGAGCACGCGCACGGTGCCGGCGGCCGGAATCTCGAAGGTCTTGTCGTGCGAGCCGTACTCCTCGGCCGCCTGCGCCATCAGGCCGACG
>JAATFG010000067.1 GCA_015655355.1 Lysobacterales bacterium
GGAAATACTCAAAATGATGGATTGGGTTCCAATAGTCTTCGTTACGTTCAAGGTTCTCGTGTTGGGCACGTGCATGTTCTTCGCCGTCAAGTGGCATTACGACCAAGGGAAGAACGGGAAGGAGAAAGAGGCGCGCGCGGTACTACGCGCGGGCGGCATGGTCGCCGCAGTCTTCGTGCTATTACTCCTGGGCCTGATGCTCGCCACCTTCGCCTTTGCCAGGAGGCTCGGTTTGGACTTGACCTTTCCATGATGGCAAAGAATGGTCGGCCGATATCCATGTGATGCACCAGCAATTCCCTGATGCGGCTATTGGCCGAAAGCAGGCAAGCAGCGCCGAGTACGCAAACTTCGCAGACCTATGGCCGATCCGCGCGGCGCAGCAACATCTGGCTCATCAGCGCGCGCAGCGCCGGTGCGCGCACCGGCTTCGGCAAGAAGCCCCAATCGTGGTTCGCGGCCAGCGCGCGCAGGGCGTCGTCGCGTTCGGCGGTGACCAGGATCAGTGGCGGTTTGGCCTGCCAGCGTTCGCACAGTTGCGGGTACAGCGCCGGGCCGTCGATGTCGCCGAGGTGCACGTCGAGCAACAGCAGTTCCGGCGCGTTGCCGGGCGTGGCGGCGGCCAGCGCTTCGTCGGCGCCGCAGGCGAAGGCGACATCGCAGTCCCAGCGTTGCAGCAGGGCGCGGGTGGCTTCGCATACGCGCGGGTCGTCGTCGATGCACCAGATGCGGCGCCCGCGCAGCGGTGAATCGTCGCCGTTGTCGGCCGGTGCCGCGACGGGCGTTTCCATTTCCTGCGCGGCCGCTTCGTCGCCATAGGGCACGCGTACCGAGAACACGCTGCCGCGCCCGAGCTGCGAACGCAGGCCGATGCGATGGCCGAGCAGGCGGCCGATGCGCTCGACGATGGCCAGGCCGAGGCCGGCGCCGCGGTCGTGGGCGACGCCGTCGTCGAGGCGGCGGAATTCCTCGAAGATTTCGCGTTGCAGGCTTTCGGGAATGCCGGGCCCTTGGTCGTGCACTTCGATGCGCAGCGCGTCGCCGTCGCGGCGGCAGCCGAACAGCAGGCGCCCGCGCGGGGTGTAGCGGATCGCGTTGGACAGGAAGTTCTGCAGGATCCGGCGCAGCAGCGCTTCGTCGCTGCGCACCACGGCGCGGGTCGGCACGTGGTGCAGATGCAGGCCGCGCGCTTCGGCGACGATGCCGAATTCGCGCGCCAGCGCTTCCAGCAGCGGCTCCAGGGCGAAGTCGCGGACGCGCACGTGCAGGCTGCCGGCTTCGAGCCGGGAAATGTCGAGCAGGCTGTTGAGGATCGCGTCCTGCGCGGCCAGCGCGTTGTCGGCGTGATCGACGATCGTGCGCGTGTCGCCGTCGCCGAGCTTGCCGCGCAGCGCGGACAGGAACATGCGCGCGGCGTTCAGCGGTTGCAGCAGGTCGTGCACCGCCGAGGCGACGAAGCGGGTCTTGTAGCGGTTGGCGGCTTCGGCGTCGGCCTTGGCCGCTTCCAGGTCGCGGGTGCGTTCCTCCACGCGGCGTTCCAGCGCGTCGGCCAGCGAGCGCAGTTCGCGCGCGGCGTTCTTGTAGCTGGTGATGTCGGCGTAGCTGGTGACGAAGCCGCCATCGGGCAGCGGATTGCCGCGGATTTCGAGCACGGTGCCGTCGTCCTTCTCGCTTTCGCGCATGTGCGGCTTGCCGCCGCGCAACTGGCCGAGGCGGCGTTCGATCGCGTCTTCGATGGGACCTGGGCCGAGCAGGCCGCGGCGCGCGTTGTGGCGGTAGATGTCCTCGATCGGGCGGCCGACCCGCAGCAGTTCCGGCGGCAGCCGGAACAGTTCGACGTAGCGCGAATTCCACGCCACCAGGTTCAGCGCCGCGTCGATCACCACCACGCCTTGCGGCAGGTGCTCGAGGCTGCGCGAAAGCCCGCTGTCGGCCTGCTGCGCGGCCTGGACGATGCCGTCCTGGGCGGTGCGCAGTTCTTCGGCGTGCTGGCGCAACACCGCTTCCAGTTCGGCGCGGCTGCGTTGGCGGTGCAGGGACAGGCGCCGGCGCTGCTGCACCAGCAACAGCAGGAAGCACAGCGCCAGCCAACCGCCGGCGGCCGCCAGTGCGGCACTGCGTCCTGCGCCGGTGATCGCCGCGCTGTCGTGCAGCAGATGCAGGCGCCAGTGGTTTTCCTCGAGGGCGATGTCCTGCCACAGCAGCGGGCGGGCAGTGGCCGGCGATTGCATGCGCATCAGGCGCGCGTCGGCGCCGAGTACGCGCACGAGGTCGGTCTGAAGCGGCGACAGGGTTTGGGTGGCGTACTGGCGTGTGGCGCGCAGTTCGCGCGCGTCGTCGGCATCGAGCGGGTGCAGGCTGCGGTAGCGCCATTCGTCGCGATTGGCGAGGAACACCACGCCGTGCGCGTCGCTGACCAGGACGATGTCCGGGGTGAGCAGCCACTGGTGTTCCAGTGCGGCCAGCTCGATCTTGATCACGACCACGCCGATGCGCCGGCCACTGTCGTCTGCGATCGCCTGCGACAGGAAATAACCGGGTTCGCCGGTGGTCACGCCGACCCCGTAGAAACGCCCGCTGCCTTCGGCCAGCGCCTGCTGCACGTAGGGGCGGAAGCCGTAGTCCTGGCCGACGTTGCTGCCCGCCTCGCGCCAGTTGCTGGCGGCCAGGGCGATGCCGTCGCGGCCGATCAGGGTCAGGGTCGAGGAGCGGGTGACGTCGTTGGCGCGTTCCAGTTTCAGGTCCAGCGCCCCGCGCTGTCCCGGCGCCAGCGGCGCGGACACCGCGGCGCGCAGTTCCGGGTCCAGTGCCAGCACCTGCGGCAGGGTGCGGTAGCGGTCGATGCGTTGTTGCAGTGCCTGCGCATACAAATCCAGTTGGCGCCGCACCTGGGCCTGTTCGGCGGCCAATGCACGGCGTTCGCCCCACCAGTCGGCGCCGGCGGCGGCCAGCAGCATGCCGCCGATCACCAGCAGCAAGGTGACGAGGCGGGCCGGCTGGCCGGGAAGGAATTTGCGCGCGATCTGCATGGCGGGGCAGTCTAGAGGGTGTCGCCTGCGCCGGGACTAGTACCAATAGGTTATCGGCGTGGTGTCGGCACGAGAGTACAAATTGCCCGCCATCGCGGCTTGGCCGTGCGGCATTTCCATTCATGGAGCCACAATGCAACCCGTCAGTCCCAGCCGTCCCGCCGCATCCGCGTCCACGCCGATCTACCGGCACCTGTATTTCATGGTGCTCGTCGCCATCGTGCTCGGCGCGTTGCTCGGCCATTTCGACCCGTCATTGGGCGTGGCGCTGAAACCGCTGGGCGACGGCTTCATCAAGCTGGTGAAGATGATCATCGGCCCGGTGATCTTCCTGACCATCGTCACCGGCATCGCCGGCATGCCGCAGCTGAGCAGCGTCGGCCGCGTGTTCGTCAAGACGATGGTCTATTTCATCTTCTTCTCGACGCTGGCGCTGGTCGTCGGTTTGATCGTCGCCCATGTCGTCCAGCCCGGTGCGGGCATGCACGTCAACGTCGCCGACCTCGACCAGAAGGCGGTGAGCGAATTCGTCAGCAAGTCGCACGAGCTGACCCTGTCCGGCTTCATCATGGACATCATCCCGAACACGCTGCTCGGCGCCTTCGTCGGCGACAACATCCTGCAGGTGCTGCTGGTCGCGGTGCTGTTCGGGATTTCGCTGGCGCTGGTCGGCGAGCGCGGCAAGCCCGTCGTCGATTTCCTCGAATCGCTGACCGCGCCGGTGTTCAAGCTGGTGCAGATCCTGATGAAGGCCGCGCCGATTGGTGCGTTCGGCGCGATCGCCTTCACCATCGGCAAGTACGGCGTCGCGGTGCTGGCCAACCTGGCGTGGCTGGTCGGATCGTTCTATCTCACTTCGCTGCTGTTCGTGCTGGTGATCCTCGGCCTCGTCGCGAAGTTCTGCGGCTTTTCGATCCTGCGCCTGATCGCGTACCTGAAGGCCGAACTGCTGCTGGTGCTGGGCACGTCCTCGTCCGAATCGGCGCTGCCGTCGCTGATGGAAAAGATGGAAGCGGCCGGCTGCGCCAAGTCCGTCGTCGGCCTGGTGGTGCCGACCGGTTATTCGTTCAACCTCGACGGCACCAACATCTACATGACGCTGGCGGCGTTGTTCATCGCGCAGGCGACCGACACGCATCTGACGCTGGGCCACC
>JAATFG010000124.1 GCA_015655355.1 Lysobacterales bacterium
CGGCGCCGGGATGATTTCGATCAGCTCATCGATGGTGCAATCGGCGTTGCGCAGCACATGCAGGGCGCCGTCGATCACTTCAGTAATATTGTGCGGCGGAATGTTGGTCGCCATGCCCACTGCGATCCCGGACGAACCGTTGATCAGCAGGTTGGGAATGCGGGTCGGCAACACCGACGGCTCTTTTTCCTTGCCGTCGTAGTTAGGCACGAAGTCGACGGTTTCCTTGTCGAGGTCGGCCAGCAGTTCGCCGGCGATCTTGTCCAGGCGGCACTCGGTGTAACGCATCGCCGCGGCGCCGTCGCCGTCGATCGAACCGAAGTTGCCCTGGCCGTCGACCAGCATGTAGCGCAGCGAGAAATCCTGGGCCATGCGCACCAGCGTGTCGTACACCGCGCTGTCGCCGTGTGGATGGTATTTGCCGATCACGTCGCCGACGATGCGCGCGGACTTGTAGAACGGCTTGTTGCTGTGCGCGCCAAGTTCGTGCATCGCGAACAGCACGCGCCGATGCACGGGCTTCAGCCCGTCGCGGACGTCCGGGAGCGCGCGGCCCACGATCACGCTCATGGCGTAATCGAGGTAACTCCTGCGCATCTCGTCTTCGAGGTTGACGGGGATGATTTCCTTGGCGAGATCGGCCATCTAGGTTCCGTGTCGGGACGTGATTTTTGACCCCCGAATTCTACCACGGAAGGCGCTGTCCCGCCCGCTTTTCCTCGCAAAAAACGGCTGGAAAAACAGACATTTGGCGCATCATCCCCATGCCGGCCCGCGTAACGCGGGAATCACCCGCCGAAGGCCGCTTCCATCTTCTCCGGCGTCGGATTCCCGATCACGCCACGCTCGGTGACGATCGCGTCGATCAGCCCGCTTGGCGTCACGTCGAACACCGGATTCCACGCCCTGATGCCTTCGGCCACGGTGCGCACGCCGCCGATGCCGAGCAGTTCGGCCGGGTCGCGCTCCTCGATTTCGATCAGGTCGCCCGACGCGGTCGCCATGTCCACGGTCGAAGACGGCGCGACGACCATGAATTTCAGGCCATGGTGCTTCGCGGCAATGGCGAGCTGGTACGTGCCGATCTTGTTCGCGGTGTCGCCATTGGCGCAGATGCGGTCGGCGCCGACCACGACCCATTGCACCGCGCCGGTTTTCATCAGGTGCGAGGCGGCCGAATCGGCGATCAGGGTCGCGTCGATGCCGTCCTGCTGCAGTTCCCACACCGTGAGCCGCGCGCCCTGCAGCCACGGCCGGGTTTCGTCGGCGAACACGCGGGTGATTTTCCCTTGCGCGACGCCGGCGCGGATCACGCCCAGCGCGGTACCGAAACCGGCGGTCGCCAGCGAACCGGTATTGCAGTGCGTGAGCACGCCGCTGTTCGCCTCGATCAGGGCCGCGCCGAGTTCGCCCATCCTGCGATTCGCGGCGAGGTCCTCGTCGGCGATCGCGAGCGCTTCCAGTTCCAGCGCGCCGCGCCAGTCGTGGCCGGAATTTTCGAGCGCATCGCGCATCCGCGCCAACGCCCATGCCAAATTGACCGCGGTCGGGCGCGCGGCATTCAGGCGCTGCAGGTCCACGTCGAGTTTGCGCGCCGCCTCCGCACCATTGTCGGCGACGATGCCGCGCGCCGCGAGCACCACGCCCCAGGCCGCGGCGATGCCGATCGCCGGCGCACCGCGCACGATCAGTTGCCGGATCGCCTCGGCGACTTCGTCGCCGCTCGTGCAGCGGACCCATTCGACGTGGAAAGGCAGCTTGCGCTGGTCGAGCAGTTCCAGGGCCTCGCCGGTCCATTTGAGCGGACGGACATGGTCGTAGCATGCGTAATCGATGGCCTCGTTCATGCCACGCAGTTTACGCCATCGACGATGTCGGCCTTGTTGCCGTCAATACACGCGGAACACCGCGCGGCAGCCGCGATCGACCCAGATGCCGGCGCGATCCCAGCCCCAGGTGCGGCCTTCGACGCAGGCCGTGTCCGACAGTTGCTGCTGCAGGACCGCGTTGCGGTGCACCGCGACCGCGCAGCGGCGCTGGCGATCATTGTCCGACTCGCACTTCAGCGTCTGCGCATTGCTGGCTGCATCCAGCCGGCGCGGCCGCGCGCTGTCGCCACGCCCGGTCTGGAATTCGCCGCGGCAACCGGCGTCGACCCACACGCCCTGGCGGTCGTAGTTCCAGCTGCGCCCACGCACGCACTGCGCGGATGAAATCTGGTGCAGCAACACCACCCCGCCGCGGGTATCGACGCGGCAGGAGTGGCGCTTGTCGTCGTTCGATTCGCAGGTGAAGCGATTGCCGCCGGTGTAATTCGGCGACGCGTCCGTCCGCTGCTGCGCATGCGCGAGCGGGACGAATCCCGTCGCCATGACGAATGCGCATGCCGCTCCGATCCACCCAAGCCCGACCTGCCGCATTGCCCTGCTCCCAGCCAGAAGGTGGCGCGAATCATGCCACGCCCTTCGCGTTCAAGCATGAAGGAAATCGAAAGCCAGCACATCGGCGATCCGGTGCGTGCGCAGCATCGCCATCAGCAGGCGATCCACGCCGACCGCGACGCCGGCGCAATCGGGCAACCGCGGCAACGCGGCAAGCAGGCGCTCGTCCAGCGGCGGCAATACGTCGCCGCGCGACTTGCGGATTTCGAGGTCGCGCTCGAAGCGCGCGCGCTGCTCGGCCGCATCGTTCAATTCGTGGTAGCCGTTGGCCAGTTCCAGCCCGCCCAGATACAGCTCGAAACGCTCGGCCGCCTGCACGTCGCCGGCATCGCGCAGGCGCGCCAGGGCGCCCTGCGATGCCGGCCAGTCGTACACCGCGAGCATTTCGTCCTGCGCGAAATCCGGTTGCAGCTTGTGCGTCATCAGCAGGTCGAGCCAGTCGTCGCGGGTCAGCCCATGCGCATCGATGGAAATGCCATCGCCCGCATTGCGCAATTCCTCCAGCGAAGCGCGCAACGGATCGATGCCTAGTTCCCGAAGGTACAGTTCGCGGAACGAAACCTTCTGCAGCGTCGCGCTGTGCCCGACCATCGACAGCGCCGCCTGCACCAGTGCCGCGGTCTCGTCGATCAGGCGCATGTGGTCCCAGCCGACGCGGTACCACTCCAGCATCGTGAATTCCGGATTGTGACGACCACCGGCCTCGCCATCGCGGAACACGCGGCCAAGCTCGTAGCAATCGCCGACGCCGGCGGCGAGCAAGCGCTTGAGCGGAAACTCCGGCGATGTGCGCAGCCAGCGCGTGCGCGGCTGGCCATCGGTGCGGCCGGAAAATTCCAGCGAGAACGACGCCATGTTCGCATCGGTGTTGCCGGCGATGGACATCATCGGCGTTTCCACTTCCAGCACGTTGCGCGCATGGAAAAACTCGCGAACCATGCGATTCAGCCAAGCGCGCAGGCGCAGCGCATCGAAGTGGCCAGTGAACTGGAACTGGCTCATGTATTCTCCGCGAGGAATTCCAGCAGCTTCGCCTCGTCCCAGATTTCGATGCCGAGTTCCTGCGCTTTTGCCAGCTTGGAACCGGCGGCTTCGCCTGCGACGACGATGCCGGTTTTCTTCGACACGCTGCCGGCCACTTTCGCGCCCAGTGCTTCGAGCTTCGCGCCGGCTTCGTCGCGCGACATCGAGGACAGGCCACCGGTGAGCACCACCGTCTTGCCGGACAACGGCTTGTCGCCCGCATCGACGGCACCTTCATGCTCCGGCCAATGGATGCCTGCGGCGCGCAGTTGCGCGATCACTTCGCGGTTGTGCGGCTGGGCGAAGAACGTATGAATGCTGCGCGCCACGATCGGGCCAATGTCGTCGACTTCGAGCAACTGCTCCTCGCTGGCCTGCATGATGCGCTCCAGCGCACCGAAATATTTGACCAGGTCCTTCGCCGTCGCCTCGCCGACCTGGCGGATACCAAGCGCGAACAGGAACCGCGGCAAGGTCGCGTCCTTGCTGGCTTCGAGCGCGGCGACGAGATTTTGCGCGCTCTTTTCGGCCATGCGCTCCAGCGCCGCGAACTGCTGCACGCCCAGCGCGTACACGTCCGGCAGATGCTTGACCAGATCGGCGTCGACAAGCTGGTCGACCAGCTTGTCGCCGAGGCCTTCGATGTCCATCGCCTTGCGCGAAGCGAAATGCAGCAGCGCCTGCTTGCGTTGCGCCGCGCAGAACAGGCCGCCGGTGCAACGGTATTCGCGGTCGCCCTTCTCGCGCACCACGTCGCTGCCGCACACCGGGCACTGTTTCGGCATCAGGAAATTGTGCACGTAGCCCGCGCGCGTCGTGCCGTTCCAGGAGCCGGGCACGCGCCCGACCACTTCCGGAATCACGTCGCCGGCGCGGCGCACGATCACTTCGTCGCCGATGCGCACGCCCTTGCGCCGCAGTTCAAACAGGTTGTGCAACGTCGCGTTGCTGACGGTGGTGCCGCCGACGAAGACCGGCTCCAATTTCGCCACCGGCGTCAGCTTGCCGGTGCGGCCGACCTGCACTTCGATGCCGTTGAGCCGGGTGACCTGTTCCTGCGCCGGATATTTGTGCGCCACCGCCCAGCGCGGCTCGCGGGTGACGAAACCGAGCTGCTTTTGCAGCGCGATCGAATTGACCTTGTACACCACGCCATCGATGTCGAACGGCAGCGCATCGCGTTTTTCGGCGATGTCGCGGTGGAAACCGATCAAGCCTTGCGCACCGCGCACGATGGCGCGCTGCTTCGCCACCGGCACGCCGAACGCGGCCAGCGCATCGAGCGTGGCGCTGTGCGTGGCCGGCTGCCGCCAGTCCTCGAACACGCCGAGACCGTAGGCGAAGAAACTCAGCCTCTTGCCGCGCATGCCTTTCGGGTCGAGCTGGCGGATCGCGCCGGCGGCGGTGTTGCGCGGATTGATGAAGGTCTTTTCGCCGAATGCGCGCTGGCGCGCGTTGAGCTTCTCGAAATCGTCGCGGCGCATGTAGCACTCGCCGCGAACCTCGATCAGCGGCGGCGCATCGCCAAACAGCTTGAGCGGAATCTGGCCGATGGTGCGGATGTTCTGGGTCACGTCCTCGCCGGTTTCGCCGTCGCCGCGCGTGGTCGCCTGCACCAGCACGCCGCGCTCGTAGCGCAGGTTGATCGCAAGGCCGTCGAACTTCAGCTCGCAGCAGTATTCGACCGGCGGCGCGTCATCGGGCAGTTCCAGCGCATTGCGCACGCGCTGGTCGAAAGCGATCGCGCCACCCTCGCCGTAATCGGTTTCGGTCTTGATCGAGAGCATCGGCAGCGCGTGGCGCACCGGCACGAGGCCATCGAGCACCTTGCCGATCACGCGCTGCGTCGGCGAATCCGGCGTCAGCAGTTCCGGGTGCGCGGCCTCGATGGCCTGCAATTCGGCGAACAGCTTGTCGTACTCGGCATCCGGGATTTCCGGCGCATCCAGCACGTAATAGCGATGCGCGTGGTGGTTGAGTTGCTGGCGCAACTCGGCGGCACGGGCGACTGGCGTGGTGAACAGGTCCATGCCGCGATTTTACCTTCGCCACAAGAAAAAACCCGGCGAATGCCGGGCCTTTTTCGCCATCACCACTTCGTCGGCCTGGTCAGCGGCGGTGCTTCGCGCTGGCGGTCGTAGGCGCGCAGTTCGTCGCGGATCGAGGCGATGCGCTGGCGGCCCAGCGCGCTGCGCGAATTGTCGAGGACCACGCCGTCGAGCAGCTCGCCCATGCGCTGCACCGTCGGCAGCATCGTGTCCCACGCTTCCAGCGCGGCGATCGGCGCCGGCAAGGTCAGGAAGAACGCGATCGCCGGCGTTTCCAGCTCGCGGATGCGGGTCATGTCGAAACTGCCCGGCTGCAGGATGTTCGCCATGCTGAACACCGGGCCTTGCTCGGGATGCTTGTCGAGCAGGCGGTGGAACACGTTCATGTGCCCGAACACCAGCCCGGTCTTTTCCGCGGCGACCACGATGTCCTCGCCGCGCAGCATGCTGCCGGCGCGGGCGGCGACGTACAGCGACACGATCTTGTCGAAATCCTCGCTCGCGCGCTTGCCGAGCTCGTTGCCGCCTTCGAGGCCGAGCTCGGGCTGGCTGAAGTTGGCCTCGTCGCCGCCCGCGTCAGGCGCGGCGTCGCCGACGTTCGGCTCGATGCGCGTGCGCGGCGCCTCGTCCTCGCGCTCGATGCGCCGGCCCTGCTCCGGCTTCTTCGGCTTGCCGATGAAGAAGATCGCCGCGATCAGGAACAAGCCGGCAATCGCGATGCCGACGCGCAACACCATCATTTCGGACACGTGCGTTCTCCTTTTACGCGGCGCCGGCCAGGCGCGCGGCTTCGGCGAGGTCGACGGACACGAGGCGCGACACGCCCGGCTCGCGCATGGTCACGCCGGAAAGCTGGTGCGCGACTTCCATCGTCGACTTGTTGTGGGTGACGAACAGGAACTGCACCTTCTCGGACATCTCCTTGACCATCGCGGCGAGGCGGCCGACGTTGGCCTCGTCCAGCGGCGCGTCGACTTCGTCGAGCAGGCAGAACGGCGCCGGGTTGAGCTGGAAGATCGCGAACACCAGCGCGACCGCGGTCATCGCCTTTTCGCCGCCGGACAGCAGGGTGATGTTCGACACGCGCTTGCCCGGCGGGCGCGCCATGATCGTCACCCCGGTGTCGAGCAAATCCTCGCCGGTCAATTCGAGATAGGCGTGGCCGCCGCCGAACAGGCGCGGATACAACGCCTGCACGCTGGAATTGACCCGGTCGAAGGTGTCCTTGAAACGGCCGCGGGTTTCGCGGTCGATCTTGCGGATCGCGTCTTCCAGGGTTTCCAGCGCGGTGGTGAGGTCGGTGTTCTGCGCTTCGAGGTATTCGCTGCGCTGCGAGGCTTCGCCGTATTCGTGGATCGCGGCGAGGTTGACCGGTTCGAGCCGGCGCATCCTGCCGTCGATGTTCGACACCGCGTTTTCCCATTCGGACAGCGACGCGATTTCCGGCAGCGTGGCGATCACCTCGTCCAGCGCGAGGCCGGACTTGGCCACTTCTTCCTGCAAGGTCGCCGACTTCAGCACCAGCGCCTGCTGGTCGAGCATGCGCTGCGAAATGCGCTCGCGCTGCTGGGTCGATTGCGCTTCGCGTTGCTGGCGGGTCTGTTCGTGCTGGCGCAGTTCGTTGTCGAGGCCTTCCAGCGCCGCGCGCGCTTCGGCCAGCTTGCGGTCGGCGCCGACGCGGTGTTCCAGCGCGGCCTGGCGCTCGGCTTCCAGCGATTGCACCGGCGAATCGCCGGTGGACAATTGCGCAGCCAGTTCGCCCAGGCGCGAATCCAGTTGCCCGCGCTGGCTGCCCATGCGCTGCAGCGCCTGTTCCAGCGCGACGATCTGCGCGCGCTGCGATTCCAGCGTCAGCGCCAGCGCATGCGCCTGCTCGCGCGCAACCCGCGAAGCATCGCGCAACTGGTCGCGCGCTTCGATGTGCTGGCGACGTTCGGCTTCGAGTTGCTGGCGCGTCTGCTCGTGCTCGGCCATCAACCCGACGTGTTGTTCGAGCTTCGCGCGTGATTCGCTGGCTGCATCGCGGCTGGTTTCCAGGGTTTCCAGCAATTGCCGCAATTCGCCGTCGATGCGGTCGATGCGGTTGCGCGCGGCATCGACGCGGCCCTGCTGGCTCTGCAACTGGCCGGCGAGTTCGCTGACCGAACGGTGCGCCAGATACAGCGCGCGCTGCGCGTCCTCGCGCTGCTGTTCGGCGGCGAGCAGCCTGTCGCGCGCGGCGGCGATGTGGCGGTCGAGTTCGGCTTCGCGCTGCTGCAGGTTCTCGATGTCCGCGCGCAGCGACTGGATTTCCTTCTCGCGCAGCAGCGCACCCTGCTTGGCCGCGCCGCTGCGCAGCACGCGCACCCAGCCGGCGCCGAGGCGCTCGCCGGTTTGGGTGATGACCGAATCGCCTTCCGGCAACGAAGCCTGCAAGCGCTTCGCGTCGCCCAGGTTTTCGGCGATGTGCAGGCGCGCAAGCAGCCGACGGATCGCCGCCGGACCCTGCACCTTCGCGGCGAGCGAGGTCGGTGCGACGTCGAGCTGTTCTTCATCCGAAGCGACCAGCGCGATGCGGCCTTCGCCGAGTTCGCCGAGCGCATCGACCAGCGCTTCCGGGGCTTCGATCAGCACGCCTTCGATCAACTGGCCGAGCGCGGATTCGACCGCGTTTTCCCAGCCGGCCTCGACCGTCAGCGATTCGCCGACGCGCCTGGCGTCGTCCAGGCCGCGCGCCTTCAACCACGCGACCGCCGCGCCCTGCTCCTGTCCCAGCGCCGCCTGTTGCAGCGTTTCCAGCGAGGACAGGCGGCCGCGCGCGGCCTGCGCCTGCTTGCGCACTTCGGCCAGTTCGGCCTGCGCGGCACGCTGCGCGTCCTGCAATTCGGTGACGGCGGCCTTGCGTTCCTCGACCTGCTCGCCCAAACCGTCGAGCGAGGCTTTTTGCGTTTCGTGCTTTTCGTGCGCGTCGGCGAAGGCTGCGTGCAGCGCATCGAGATCGAGCGATTGGCGCTCGTTGTGCAGTGCTTCGCGGCGACGGTCGGCCTCGAAGGACTGCTTGTCGAGGTAGTCGACGCGGGTGCGCTCGACTTCGGCGGCGCGCGAGGCTTCGGCGGTGTTGCGCGAATGCGTTTCCCAGTGCTGCTGCCAGTCGGCCAGCTTCGCTTCGGCATCGGCCAGCGCTTCGCGCTTGGCTTCGTCGTCGAGTTGCAGTTGTTCCAGGCGCGGGGTGGCGTCATCCACCGTTTCGCGCAGCACTTCGAGCCGGGTCGCGTCGTCGTCGATGTGCGTGCCGAGTTCGGCCAGCGCCGCCTGCGCCTCGTCGCGCGCCTTGAGCAGGCTTGCGCCCAATTCGCGCTGGTGCTGGATCTGCTGCTCGATCCGCGCCAGCGTGCTGCCGACCTGGTAGACCTCGGCCTGCGCCTTGTTGAGTTCGTCGCTCGCGGTTTCGCGGGTTTCGCGGCCCAGTTCGATCTTCGCTTCGGCTTCGCGCTGCTCGGCGATCAGTTGCTGCAGCTTGGTTTCCTCGACCGCCAGCGCTTCGCGCAAGCCCGAAAGCCGACCGTCGAGACCGCGGAATTCCAGCGCTTTCCATTCGGCGTGCTTGATCCGGCGCTCTTCCTGCAAGGCCTGGTATTGCTCGGCCTGCTTGGCCTGGCGCTTCAGGTGTTCGAGCTGCTTGGCGATTTCCTCGCGCAGGTCGTTCAGGCGGTCGAGGTTCTCGCGGGTGTGGCGGATGCGGGTTTCGGTTTCCTTGCGGCGTTCCTTGTACTTGGAGATGCCGGCGGCTTCTTCGAGGAACACGCGCAGTTCTTCCGGCCGCGCTTCGACGATCTGCGAGATCATGCCCTGCTCGATGATCGAATAGCTGCGCGGGCCGAGGCCGGTGCCGAGGAACAGGTCGGTGATGTCGCGGCGGCGGCACTTGGTGCCGTTGAGGTAGTACTGGCTCTGGCCGTCGCGCGACACGGTGCGCTTGACCGAGATTTCGTTGAACGCGGCGAACTCGCCGGCGATGGCGTGGTCGGCATTGTCGAAGATCAGCTCGACCTGGGCCATCGACACCGGCTTGCGCGCGCTGGAACCGGAAAAGATCACGTCGGTGATCGAATCGCCGCGCAGGCGCGAGGCCGAGCTTTCGCCCATCACCCAGCGCACCGCGTCGATGACGTTGGACTTGCCGCAGCCGTTTGGCCCGACCACGCCGGTGAGATTGGTCGGCAGATGCAAGGTGGTCGGATCGACGAAGGACTTGAAGCCGGACAGCTTGATCGTGGAAAGGCGCATTCGATTGGTTGTTCGGGTGGCCGCGCCTGCGCGGCGACGGATTGGGTCTGAGGTCGAATTCCGACGCCAAGCCATTGATTTTCAAGGGCTGCGACAGACGCCGGAACATTACTATCGTTGGAGTATAGCCGCGCCGGCTGTTAAACTCGCGCTGCCTGCCGCGTGCGGGCGATCCCTTCTTCTTCCAGTCGAGCCCACACCGTGTCCGCTTCCGTCTTTGCCCATGTCCCGCTGGTTCCCGGCGATCCCATCCTCGGCATCACCGATGTCTTCAACAAGGACGAGCGCCCGTTCAAAGCCAACCTCGGCGTCGGCATCTATTGCGACGACAGCGGCAAGATCCCGGTGCTGGAATCGGTGAAAGCCATCGAAACCTCGCTGCTGCAGAACGTGCGCCCACGCCCGTATTTGCCGATCGACGGCCTGCCCAGCTACAACGCGGCGACGCAGAAGCTGCTGTTCGGCGCGGATTCGGAACTGCTCGCCGCGGGACGGGTGACCACCGCGCAGACCCTTGGCGGCTCCGGCGCGCTGCGCGTCGGCGCGGACCTGCTCAAGGCGCAACTGCCGTTCGCGAAGATCGCGATCAGCGCGCCGAGCTGGGAAAACCACCGCGCCATCTTCGGCGCCGCCGGTTTCGAGATCGTCGATTACCGCTATTACGACGCGCCGAGCCATGGCCTTGATTTCGCCGGCATGCTCGAAGACCTCGGCAAGCTCGAACCGGCGAGCGTCGTGCTGCTGCACGCCTGCTGCCACAACCCGACCGGCGTGGACCTGGACAAGGACCAGTGGAAGCAGGTCGCCGAACTGTGCAAGGAGCGCGGCCTGGTGCCGTTCATCGACATCGCCTACCAGGGTTTCGACAAGGACGCTGAAAGCGATGCCTTCGCCGTGCGCCTGTTCGGCGAAGTCGGCGTGACCGCGTACGTGGTCGCCTCGTCGTATTCCAAGAGCTTCTCACTGTACGGCGAACGCGTCGGCGCGGTCAGCGTCGTCACCGCCGACAAGGACGAAGCCAAGCGCGTCAACTCGCAGATCAAGCGCGTCATCCGCGCCACCTACTCGAACAACCCGACCCATGGCGCGACGCTGGTCAGCGGCGTGCTCGCCTCGGACGAATTGCGCGCGCTGTGGTTGAAGGAACTGGGCGGCATGCGCGAGCGCATCCACACGATGCGCGGCGCACTGGTGCAGAAACTGGCCGAACTCGGCGCGCCGGAATACGGCTTCATCCAGCACCAGGCCGGCATGTTCTCGTACTCCGGCCTGAGCGCGGCACAAGTCGAACGCCTCGCCAGCGAGTTCGGCGTGTACGCGGTCAACACCGGCCGCATCTGCGTCGCCGCACTGCGCAGCAGCAACGTCGAGCACGTCGCCAAGGCGGTGTATGCGGTAAGCAAGGGCTGAGCGCCCTGCTCTTTATGTCTCACGGGAAAGCGGCCTTCGGCCGCTTTTTTGTTGCATGCCCCTGATCGACGACTGATTATCAGGCGGTTTTCTGCTGATAATTGGCTATCATCCGGCTTCGGGTACTAGTAGGCGTTAGGCGGCAGATGAAAGATCTCAGCGCGGAAGCACTTATAAAGCTTTCTGAAGCGGCGCTCGCCAATGCCGACGCTCTTCTCCAAGAGGCAAGCAGTCTTCTATTATCCAAGCATCATGCTCGCGCTTACTTTCTTGCCGTTACCTCTATTGAGGAGACCGGTAAGGCTGCAATTGCATTTAATGCGGCCGGAAGGAATCTCGATGATCAAAGGATCACCAAAGCGGTTCGGAACAAGCTCCTAAATCACAAATCAAAGATTATTTCCGCCTTTGGCCCATCGCTGCATCTCACCGAAAAGAAGAATCTGTCAGAAGCGATAGAGGCAGCAATGGAGCTGATCAGTGACCTTCGTCGCGGTCGCGAGCCATCCATGTATACGGAAATTCTTACAGATGGGACAGTTCGAGTGCCGTCGGAGATCGTGAGGCCTGTGGCCGCAAAGGACGTTGTTAGGCTAGCTAAGCATTGCTTGGTTCGCGCAAAGAGCTACATCCCCAACAACACTTCGCCGCAGACTTCGGCCGCCAACGATTTCTTCTACACTCAATCATCAGCCAAGATTCAAGAGATCATGGCTCACGAGCAATTCTCTGGGTTTTACTTGGCGCGCATCAAGGCCGGATCCCCGGATTTGGAGGAGGCAATCTATGAGTTTGTTACCCGAGCTGCCGCCTAACAATTCATTCAAGCCGAACCCGCTTCGCGGCACGGCCCAACTCGAGCATTAAGCCTGCGGATCGCCATGACAGACTTCCCGAAAGACATCTACACGGAACCCGAACCGGACGCCAACACGCTCGCCAATCTGGGGCCGCTCACCGGAATGGCGGGCATCTGGACCGGCACGCGCGGTCTCGATGTCAACCCGAAGCCTGATGGCCCCGAAAAACAGGCTTACCTCGAGCACATCGAATTACAGCCAATCGACGCACAGACCAATGGGCCACAATTGTTCTACGGATTGCGCTACCACACGCGGATCGTCAAGCCTGATGACGTCGAGACATTTCACGATCAGGTTGGCCATTGGCTATGGGAGCCCGCGACGGGCACCGTGATCCAGACGCTTTCGATACCGCGCGGGCAAGCGGCGATGGCATTCGGCCGTGCTGCAGCAGATGCAAAATCGTTTCGTCTCCAGGCAGTGCGTGGATCCGAGACCAATGGGATCTTGTCAAATCCCTTTTTGGAATACGCGTTCAGGACACAGAGCTATACCGTCACGATTTCAATCAACCCCGATGGAACGTGGTCCTACGAGCAGGAAACCCTATTGATCATTCCAGGCCAGGTGGAGCCGTTCCGTCACACGGATCGCAACACGCTCCGGAAGATCGGCGAACCCACACCGAATCCCACGGCACGAGCGGCAGCAACGAAGTCAGGAAAATCCCGAGTACCGTAGGGCGAGTCCGTGCGGCGGCACTGGTGCGGCCTGACAATTCATTCAAGCCGATGTCGCTTCGCGGCACATCATTCAGCACAACCCGCTCCGCACATCGAACTACGTGCAAATTGCCGCTGCACCCGAAGGCTTATTCCAGGCTCAATTCCAGCC
>JAATFG010000107.1 GCA_015655355.1 Lysobacterales bacterium
AACCGCTGTGGCGCGCTCTGAACACGCCACAGGCCGACGAAACGGCGATGCCGCAGGCCATGGCCGCCGACAATGCCGACAAGGCGAAGCTGAAGAAACTGCAGGACGCCGTCGCCACCAAGTCCGCCGAACTGCACCTGCCCGATGGCGTGCTCGCCTCGCGGCGCTGGCTGGAAGCCTTGATGGACAGCCACCGCCCCGGTGGCGATCGCGCGTGGCCGGCCGCCCTGGCCGGCTGGCGCCGCGCGCAGCTCGAACCGGTACTGGCACCGTTGCTTGCCGGCTGAATCGAACACTTGGCAATTCCCGCGCCGGCTGGTTAGAATACGCGCCTCGCTTCGCAGGCCCTTTGGGTCATCGCGAAGATGGTTCCCGGATTTTGGGGCCATAGCTCAGCTGGGAGAGCGCGTCGTTCGCAATGACGAGGTCGGGAGTTCGATCCTCCCTGGCTCCACCAAAATCATGAAAACCCGCCGCAAGGCGGGTTTTTCATTGGTGCCGCGTACCGCCTCGCGCGGCGGAAGGCTGGGCTCATGCCAGTTTCAGGTTGCGCGTCTGCCCCGCGCCGCGCACGACGAAGCGCTCGACGGTAAGCGCTTCCAGCCCCATCGGCCCGTAGGAATGCAGGCGCGTGGTGGAAATGCCGATTTCCGCGCCGAGGCCGAGTTCGCCGCCATCGGAAAAGCGCGACGAGGCGTTGACCATGATCACCGCGCTGCGCAGCGATTCGATGAACTTCGCCGCGTTCGCCTCGTCGCGGGTCACGATCACTTCGGTGTGGTCGCTGCCGTACTTGCGGATGTGGGCGATGGCTTCGTCGAGCGAATCGACCACGCGCACCGCGATCACCAGATCGAGGAATTCGGCGGCGTAATCGTCCTCGGTCGCCGGCGTCGCGTGCAGGAATTCGTTGGCGCGTTCGTCGCCGCGCAATTCGACGCCGCGCGCACGCATCAACTCCGCCGCCTTCGGCAGGAATTCCGCGGCAATGGCCGCATGCACCAACAGCGTTTCCAGCGCGTTGCACGCACTCGGCCGCGAAACCTTGCCGTCGAGCAGCAGCGCCAACGCGACCTGCACATCCGCGCCCGCATCGACGTATTGGTGGCACACGCCCTTGTAGTGCTTGATCACCGGCACCCGCGCATGCTCGGCGACGAAGCGGATCAGGCCCTCGCCGCCACGCGGGATGGCCAGGTCGACGATGTCGGTGAGTTGCAGCAGTTCCAGCATCGTCTCGCGGCGCAAATCCTCGACCAGCGTGAGCGCGGCATCCGGCACGCCGGCTTCGCGCAATGCGCGCTTGAGCGATGCGGCGATGGCCGTGTTCGAGTGGATCGCCTCGCTGCCGCCACGCAGGATCACCCCGTTGCCGGCCTTCAGGCACAGCGCCGCGGCGTCGGCGGTGACGTTCGGCCGCGCCTCGTAGATCATCGCGATCATGCCCAGCGGCACGCGCACGCGCTGCACGACGATGCCATTCGGGCGCGTCTCCTCGCGCGTGACCAGGCCGACCGGATCGGGCAACGCGGCCACTTCGCGCAATGCGTCGGCGATGCCGGCCAGGCGCTTTGCGTCGAGCCTCAGGCGGTCGAGCATCGCGCTGCCGATGCCCTTGGCCCGCGCGGCCTCGATGTCCTGCGCGTTCGCGGCGAGAATCGCCTGTTCGTCGTCGAGCAAGGCTTGCGCCATCGCTTCGAGCAACGCGTTCTTCCGCTGCGTGGTCAGCTGCGCCACTGCCTGCGCCGCATCGCGGCAGGCCAGCGCCAGGGTTTCGATGTCGCTCATAGGATCACCAGATCGTCGCGGTGGATCACGTTCTCGCCGTAGTTGTAGCCGAGAATCGCGTCGATGTCGCGCGAATGCTTCTTCGCGATGCGGCGCACGTCGGCGGCCGAATACTGGCAGATGCCGCGCGCGACCAGTTGCGTGCCCGCGTCGCCGCGCAGCGCCACTTCGATCATGTCGCCGCGACGGAAATCGCCCTCGGCACCGCTGACCCCGCCGGGCAGCAGCGACGCGCCCTTGTCGCGCATCGCCTGCGCCGCGCCGGCATCGACCAGGATCAGCCCCGCCTCGACCGGTGCATTGCGCAGCCAGTATTTGCGCGCGGCCATGCGGTTCTGCGCGGCGCGGAATCGCGTGCCATGCAACTTGCCCCGCGCGAGTTGCTGCACCGTCGCCGCATGCGTGCCGTTGAACAGATACGTTTCGATCCCGGCCGCGCCGGCTTTCGCCGCCGCTTCCAATTTGGTGCGCATGCCGCCGGTGCCGATGCTGCTGCCGCTGCCGCCGGCCATCGCGAAGAATTCAGGCGTCAGCGCTTCCACTTCGTCGATGGGATGCGCGTTCTCGGCGCTGGTGCGCGGGTTGGCGGTGTAGAAACCGTCGATGTCGCTGGCGATGAACAAGGCGTCGGCATCGACCAAGGCGGCGACGATCGCGGCGAGGTTGTCGTTGTCGCCGAGCTTCAGCTCATCGACCGAGACCGTGTCGTTCTCGTTGACCACCGGGATCGCGCCGAGTTGCAGCAGTTCGCCCAGCGTGGCGCGCGCGTTGAGATAGCGGCGGCGGTTGCGCAGGTCGTCGTGGGTGAGCAGCACCTGCGCGACGGGGCGCTCGAAGAAGCGTTGCCACAGCGCGATCAGCTGCGCCTGTCCCAGCGCGGCCAATGCCTGTTTTTCCGCGAGGTTGTGGCCGCTGCTGCTCCGATGCAGCACGCCGCGCCCGGCGGCGACCGCCCCCGAGGACACGATCACCACTTCGCGCCCGGCACCGAGGCTTGCCGCAACGAATTGGGCCAGGCCGAGCGCGTGCTTCGGCGAAAGCCCGTCGGCTTCGGCCAGCAGGCTGCTGCCGACCTTCAATACCGCGCGCTTCCATTGCGGCAAGGTCTGTTCGGCGAAGGCGGCGTGGCTCATTGCGCGGATTCCGTCAGAAAGTGGGCAGCGCGTGCCAGCGCGCATGCAATTCGTCGAGGCGCAAATCCGCCGCCGCGCCGGGCGACACGCGCGCGGCCAGGCTGCCCTCCGGCGTGCGGCCGACACCGGCCGTGTTCGCGCTTTCCGCGGCGGCCTTGTACGCCTCGCGGAACGGCACGCCGGCCAGCGCCGCTTCGACCGCGACGTCGGTGGCGTACATGCCGTTGTCGATCGCCGCGCGCAATTTTTCCTCGCGCCATTCGAGGTTGGCGAACAGCGCCTGCAACAATTCCAGCGCGGACAGGCCGCGGCCGAAGCCGTGGAAGATCGCGCCCTTGCTCGCCTGCAGATCGCGGTGGTAACCGGACGGCAATGACAGCAGTTGTTCGATCTCGGTGCGCGCCGCCGCGACGCTCGCATGCGTGGCGCGCATCAGTTCGATCACGTCCGGGTTGCGCTTGTTCGGCATGATGCTGCTGCCGGTGGTGTACTGCGCCGGCAGCGCGACGAAAGCGAATTCGCCGCTGGTGAACAGCGACAGGTCCCATGCGACGCGGCGCAAGTCGAGCGTCGCCGAACCGAGCGCTTCCAACGCGGCCAGCTCGAACTTGCCGCGCGACAGCTGCGCGTAGATCGGCGATACCTGCATCCGCGCGAAGTGCAGCGCCCGCGTGGTGTGTTCGCGGTCGAGCTTCAGATTCACGCCGTAACCGGCGGCGGTGCCGAGCGGATTGGCGTCGATCAACTTGAGCGTGTCTTGCGCGCGAATCGCATCGTCGATGAAGGCCTCGGCCCAGCCGGCCCACCACATGCCGGCGCTCGACACCACGGCACGCTGGATGTGGGTGTAACCGGGAATCGGCAAATCCTTCTCGGCCTGCGCACGATCGAGCGCGACCTCGGCTATCTCCTTCGACAACGCGGCGACGCGTGCGACCTTCTCCTTCAGCCACAAGCGCGTGGCGACGAGGATTTGATCGTTGCGGCTGCGTCCGGTGTGGATCTTGCGGCCGGCGTCGCCGAGACGCTCGGTCAGGCGCGCTTCGATCGCCGAATGGCCGTCCTCGTAGCGTTCGTCGAGCACGAACCCGCCCGTGCGGAAATCCTCGGCCAGCACTTGCAATTCGCGCTTGAGGCCGTCCAGTTCATCGGCGGAAAGAATGCCGATGTTGTTCAGGCCTTCGGCATGCGCGGTGCTCGCGGCGATGTCGTGCAGGAAGAATTCGCGGTCGAGGATCACGTCGTCGCCGGCGAGGAAGCGCTGGATCTTTTCGTCCACGGCCACGCCGGGCTTTTGCCAGAGCAGGTTGCTCATGCCGAAATCTCCGTGAAGAAATCCGCCGGCGGGATCGACGCCAATTCGTCGAAGCCGAACGCGAGGTTGAGGTTCTGCATCGCCTGCGTCGCCGCGCCTTTCAGCAGGTTGTCGAGCGTGGACACGACCACGGCGCGCTTGCCGCCCGGCGCGACGGTGAAACCGCCGATCTCGACGCCATGCTTGTGCGCGATGCGGCTGACCCATGGCGCATCGTCGCTGATGCGGATCAGCGGTTCGCTCGCGTAACGCTGGCGGTACAGCGCGCGCAAATCACCGACTTTCACCGGCTGTTGCAGCCAGATGTTCACCGTCATCGTGATGCCGCGGAACCACGGCGCGACGTGCGGCATGAATTCGACCGGCACGCCGAGCTGGCGCGACACTTCGCGCTCGTGCATGTGGTCGGCCAGCGAATACGGCATCAGGTTGTCGTGCAGCAGCGCCGGATTGTTGCGGTCCGACGGCGTGGTGCCGGCGCCGGAATAGCCGCTGACGCCGAAGCACTGCGGCGGGCCGGCGAGCTGGCCCAGTAGCGGCGAAATCGCCAGTTGCATCGCGGTCGCGTAACAACCCGGATTACCGATGCGCTTCTGGCCGTCGTAGTTGTCGCGGGTCAGTTCCGGCAAGCCGTAGAACCACGCATCGTCGAAGCGGTAATCCGCGGACAAATCGACGACGACGGGATTCGCTTTCGCCGCGTCGATCGCGGCGACGTACTCGCCGGCCTTGCCGTTCGGCAACGCGAGCACGACCGCATCGACGTCCTTTTGCGCTGCCGCTTCCGGCGACAGGTTTTCGTAGCGCAATTCGCCACCGCAAGCGACGTTGTGGTCGGCGACCGGATGGCCGTCGAGCTCGCGCGAGGACACGAAGCCCAGCTCGAATTGCGGGTGGTCGGCAATCAGGCGGATCAGCTCGCTGCCGGTATGGCCGCGCGCGCCGACGATGCCGATGGTTTTCTTGTCGCTCATGCGTTTGCCTCGTGCGAATGCAGTTTGCGCAGCAGGCCAAGTTTCACTTCCGGCCATTCGCCGCGCAGGATCGAGAAGGAATGCGTATCGCGCAGGCTGCCGTCGCGGTGGCGCATGTTCGCGCGCAGGACGCCATCGCGCCTTGCGCCAAGGCGCAGGATCGCCTGCTGCGAACGCAGGTTCTCGTGGCTGGTTTCCAGGGCGACGGACTCGCAGCCCAGCCTCTCGAACGCATGGTTCAGCAGCAGCAACTTGGCCTCGGTATTCAGGCCGGTGCGCTGCACGCGCCGCGCATACCAGGTGTAGCCGACGCACAGGCGCGGCACGGCGGCGTCGATGCTGTAGAACCGCGTGCTGCCGACGACGGCGCCATCGGCATCGAACACCGCGAACGGCAGCGCCGTTCCCGCCGTGCGCAGCGCCAGCGCGGTGTCGATGTAGCGCTCCGCTTCGCCGGGCTGCGGGCCGGGCACGCTGGTGTACCGCAGCGCCCACAACTCGCCGTCGGCCGCCGCCGCGCGCAGGCCATCCGCATGCTCCGGGGCGAGTGGCGCCAGCACGACGTGCCTGCCGCGCAACACCGGCACGGTCTTCCACGGCATCGACGATGGCGTCGCACTCATCTCACTCCACCCAGCTCGCCGGACGCGTCGCGGTGTGTTGCGCGCAGCGGGCGATGTCGTTGAAATCCCTGATGCCGAACCAGAACAGCTTCCACTTTTCCTGCTTGTAGCAGCCGTCGGATTCGCTGTAATAGAAAATGTTGACCTGGTTGTTGTGGCGCGAACGCCAGAACATCTGCGGATTCTCCTCGCGCGCGACGTGCCACACCGCGCGTCCCAGGCCTTCGCCTTGCGCCTCGTCGAGCACCGCGAACTTGTCGAGATAAGCGAAACCTTCCTCGTGGGTGAGGATCATCGCCGCGCGATAGGTCTCGCTGACGTAGACGCGGAACGGCCTGGTCTTCTCGAAATAATCCGGCACCAGCTTGCGACCGAAGCTGGATTCGACCAGCGTTTTCATGCGTTCGAGGTCGATGCCGTCCCACGAATCGGCGAAGCGCAGCACCTTCTCGCCGCGCTTGACCAGCGTGCCGCTGCCCTTGTGGGTGAACAATTCCTTCGCCAATTCCGACGGCTTGGTGATCGACACCGACGAAGCCTGCGGCAAGGCATCGAGCAATTCCTTGATCTGCCCGATCTTGACGCGCATGCCGCCGTTGATCCACGGCGCATGTTGCAGCTCGTCGTATTCGGTGCTGAGGTTGATCGAATCGATCAGCTTGCCGTTCTGGTCGAGCAGACCACCGGTGCCGGTGAGGAACACGATCTTGTACGGCTGCAAGGTCTTGACCAGTTCGTTCGCGGCCCAATCGGCGTTGACGTTTAGGTACTGGCCACCGGGGGTGATGCCGAGCGAGGCGATCACCGGGATCGCGCCGATGCCGATCGCCGTGTCGATGCCGTGCGTATCGACCTGGGTGACCTTGCCGACCAGCCCGTATTTTTCGCGATCGAGGAACCGCGCCTCGAACACGCCGCTGGTGATCGACGTCGCGTGCACGCCGGCCTTGTGCAGCTCGGACACGAGGCGCAGGTTTTCGCCCTGCATCACCTTGCGCACGATCGCCAGCGCCGCGTCGCCGGTGACGCGCAGGCCGTCGACGGTCTGCTTCTCGATGCCGGCGGCGGAAAGTTCCTCGTCCAGCTGCGGGCCGGCGCCATGCACGACGATCGGGGTCAAGCCGACCTGCTGCAGGAACGCCAGCGAATCGACCAAGGCCTGCATGTCGTCGCGCAGGATCGCGCCGCCGACTTTCACCACCGCGAAGCGCTTGGTGTCCAGCTCGGCGTAGCGCTTGAGGTACTGGTCGATTTCCTTCGCGCTGCCGATGTTGGTCAGCAGCTTGACGATGGTTTGCCGGGTCTGTTTGTTGGCCTGGATGTTCATTGCATCTGCTTAGGCGAAAATGTTGCGCACGTTCTGCGCATAGTGTTCGAGTTGCGACAGCGCGACCCATTCGTCTGCGCTGTGCGCCTGGGCGATGTCACCCGGGCCATAGACCAGCGCGGTCAGGCCGGCAGCGGAAAACAGCGAGGCCTCGGTCCAGAAATCGACCGCATTGCCGACCGGCAAACCGAGCTCGTCGGCCAGATCGCGCGCCTGCAGACGGCGTTCTTCGGCGCGCGCCACGTCGCCTGACGGCAGCGAGGGCCCCCAGAACGTCGGCGCGTATTCGGCCAGCGCATCGGGATTGGCGAAGGACTTGAACGTGGCGTGCAGTTCGTCCGCATCCTGCGAGGGCAACGGGCGGAAACCGAAACGCACTTCGGCGCTGGGCGCGATCATGTTGGCCTTGATCCCGCCTTCGACCTTGCCGATGTTGAAGCGCAGGCCGGTCAGGCCGCCGAAACGCAGGTGCTTCTGCGCCTCGACATGATCCAGCGCGGACACGCCCCAACGCATCGCGTTGTGCAGCGCGCTCAGTTGCAGCGCGTTTTCCGCGCTCGCATGTCCCGCCTGGCCCTTGAACGCCATGCGCACCGCGGCGATGCCGCGATGGGCGAGCACCGCTTCGCCGCGCGTCGGTTCGGCGATGATCGCTTCGCGGAATCTCCGCTCGCGTTGGTTGCGCCTCAGGAACGCGGCGATGCAGCGCGGGTCGTTGGCTTCCTCGTCGCTGGAAAACAGCAAGGCCGCATCGCCCTTGCCCGCTTGCGCGGCGGCGATCAACGCGGCGGCGGCGCCCTTGATGTCGCAGGCGCCGAGGCCGATGACCCTGTCCTCGGTGACCCGCAGTCGATGCGGATTCGCGCTCCACGCCGGCGAATCCGGCACCGTGTCCAGATGCACGTTGAACACGCGCCCGGGCTCGCCGCGCACCGCGAACAGCGACACCGCGCCGGCTCCGTGATCGGTCACTTCGACATCGAAGTCCGGCAACTGCGCGCGGATGTAGTCGAAGATGCCGCCAGTGCCTATTTCGCGCGGCGGGTTGCGGGTGTCGAACGACACCAGCGCTTCGAGGTGCTTGAGCGTTGCGTTGAGCATCGACGTGGCTTACTTGTTGATCTCGGCCCACAACGTGCTGCTCATGCCGAACAGCTTGATGAAGCCTTCGGCTTCCTCGACGCCCCAGTCGGCCGATTGCGCGTAGGTCGCGCCCTTGGCGTTGAGCAGGTGCGGCGAACGCACGGCCACCGCGTCGACGCGGCCGCCGCGGGTTTCCAGCACCACCTCGCCGTTGACCTTGGATTGCGAGGACTTCAGGAACGCTTCGATGTCGGTCTTCAGCGGGTCGTGGAAGAAGCCTTCGTACACCAGCTCGACCCACTTGCGGCCGAGTTCCGGCTTGAAGCGGTTCTGCTGCTTGGTCAGCACCGCGTCTTCCAGCGCGCGGTGCGCAGCCAGCAGCGAGATCAGGCCCGGCGCTTCGTACACGATGCGGCCCTTGAGGCCGATCACGGTGTCGCCGGTGTAGACGCCGCGGCCGACGCCGTACGGGGCGAACATGGTGTTTAGCCTGGCCAGCAATTGCGCGCCGGCCAGCGGCTTGCCGTCGAGCGCGACCGCTTCGCCATCCTTGAAGGTCAGCGTCACCTGCAGCGGTTCCAGCGGCCACGCGCTGCGCGGCGCGCACCAGCCGCGCGCGCCTTCGCCGGGGATTTCCCACTTGTCGATCTCGCCGCCGGACATGGTCAGGCCGAGCAGGTTCTCGTTGATCGTGTAGCTCTTCTGCTTGGCGCGCACGCCGAAGCCGCGTTCTTCGAGGTACTTCTGCTCGTAGGCGCGGGTCTGGGTGTGCTCCTTCTGGATTTCGCGGATCGGCGCGACGATCTTGTAGTCGCCCGACGCCTTGATCGCCAGGTCGAAGCGGACCTGGTCGTTGCCCATGCCGGTGCAGCCGTGGGCGATGATGTTGGTGCCCAGTTCCTTGGCGCGCTGCAACGCGGCATCGACGATCAGGTAGCGGTCGGACACCAGCAGCGGATACTGGCCCTGGTAGCCTTCGCCGGCCCACACGAACGGCTTGACGAAGCCTTCCCAGATCGCCGGGCCGCCATCGACGGTGACGTGCGAAGCGGCGCCGAGTTCCTTCGCGCGGCCTTCGATGTATTCGCGTTCTTCCGCGTCCACGCCGCCGGTGTCGGCGAACACGGTGTGCACGGCGTAGCCGCGTTCCTGCAGGTACGGGATGCAGAAGCTGGTGTCGAGGCCGCCGCTGAAGGCGAGGACGATGTTGGGCTTGGACATGGGGGAGTTTTCCGTTTTTTCCTGCGTTGAGTTTGGATGCCGGGGATTACTGTCTTGCGAGCGCGGCCATGATCGCCTTCTGCACGTGCAGGCGGTTTTCGGCCTCGTCGATGGCGATGCATTGCGGCGAATCCATCACCGCGTCGCTGGCCTTGACGTTGCGGCGCAGCGGCAGGCAGTGCGAGAACACGCCGTTGTTGGTCAGCGCCATTTTTTGCCCGTCGACCATGAAATGCTTGTACTGGTCGCGAATGGGCTTCTCCGGCTCCCAGTTGCCGAAGTACGGCAGCGCCCCCCAGCTCTTGGCGTAGACGACATCGGCACCGGCATACGCACTTTCAATGTCGTGGCTGATGGCGAAGCTGCCGCCGCTTTCGGCGACGTTGTCCTTGGCCCAGCCGAGGTAGCGCTCGTCGAGGATGTAATCCGGGGTCGGACACAAAAGCGTCACGTCCATGCCCATGCGCGTGGCGATGGTCAGCGCGGAATTGGCGACGGCGGTGTTCAGCGGCTTCGGGTGGTAGGTCCAGGTCAGCACGTACTTCTTGCCGCGCAGGTCGGTGGTGCAGAAGTGTTCCTGCAAGGCCAGCACGTGGGCCAGCTCCTGGCATGGATGGGTGATCGTCTCCATGTTGATCACCGGCACCGGCGAATACCTGGCGAAGCTCTTGAGCACCACGTCCTCGCGGTCATGTTGCCAATCGACGAATTTCGGGAACGCACGCACCCCGATCAGATCGACGTAGCGGCCGAGCACCTTCGCCACTTCGGCGATGTGCTCCTCGGTGTCGCCGTCCATCACCGTGCCGAGCTGGAACTCGATCGGCCACGCGTCCTTGCCCGGCTGCAGCACCACCGCGTGGCCGCCGAGCTGGAACGCGCCCAACTCGAAGCTGGTGCGGGTGCGCATCGACGGGTTGAAGAACACCAGCGCGATCGACTTGCCCTTCAGCGCGTCGCCAAGCTTGTCCTGCTTGTAGCGGTGCGCCTGCGCCAGCAGCGCGTCGAGCTCGGCGCGGCTCCAGTCCTGGGTATTGAGGAAGTGCTTGATGGAAGCGGGCTGCATGGATCGGGATTCCTTGGTCGAGGTTCTTGCAGACGAAACTTTACAGGCGGGAAAAACGAAAAAACCCGGCGTTGGGGCCGGGTTCGTTGCAGGCAGCACACGGCTTCCGTCACCCGGCGAATTGACGCGGTTCCGGTCGACGCGCACGCGAGGTCATGGCGGTGGCCATCTGCGCGCTGCTGGAAAAGGCGTGGGTCTGCTTCATGCGCGCAATGGTCGCATGGCGACGCGGGCCGCGCAAGGATGCGGCGCTCAGTCGTGCGGGTCCAGCGCCTGCGAATCGACGCCGTAGGGCGCCACGGTCAGGCGGATGCGCAGGCGGTTGCCCGGGTCCTGCGGCAGTCGCGCGCGGAACTTCATGCCACGGTAGACGTAATCGACGTCATAGGCGGTCGGCGTGCTCAATTGCACGTCCCGCGGCACGCTGCGGCAGCGCTTCGGCCCCTCCGCCTTGGCCTCGGCGGCATGGGAATCCAGCGTGGTTTCGGCATGGTCTTCGCCGCCGCCGAACCAGCCCTTGATGTCGCCCCACCACTTCGCCACGTGGCCCTGCCCGGCACCGGCCTGCGTCTTGGCCGGCTTGGCCGGCGTCTGCTGCGCGTCGTCGCAGACCACTTCGCTGCGCCTCGCGTTGACCGTCTCGTAGACCGGATTGACGTTGAGCACCTGCGCGTATTCGACGCGCACGTTTTCGGCCTGCTGCGCCGCCTGCGCGTCGGCCGCTTCCTTTTCCCTGGCCGCATCCTTGTCGCGATTGGCCGCAAGGCCCGGCATCGACCACGCCACCGTGACGGCGAGCAGGCAGGCGCTGAGCAGGATGCGGCGGGAAGCAGGCATGGGTCCGTGGCGTGAGCCGTGCGAAGAGGAGCTGCCGCAGTGTAGGGGCGCGCAGTTGAATCGAACCGAACCGGGGGCCGGCGCGAGCACGCCCGCGCCCGGCCCGGTAGAATCGGCAGGCTCGCTTCGATGAAGCCCGTCCGTCCGTAATCGCCGATGCCCCTGCGCCTGCACAACAACCTCACCCGCAAGGTCGAGGAATTCGTCCCGCTCGACCCCGCCCGCCCGACGCTGTACGTGTGCGGCCCCACCGTCTACAACTACGTGCACATCGGCAACGCGCGCGGGCCGGTGGTGTTCGGCGTGCTCGCCGCGCTGCTGCGCCGCCGCTTCGGCAACCTGCGCTACGCGCGCAACATCACCGACGTCGACGACAAGATCAACGCCGCCGCGCGCGAGCAGAACGTGCCGATCGGCGCGATCACCGACAAGTTCGCCGACGCCTATCGCGCCGACATGGCCGGGCTCGGCGTCACCGGCGAATTCGCCGCCAACATCGAGCCGACCGCGACCGGCCACATCGCGCAAATGATCGCGATGATCCAGCAGCTCATCGAATCCGGCCACGCGTACGCGGCCGAAGGCCACGTGCTGTTCTCGGTCGCCAGCTTCAGGGAGTACGGCAAGCTCTCCGGCCGCGACCCGGAGGAAATGCTCGCCGGCGCGCGCGTCGAAGTGGCGCCGTACAAGCGCGATGCCGGCGATTTCGTGCTGTGGAAACCGAGCACCGAAGGCTTGCCGGGCTGGGATTCGCCGTGGAGCCACGGCCGTCCCGGCTGGCACATCGAATGCTCGGCGATGGCCGAAGCGCACCTCGGCAAGACCATCGACATCCACGCCGGCGGCGTCGACCTGCAGTTCCCGCACCACGAGAACGAGATCGCGCAGAGCGAATGCGCGCACGGCGGCGCGACCTTTGCCCGGTTCTGGCTGCACAACGGCATGCTCAATTTCGGCGGCGCCAAGATGAGCAAGTCGCTGGGCAACATCGAGCGCGTGCACGACCTGCTGCAGAAGCATCCGAACGAAGCGCTGCGCTACGCGCTGCTTTCCGCGCACTATCGGCAGCCGCTGGACTGGAACGATGCGCTGATCGAGCAATCGATCCGCACGCTCGACCGCCTGTACGGCACGCTGCGCGACCTGGCCGACGTCGCGGCGGCGGCGGACATCCCGCAGGCCATCGAGGACGCACTCGACGACGACCTCAACACGCCGCTGGCCTTGAGCGTGCTCGCACAGATCGCCGGCGACGCGCGCAAGGCCACGACGCCCGGGGACAAGCGCGCATCGAAATCGCAACTGCTCGGCGCCGGCCTGGCGCTCGGCCTGTTGCAGCAGGCGCCGGAAACCTGGTTCAAGCGCGGGACGCACGGGCAAGGCGCCGAAGCCGCGGACGGAAAAACCAATCAAGTCTCCGAAAAAGAAATCGAGGCCTTGATTGCGGAACGCGACGCGGCCAAGAAAGCTAGGGACTTCGCCTGCGCCGACGCGATCCGCAAGCAACTGGCCGACGCCGGCATCCTGCTCGAAGACACGCCGCAAGGCGTCAGGTGGAAAAGAGCGTAGCCGTCATGCCGGCGAAAGCCGGCATCCAGTGACTTTACAATCGCAAGAATCCCAAGGCTCCGGATTCCGGCTTTCGCCGGGATGACGAGCAGAAAGCCACGATGACCGAAACGACATTCCCGCTTGAACCGACCGCCGCCGAAGCGCAGGACGCCATCCGCGACGAGTTCGCGTTCTTCGCCGACTGGGCCGAACGCTACCAGTACCTGATCGACCTCGGCCGCAAGTTGCCGGCGTTTCCCGAAGAATGGAAGACCGAGGAGCACCGCCTGCTCGGCTGCCAGTCGCTGGTGTGGATCGTGCCCGCAGGCAACGCGGACAGGCTCGACTTCCGCGCGATCAGCGATTCGGCCATCGTCAGCGGCCTGATCTACCTGGCGCTGCGCGTGTATTCCGGGCGCAGCGCGCAGGAAATCCTCGCCACCGAAGCCAGCTACATCGCCGACATCGGCCTGGCCAAGCACCTGTCGCCGACGCGCAGCAACGGCCTGGCCTCGATCCTGGCCTTCGTCAAGCACACCGCGCAAGCGGCGCTTGCATGAACACGACCGCAGAGGCACACACCGCATGAGCGCAGACGCCGAAACATCGAACGAAGCCGCCGTCGCGCGCAGCAGCCTCGACCTGTTGCGCCGGCCTGCCTTCCTCGCCCTGCTCGCGTTCCGCGTCGCCATCACCCTGTCCTACCAGATCGTCGCGGTCACGGTCGGTTGGCACATCTACGAAATCACCCGCAACACCTTCTCGCTCGGCCTGATCGGCCTGGCCGAAGTGCTGCCCTTCGTCTGCGTCGCGCCGTTCGCCGGTTACCTGATCGACCACCTGCCGCGGCGCAAGCTCGGCATGGCCGCGTGCGCGGCGCTGCTGCTGACCGCCATGATCCTGCTCCTGGTCGCCGCCGGCAAACTGCCGGTGCACGGCATCTGGCCGATCTACGCGGCGATCGTGTTCACCGGCGCGGCGCGCAGCTTCCTCAACCCGACCTACAACGCGATATTCGCGCGCGTGCTGCCGCGCGAGGACTACGCGCGCGGCTCGGCGTTCAGCGGCATCACCTGGGACCTGAGCACGGTCATCGGCCCGGCGCTGGGCGGCGTGCTGGTGGGCTGGAGCGGCACGCCGCTGTCGTACGCGGTGGCCTGCGGCTTCGCCGTGCTCGCCATCGTCGCGCTGGTCGCGCTGCGCATCGAGGAACCGAAGCACGAAGGCCCGAGCGCGCCGATCTTCGCCAGCATCGCCGAAGGTGCGCGGTTCGTGTTCTCGCAGCAAGTGATGCTCGGGGCGATGTCGCTGGACATGTTCTCGGTGCTGCTCGGCGGCGTGGTGGCGATGCTGCCGGCCTTCATCCACGACATCCTGCATTACGGCCCGCAAGGCCTCGGCATCCTGCGCGCCGCGCCCGCGCTGGGCTCGATCCTGATGGGCGTGTGGCTGGCGCGGCATCCGCTGAGCAAGAACGCCGGCCGCACCTTGTTGTTCGCCGTCGCCGGATTCGGCCTGAGCGTCATCGCCTTCGGCCTGTCGCGCAGCTTCTGGCTGTCGGCGGCGATCCTGCTCGCCTATGGCGCCTGCGATGCGATCTCGGTGGTGCTGCGCACGACGATCATGCAGTTGGTCACGCCGGACGACATGCGCGGGCGCGTGTCCTCGATCAACGGCATCTTCGTCAGTTCGTCGAACGAATTCGGCGCGTTCTACGCCGGCACGATGGCGCGCCTGCTCGGCCTGATTCCGGCGGTGTTGGTCGGCGGCTGCGCGATCCTCGGCGTGGTCGGCACGGTGGCATGGAAGGCGCCGAAGTTGCGCAATCTCGATCTCAAGGATTTGCAGTAACGCCCGCCCTCTCCCACGAGGCAGAGGGAAAACCGTCAGCGCTCGAACTTGGTCGAGAGGATGATCGACGAGGTCGTGCGCTCGACGCCGTCGATCAGGCCGATGCGGTCGGTCAATTCGTCCATCTCGCCGACGCCGCCGGTCACGCCGAGCGCGATCAGGTCGTGGCCGCCGCTGACCGAATACAGCACCTGCACTTCGCGCATCGCCTTCAGCGCCTTGACCACCGCAGCCATCTGCTTCGGGCGCACGGTGATGGCGATGTGCGCGCGGATGCGGCTGCGCGCGTAGTCCTCGTGCAGGCGCACGCTGTAGCCGCCGATCACGCCGCCGCGTTCGAGCCGCTCGATCCGGTTCTGCACCGTGGTCCGCGACAGGCCGAGCTTGCGCGCGATTTCCGCGGTCGAGGCACGCGCGTTCTCGCGCAGTACCGCCAGCAGTTGCTCGTCGGCGATGCTGATGCGCAGGCCCGGATTGGTCGTTTTGCCGATCGATTTGGTCATTCCGACGGAAACCTGGCGTGATTCGGGCGAATCATACCTGTGATTCGCCCGGAAACTGCACAAGAATGCGGGAAGGCCACTTTCGGGAGGGAATGCCATGCACCACGTCACCGCCAAACTCGCCGCGCTGCGCGCGCATCAGGGCACGCGCCTGACCCACGGTCTCGACGACGCGACGATCGGGAAATTCGCCGCGACGCATCCGGCGCTGGGCGAAGCCATCGATGCGGCCGCCGCCGAATACGCACGCATCCAGCAAGAGTTCGCCGATCTGCTCGACCTCGACGAAGCCGAGCAAATGCACCGCGTGCAGTCCGGCTACGTCAACTTCTACGCCGACGACGCCGTGCAGCCCTACGTCGCGCTGGCCGCGCAAGGGCCGTGGATCGTCACCCTGAAAGGCGCGGTGCTGTACGACGCCGGCGGCTACGGCATGGTCGGTTTCGGCCACAACCCCCGGCACGTGATGGAGGCGCTCGCCAAGCCGCAGGCGATGGCCAACATCATGACGCCTTCACTGGCGCAACTGCGCTTCGACGCGGCGCTGCGCAAGGAGATCGGCCACGCCCGCGGCGGCGCCGACAAGGGCGGCCCATACGCGAAGTTCATGTGCCTCAATTCCGGTTCCGAAGCCGTGGGCCTGGCCGCACGCATCGTCGACATCAACGCCAAGCTGATGACCGACCCCGGCGCGAAGCACGCCGGCAAGCCGATCAAGCGCGTGGTGGTGAAAGGCAGCTTCCATGGCCGCACCGAGCGCCCGGCGCTGTATTCGGATTCGACCCGCAAGACCTACCAGCAGCACCTCGCCTCGTACCGCGATGAAGATGCGCACATCGCGATCGCTCCCTACGACGTCGAGGCATTGGAAAAAGCCTTCGCCGACGCGGAAACGCACGGTTTCTTCATCGAAGCGATCTTCCTCGAACCGGTGATGGGCGAAGGCGACCCGGGCCGCAGGCTGCCGGCGGACTTCTACGCCGCCGCGCGCGAACTGACCCGCGCACACGGCAGCCTGCTGCTGGTCGATTCGATCCAGGCCGGCCTGCGCGCGACCGGTACCTTGAGCTTCATCGATTATCCCGGCCACGAGCGGCTCGAAGCGCCGGACATGGAGACGTTCTCCAAGGCGCTGAACGCCGCCCAATTCCCGCTGTCGGTGCTGGCGCTGAGCGCGGAAACCGCGGCGCTGTACCGCAAGGGCGTGTACGGCAACACGATGACCGCCAACCCGCGCGCGCTCGACGTCGCCGTCGCCACGCTGCAATCGCTGAC
The DNA here is from genome assembly GCA_015655355.1 of Lysobacterales bacterium. Lineage (GTDB taxonomy): Bacteria > Pseudomonadota > Gammaproteobacteria > Xanthomonadales > Xanthomonadaceae > Pseudoxanthomonas_A. The sequence continues at coordinate 16,548 of JAATFG010000107.1, forward strand.
GCCGCAACTGCGCGCGAACATTTGCAAGCAGGGCGACGCGGCCATCGCCAGGCTGGAGAAGCTGAAGAACGAACTGCCCGGCCTGATCACCAGGGTGCAAGGCACCGGCCTGCTGTTCTCGTGCGAGCTGGCGCCGCAATTCAAGTGTTACGGCGCCGATTCGACCGAGGAATGGCTGCGCATGCACGGCATCAACGTCATCCATGGCGGCGAGAACTCGCTGCGCTTCACCACGCATTTCGCGATGGACGACGCGGAGCTGGACCTGCTCGTCGCGATGGTCGGCCGCGCGCTGCGCGAAGGCCCGCGCAAACGCGAAGCGCAGGCGGCGTGAAATCCGCCGCATGACGAAAAGCCCGGCATATGCCGGGTTTTTTCGTTTCCGCCCGCGGCACGCCATGACACAATCGGCAGCGAACGCCGCATACCGGGAACTACCTGCATGAAAACCGTCGAAGTCCGTCATCCGCTGGTGCAGCACAAGATCGGCCTGCTGCGCAATGCCGCGCTCAGCACCAAGGAATTCCGCGAACTGGCCACCGAACTAGGCACCCTGCTCGCCTACGAGGCCACCGCGGACCTGGAAACCGAAGCGGCCATGCAGCAAGGCTGGGCCGGCGAGGTGCAGGTGCGGCGCATCGCCGGCGCGAAGATCACCCTGGTGCCGATCCTGCGTGCCGGCCTGGGCATGCTGCCCGGCGTGCTGGCGCTGATTCCGGCGGCGAAGGTCAGCGTGGTCGGCCTGCAGCGCGACGAACAGACCTTGCAACCGGTGCCGTATTTCGAGCGCCTGGTCGGCCGCCTCGACGAGCGCGACGCGCTGGTGCTCGACCCGATGCTCGCCACCGGCGGCACCCTGATCGCAACCATCGACATGCTCAAGCGCGCCGGCGCGCGGCGGATCAAGGGCATCTTCCTGGTCGCCGCGCCGGAAGGGCTGAAAGCGCTGGAAGCCGCGCACCCGGACGTCGAGGTCTACACCGCCGCGATCGACCGGCGCCTCAACGAAAAGGGCTACATCCTGCCCGGCCTCGGCGATGCCGGCGACCGCATCTTCGGCACGCGCGTGGAGTGATCGACGCCTACAACGCGAACGCTTCGACCGCCGTCCATTCGTTCGCGGTCGAGAACTTTCCCTTGTCGTCGCGCTGCACCTCCGCCATCGCACATGCGCTGTCGTGGGTGAAGAACAGGCGCACGCCGCGCGCCAGCTTGTCGGCGAGGAACCGCCTCTTCTCGTCGATCAGCAATTCGGCATTGCGGTCGTAGCCCATCGTGATCGGCACGTGCACCCACGGTTTGCCCGGAATCAGATCCGCGCAGAACACCACGCCGCCGCTGCCGTTTTCGCCGACGATTTCGCTCAACATCAGGCCCGGCGTGTGGCCTTCGCTGTAGCTGAAACGCAGCGCATTCCCCAGCGTTTCCGAGTATTCGCCGTCGATCAGTTCGAGCCGGCCGCTGGCTTCGAGCAGGCCCGGCAATTCGGCAATGAAGCTGGCGCGGTCGCGTGGATGCGGTTGCAGCGCGCGTTGCCAGTGCGCCTTGCCGACAATGAATTTCGCGTTCGGGAACAGCAGCTCCGGTGCCTTGCCTTCCTGCCATGCCGCGAGCAAGCCGCCGGCGTGGTCGAAATGCAGGTGGCTGAGCACGACTGCATCGATGTCCTCATGCGCGAAGCCTGCTTGCGTCAGTGAATCCAGCAGCACGTGGTGCGATTCGACCACGCCGTAGCGCTGGCGCAGCTTCGGCTCGAAGAACGCGCCAATGCCGGTTTCGAACAACACCGTCTTGCCGTTGACGCCCGTCGCCAGCAGCGCGCGGCAGGCCAGATCGATGCGATTGGACGCATCGACCCTTACCCATTTCTCCCACATCGCCTTCGGCGCGTTGCCGAACATCGCGCCGCCGTCGAGCTTCTGCGAATTGCCGGTGATGGACCAGAGTTTCATGCCTGCCTCCCTTGGTGCTCGTGTCGGAATCATCAATGCGTCAGCGCCTGCAGCGCAGCGACCACGTAGACCAGCGGCGCGTTCCAGTTGATCGCCACTTCGTTGCTCGCGTACGCGCAAGTGGCATCGAGATACGACAGCGCCGGCACGTTCGATGGATATGGCGCGCGCTTGCAGTCGCTGTCACGATCCTGCTGGCCCGGATTCGCGCCGCCGGCCAGCCAGCCCGGCACCGGCGCGTCGATGCCGTCGGCCGCGGACACGCGATGGTGGATGTGCAATGGCGGCCGCGCGCCGAAGCCGGTGACGAACGAACGCCCGAGCGGATTGCGCCCGAGCACGTAGTCCAGTTGCGATTGCGCCGCGTCGAGATAAGCGCGCTTTTTCGTCAGGCGATACGCCTGCACCAATACCACCGCGCGGTTCAACGCGGTCGCGTTGCTGCCCCAGACGAAATCCTTTTCCTGCATCGCCACGGCATACGCGGAATCCTTCCATTCGCGGCGCAGGCCTTCGGCGACGCCGACCACCCGACGTTCGACCAGCGCGCGGTCGGCGTGCGGCGTCAGCAAATCGCGATGCGCGGCCAGCGACGTCCACGCGAAACCGGCGACGTTTTCCCACGACGGCACGCCGGCCGCTTGCTTGCGCGCAATGAAGTCGTCGTAGAACGCATCCTCGTGCGTGGCCAGGTACAACTCGGCGGCGGCCCAGGCGAATTCGTCGTCGAGATGCGCGTCGTCGTACTTGCCGGTGAGCACGTCCGCCGGCTGTTCGTAGGTTGCATTCGGATGCTGCTGCGCCCACGTCCACGCCTGTTGTGCGGCGGTGAGCATGCGTTGCGATGCGCCGGAAAATTGCCCGTCAAATTTCGCGTACACGCGGCTGGCCTGCGCCATCACCGCGGCGAAATCGAGCGCGGCCGCCGTGCTCTTCTGCACCACGTAACGCGGCGCGTGGTCTTCGCTCGGCATCACGAAGCCGGAGAACTTCAGCGTAGTCAGCTTGTGGTAGACGCCGTCGTCGTTCGGATCCTGCATGTCCAGCAGCCATTGCAGGTTCCACCATGCCTCGTTCAACACGTCCGGCGCGCCGTTGCCGCTTTCGGGCAGATCGAGTTTCTGCGCGGCAAATACCTGCGGGAAGGCTTCGTACGCGTCGAGCAACTGATGGGTGGAAACCGCGGCGTTGACCGAATACTCGTTGTAATCCCCGGCGTCGTACCAGCCTTTCGGCGCGGAAATCTTCGTCCCTTCCGGACGCTGCGGCGACGCGGCTGATGCGTGCACGAACACCACGTCATCCGGGTGGCCTTCGGCGCGCGCGTAGATGCCCGCATGCTTCGCATCCAGCGCAGTGCTGGCGCGGTTGAAATAATAGGCTTTGAGCACGCCGGCGCCGAGCGCGGCGTAGGCGTCGTCCGCGATGACGAATGCGTCCGAATCCGCCAGACCATCGATATGCAGGCGGTAATGGCCGGGCGTTTTCAACGCGGAGAAATCGGCGAGGCGCACGCTTTGCCGCGCCGGTTCCCATTCCGCGGCAATGCCGAGTTTGCCGCGGAAAACCGTCTCGCCCGTCAGCACGTCTTCGACGACGAACGCATCCGGTGCATCGGCTGGCGCAACCGCGAGCTTGTGCGCCGCGGGCAGATAGCCGACTTGATCGACCTCGATCGCCGCGCCATCAGCCGCCTGTGCCATCGACGCGAACGACAGCGAAACCAGAATGAACGGAATCGACCAAAGCTTCATGTGCGCCTCCGCATTGCCGAGGCGCACATTATCGCGGCACGGTGCGCGCTGCGGCCGTGCCTGCGACCAAGGTTCAGTGCGCCCGGCTTTTAACGAGCGGCTTCCACTGCGCCGGCGCCGACCGGATTGCGCGGATCGCTGCCGGTCGAAAGCGTGTCGGTGGTCTTGTCCCATTCCACCGTCTGCAGGTTGCCCCACGGATGGCTGGAACCCAGTGCCTTGCCTTCGGCACCGACCAGCTTGTGCCCCATCGCGGTCAACTGCTGCGCGGCTTCGGGCGAAATCGCGTCCGGCTCGGCTTCAACCACGTCCGGCAGCCATTGCGAGTGGTAACGCGGCAACGCGGCGACCTGCTGCGCGGAAAGCCCCGCGTCGTAACCGAGGATGCCGAGCAGCACCATCGTGATGATGCGCGAACCGCCGGGCGTGCCGAGCACGGCGACCTTGTCCTTCGACTCCATGAAGGTCGGCGTCATCGACGACAACGGGCGCTTGCCCGGCTTCGGCGCGTTCGCTGCGTAGCCCATCACGCCGAACGCATTGGGCGTGCCGGGCTTGAGCGCGAAGTCGTCCATCTCGTCGTTGAGCAGCACGCCGGTGCCTTTCGGGATCAGGCCGCTGCCGTACAGCAGGTTGACGGTCTGGGTCGCGGCGACGCGGTTGCCGTCGGCGTCGATGATGCTGAAGTGCGTGGTCTCGTCGTCTTCCAGCGGGGTCGGATTACCGCTGAGCTGGTCGCTCGGCGTGGCCTTGTCCGGGTTGATGGTCGAACGCAGGCCTTGCGCATAGTCGCGGCTCAACAACGTCTTTTCCGGAATCGTGGTGAAGTCCGGGTCGCCGAGGAAGAAGGTGCGGTCGCGATACGCGCGGCGTTCGGCCTCGACGATGAAGTGCACGCGATGCGCCTCGTCCATCTTGTGCAAGTCGTAGGGCTCGAGCATTTGCAGCATCGACGCCAGCGCGATGCCGCCGGACGAACTCGGCGGCGCGGTGACGATGTCCCAGCCGTGGTACTTGAACTCGATCGGCGCGCGCACCTTCAGGGTGTAGCCGGCCAGTTCCTGCGGCGTCCACTTGCCACCGGCCTGCTTGACCCCGGCGATCAGCTTCTGCGCGGTTTCGCCGCGATAGAAACCGTCGAAGCCCTTGTCGGCGAAAAGCTGCAGCGTATGCGCCAGCTCCGGCTGCTTGAACAGCGTGCCTTCGGTCATCGGCTGGCGTTCGTACACTTCGCGCGTGCCGGGGAATTGCAGCATTTCGGCGCGGCGCGAGGCGTAGCCCGACGCCATCCGCGCGTAGATCGGGAAGCCTTCGGTGGCGATGCGGATCGCCGGCTGCAAATCCTGCTTCAGCGACAACTTTCCGTACTTGGTCGCCATTTCGACCAGCGCCGCCGGCAGGCCGGGAATGCCCGCGGACCACGGACCGTCCTGCGATTTCTTCGGATCGAGATTGCCGGCCTTGTCGAGGAACTTGTCCGGCGTTGCCGACTCCGGCGATTGCTCGCGCGCATCGAGGAACACGTCCTTGCCGGTTTTCGCGTCGTGCAGCAGATAGAACCCGCCGCCGCCGAGACCGGAGGAAATCGGTTCGACCACGCCGAGGGTCGAGGACACCGCGACCGCCGCGTCGAATGCGTTGCCGCCTGCGCGGATGATTTCCAGGCCCGCGTCGGTGGCGAGCTTGTGCCCGGAAGCGATCGCCGCGCCCAGCGGATGCGTGGCGGCGGAGGAATCGTTCGCCGCCGCGACGGCACTGGTCGAAGCAGCGCAGATCGGGGCGGACAACAACGCGGACAACAACAGCACACGCATGCTCGGCTTCATCGGTTCAAGGCTCCGGTGGGGATTCGGATTCGTAGAGTTCGGGATGCTCGATTTGCAGCTTGCGCAATTTGCCAAGCAGGTCGTCGCGGCTTTCAGGATACGCCGGATCGGGGTCGATGCACTCGACCGGGCACACGACCACGCATTGCGGCTCGTCGAAATGGCCGATGCATTCGGTGCAGCGCGCCGGATCGATCACGTAGATGGTCTCGCCCATCGCGATGGCCTTGTTCGGGCAGGCCGGCTCGCAGACGTCGCAGTTGACGCAAAGCTCGTTGATCTTGAGGGACATGGGAACGGATTATCCCCTCTTCCCTCGCGGGAGAGTGCGCGAAGCGCGCTTCGCGCCTGCAACCGTCCCCTCTCCGTGCGCGCTGCGCGCGCTGTCCCTCTCCCATGAGGGGAGAGGGGAAAGACGATGCACGGTCACTTCGTCTCGACGAATACGAAATCCGCGCCCGACGGCGCCACCGCCGTGGTCACGCGATCCTTGTCGGCGGCGTCGCCGATGAACAGCACGCGCACGTTCTTGAACGTATCCGGCTGCGCGCCCTTGAACGCATCGACGACGATGTCGGCCATTTTCGCCGATTCCGGCGCGGCGAACACGATCATGTTGCCGGCGGGCACGCCGCGCGCGATCGAGTTCTTGATGTCACCGGCCTGACGCTCGTACTTGCCATCGAAATCCGGGTCGGCGGCGCGGCCGGAGAGGAAGTACACGAACGGCGGGTTGGTGATCTTGCCGCTGTTGTGCTCGACCACGTAGGTCAGGTAATCCTTCCACGACGCGGCATCGGCGGCGGTCGGCAGCGCCACCGACACGTCGGCGGCCGTCGGCGCGGCGGTTTCCTTCTTGCTGCATGCGGCGAACGGCAGCACCAGGCAGGCGGCCAGCAGCAGGCGGGTTGCGATTTTCATGGCGAGGTTCCTCAGTAAGTGGGTGGTTGATTTCGTGGGAGAAGATGCGGCGCCTCAGCCCTCGGCGAGGCGCCGGCGGCGGTGTTCGACCAGCGCGACGTTGACCGCCGGCGGCACGAAGCCGGAAATGTCGCCGCCAAGCCGCGCGATCTCGCGCACCAGCGACGAGGAAATGAAGCCGTACTGTTCGGCCGGGGTCAGGAACAGCGTCTCGACTTCCGGGATCAGGTGGCGGTTCATGCTCGCCATCTGGAATTCGTACTCGAAATCGCTGACCGCGCGCAGTCCGCGCAGCAGCACGCCGCCACCGACGCCGCGCACGAAATGCGCCAGCAGCGTGTCGAAGCCGTGCACCTCCACGTTGGCATGGTGCGCCAGCGCTTCCTGGGCCAGGCGCACGCGCAGTTCCAGCGGCAGGTTCGGGCCCTTGGCCTGGCTCTGCGCCACGCCCAGCACGATCTTCTCGAACAACGGCGCGGCGCGGTTCACCAGGTCGATGTGGCCGTTGGTGATCGGATCGAACGTGCCGGGATAGACGGCGATGCGTTGGCGAGCGGTCATTCGCTTGGTCGAACCAGCCGGAGAGACGGGTCGCGAGTGTATCAGCCCGGCTCCCGTCAAACACGCGCCGCGACGGCGCGGTACAGCGCGTAATGCACCTCGCGGGTACGGCCTTCGCGGTGCAGTGTCCAGCCCGCCGGCAGCGGCGCGTCGACACCCGCCGGCGCCTCGACGTACAGCCACGCGCCCGGCGCCAGTTTCGGCAGCAGCGCCGCCAGCGTGCTTGCCCACAAGTCCTGCGCGAACGGCGGATCGACGAAGGCGATGTCGAAGCCACCGTCGGCCTGTTGCGGCAACCACGCCAGCGCATCCGCCTGGACGATTTGCACGCTGTCGCCGGCACGCAGTTTTTCGGCCGTGGCACGCAGGTTCGCGACCAGCCTCGGCTCGCGTTCGACCAGTACCGCACACGCCGCGCCGCGCGACACCGCCTCGAAGCCGAGCGCACCGGAACCGGCGAACACGTCCAGCACGCGCGCACCGGGCAATGCCGGCAGCAGCCAGTTGAACAGGGTTTCGCGCACGCGGTCGCCGCTCGGGCGCAGGCCGGGCGCATCGGCCACCGGCAACTTGGTGCCGCGCCAGCGCCCGCCGATCACCCTGACAAAACCGGGGCGCGCGCGGCCGGGAACCGTCTTGTCCGGCGCATGGCCGGGCTTGTTTTTGGAGGCGGATGCTACCATTTGTGCATTGTCCGCGATTTTCCTTCAAGCCGTCTTTCATGGTCAGCTGGTTCCGCCGCAACAAATCCGACAAGGCCGCCGAAACCGCGCCGGAACCGCCCGCGCAAGCGCCTTCCGTCGCAACCCCGGAGCCGGCGCCGGCAACCGAAGCGCCGGCCGCCGCCGCAGGCAGGAAAGGCTGGACGCAACGCGTCCGCGGCATCTTCACCAAGGACATCACCGAGCTGTTCGGGCGCAACCCGAAGCTCGACGACGACCTGCTCGACGAGATCGAAACCGCGCTGCTGAGCGCCGACGTCGGCGTCACCGCGACCACCGAAATCGTCGACAAGCTGCGCAAGCGGATGAAGGCGCGCGAATTCGCCGATGCGCATGAGCTGCTCGCCGCATTGCGCGCCGAACTGCTCGCGCTGCTGCAGCCGATCGCGCAACCGCTGGCCATCGACGCGAGCGCCAAGCCGTTCGTGATCCTCACCGTCGGCGTCAACGGCGTCGGCAAGACCACCACCATCGGCAAGCTCGCCAGGCGCTTCAAGGACGAAGGCCGCAACTTGATGCTCGCCGCCGGCGACACCTTCCGCGCCGCCGCGGTCGCGCAATTGCAGCAGTGGGGCGAACGCAATGGCGTCGTCGTCATCGCGCAGGGCCAGGACGCCGATCCGGCCTCGGTCGCGTTCTACGCGCTGCAGGCGGCGAAGTCGCGCGGCGCCGACGTGCTGATCGCCGACACCGCCGGCCGCCTGCACACCCAAGGCGGGCTGATGAACGAGTTGGGCAAGATCAAGCGCGTACTCGGCAAGCTCGACGCCAACGCGCCGCACGAAGTGCTGATGGTGATCGACGGCACCACCGGCCAGAACGCGCTGTCGCAGCTCAAGCAATTCAATGCGGCGGTGCAAGTGACCGGCCTGGTCGTGACCAAGCTCGACGGCACCGCCAAGGGCGGCGTGCTGTTCGCGCTGGCGCGCGAATTCGGCATCCCGATCCGCTTCGCCGGCATCGGCGAAAAACCCGAGGATCTGCGCGTGTTCGACGCCGAGGCCTTCGTCGATGCGCTGCTGCCGGCGTCGCTCGGCGCGTGAGCGACGCGTTCGCGCAAAAACTGCTCGCCTGGTTCGACCGCAACGGCCGCCATGACCTGCCGTGGCAGCATCCGCGCACGCCTTATCGGGTGTGGCTGTCGGAAATCATGCTGCAGCAGACCCAGGTGGCGACGGTCACTGCGTATTTCCTGCGCTTCGTCGAACGCTTCCCGACGATCGCGGACTTGGCGAACGCCTCGACCGACGAGGTGATGGCGCATTGGGCCGGCCTCGGCTACTACGCAAGAGCGCGCAACCTGCACGACGCGGCGAAACGTTGCGTCGAATTGCATGGCGGCGAACTGCCACGCGATTTCGACGCCCTGCTCGCCCTGCCCGGCATCGGCCGCAGCACGGCCGGCGCGATTCTTTCGCAGGCATGGAATGACCGTTTCCCGATCCTCGACGGCAACGTCAAGCGCGTGCTCGCGCGTTTCCACGGCATCGACGGTTTTCCCGGTTTGCCCGCCATCGAAAAACAGCTGTGGCGGATCGCGCAATCGCATTTGCCGCAACAACGCATGGCCGACTACACCCAGGCGCAGATGGATTTCGGCGCCACGTTGTGCACGCGCGCCAAGCCAGCCTGCGTGTTGTGCCCGCTGCAAAACGATTGCATCGCGTTCCGCGATGGCCTGAGCAACGTGCTGCCAACGCCGAAACCGTCGAAAACGCTGCCCGAACGCGAAGCCCTCGCGCTGTGGCTGGAAAATTCGCATGGCCAAATCCTGCTGCAGCGGCGTCCGCCCGCGGGCATCTGGGCCTCGCTGTGGACGCTGCCACAAGCCGATACGCAAGCCGAACTGCATGCATGGTTCGAGCGCGAAATCCGCGGCGATTTCGACGCCGCCGAGGAACTGCCGCGCATCGTCCACACCTTCAGCCACTATCGCCTGCATCTGCAGCCGCTGAAGCTGCGCAAGGTCGCGCCGCGCGCCGCGGTGCGCGACAATGCCGACCTGCGCTGGGTGGCGCGCGAAGATCTGACTTCGCTCGGCCTGCCCGCGCCCATCCGCAAACTGCTGGAAACAAGCCGATGACCCGCACCGTGTTCTGCGAATACGAGCAGAAGCAAACCGAAGGCCTCGACTTCGCACCGTGGCCCGGCGAACTCGGCCAGCGCATCTACGCGCACATCGGCAAGGCCGCATGGGCACGCTGGCTGGAACACCAGACCATGCTGATCAACGAGAACCGGCTGTCGCCGCGCGACCCGCAACACCGCGCGTTCCTCACCGCGAAAATGCAGGAATTCCTGTTCAATCGCGTCACCGACAAGCCCGAAGGCTACGTCCCGGAGGCCTGAACGCATCCAGGCTCTTGCCGAAACCCGAGCATCCCCGTATCATGCGCGGCTCTCGCAGCAAGCCTGCGGGGCAATTACGGATTTTCGATCCTCGTCCCGTGGCCGGGTAGCTCAGTTGGTAGAGCAAGGGATTGAAAATCCCTGTGTCGGGGGTTCGATTCCCTCCCCGGCCACCACGTGAAAATCCGTAATGCAGAAACAAGCGCCGCGAGGCGCTTTTTCTTTGTCCGCGATGCGCGCGGATATCACGTTCCGGCGTGTTTTCGTTCAACGCGTTTCAGCACGCGCACCAGTTCCATCAACTTGAGCAGCGGCGGCGACGGCTCCGCATCGCGGGCGGTGGCCATCAGCAGGTCCACTTGCGGGCTGCTGCCCTTCAGCGGCCGCACCACCACCGTGCGCGGGCAGAACGCTTCGGCATACGAGGGCAGCAAGGCGTAGCCGAAGCCGCCGGCGACCATGTTGACGCTCATCAGGATGTTCGAGGAAGTCGGCCCCTTGCCGGTGCGCACCCGGTGCCGTTGCAGGTACGCATCCACCACGTCGCGCAAAGGCCGCCCGAACTTGTTGTCGGTATCCACCTGCGGCAGGCCATCGAGCTTGCGCACCGGGATTTTTTCCAGCGCGGCCAGTTCGTGCTGCGCCGACAGGAACACCCGCAGCGGCTCGCGCAGCACCAGTTCGCTTTGCAGCGACGGCACCCGCAGCGGCGGGCGCAGGAAGCCGATGTCGATTTCGCCGTGCGCCAGCGCCTGTTCCTGTTCGTCGGAAGTCATGCTGCGCAGGACGGTGTTCAACTCCGGGAACATCACCCGCAACTCGGTCAGCACCTTGGGGAAGATGCGCACTTCCGCCTCCGGCACGAAACCGATGCGCAGGCTGGCCGCCGCGTTCTCGGCCGCCTTGCGGGTCGCGTCCAGCGCGTCGTCGACCTGCCGCAGGATGCGCCGCGCCTGTTCGAGGAACACCGCGCCGGCTTCGGTCAGCTCCACCTTGCGCCGGTTGCGGCGCAGCAGGCGGCAGCCCACGTCGCGTTCGAGGTTGCGGATCTGCTCGCTCAACGACGGCTGCGAGGTGTAAAGCGTTTCCGCCGCGTGGGTGAAACTCAGTTCTTCCGCCACCGCAACGTAATAGCGCAGATGCCGCAATTCCATGCCCGCCTCGTCAACATTCGGTCACGGTCCGCGGCCTGCGCGGGTCGTGTTGCAACCCAACAAAATCACGCCCGGAACGGCCACGGTCGCATCCGCGACCAAAGTATGAAGATCCGCCCGCGGCCCGTGCCGGCCCTGCAAAATCCATATTATCGGAAATTCCGATAACAGCAAAAGCACAAACTATTTTCCCCGCCCGCAGCGCGGAACTAGCTTCGCGTCAGCTTCAAGCAACCATTTCATCCTGCCCCAGGCCGGAATCAAAGGGAGCTCGCCATGACGTACAGCAACAAAGACATCGAAGCGCTGGTCGACGCGCGCAACGGCCGCGTCGGACCGGAAATCTACACCAGCGAAGAACTCTACGAGCTCGAACTGGAACGCATCTTCGGCCGTACCTGGCTGTTCCTGTGCCACGTCAGCCAGATCCCGAAGGCCGGCGATTTCTTCAACACCTACATGGGCGAAGACCCGATCGTCGTCGTGCGCCAGAAGGACGGCGGCATCAAGGCGTTCTTGAACCAGTGCCGGCATCGCTCGATGCGGGTGAGCTACGCCGACAGCGGCAACACGCGCGCATTCACCTGTCCATACCACGGCTGGTCGTATGCCACCGACGGCGCACTGATCGAAGTGCCGCTGGAGGCCAAGGCCTATCCGCACGGCCTGTGCAAGGAGAAGTGGGGCCTGCAGGAAGTCACTCGCGTCAGGGAATACAAGGGCCTGGTGTTCGGCAACTGGGACGCGACCGCGCCCGAGCTCGAAGACTACATGGGCGGCATCGCCTGGTATCTAGACGGCGTGCTCGACCGCCGCGAAGGCGGCACCGAGATCATCGGCGGCGTGCAGAAGTGGGTGATCGACTGCAACTGGAAATTCCCCGCCGAACAATTCGCCTCCGACCAGTACCACGCGCAGTTCTCGCACGCTTCGGCGGTGCAGGTACTCGGCGCCAAACCGGACGATGGCGAGGATGCGAAGAAGCTCGGCGCCGGCCAGACCGCGCGCCCGGTGTGGGAAACCGCGAAAGACGCCGTGCAGTACGGCCAGCGCGGCCACGGCAGCGGCTTCTTCTTCACCGAAAAGCCCGATGCGAACGTGTGGGTCGACGGCGAAGTGGCCGAGTATTTCCGCGAGACCTTCGACGAAGCGAAATCGCGCCTCGGCGAAATCCGCGCGCTGCGTTTGGCCGGGCACAACACGATGTTCCCGACGCTGAGCTGGCTCAACGGCACCGCGACGCTGCGCGTGTGGCATCCGCGCGGCCCCAATCAAGTCGAAGTGTGGAATTTCTGCATCGCCGACAAGGCGGCTTCGGACGAAGTGAAGGCCGCGTTCGAGCGCAGCGAAACCCGCGCTTTCGGCCCGGCCGGCTTCCTCGAACAGGACGATTCGGAGAACTGGACCGAAATCCAGAAAGTGCTGCGCGGCAAGCGCGCGCGCAAGACCCGCCTGTGCATGGAACAAGGCCTCGGCAACGAAAGGCTGCGCGACGACATGCCCGGCATCACCAACTACATCTTCTCCGAAACCGCCGCGCGCGGCCTGTACCAGCAATGGGTCAACCTGCTGGTCTCGGACACCTGGGAAGAGGTGATGCAGCGCGGCCACGCCTACGAGAAGGAGTTGGTGAAATGAATGCCATGGCCAAGCCCGACGAATTGCAGCTGAGCACGAAGCCCGTCGTCGATGCGCAGACGCATTACCAGGTCGCCGACTTCCTGCATCAGGAAGCCGAGTTGCTCGACGACTGGAATTTCCGCGAATGGCTGAAGGTGATGGCGCAGGACGCCAACTACTTCATGCGCACCGGCGCCAACGCGCAGACCCGCGACCGCCGCCGCCACGTCGGGCCGCCGACCACGTGGATCTTCAACGACAACTGGTACCAGCTCGAACGCCGCGTCGCGCGCCTGGAAACCGGCATGGCCTGGGCCGAAGAACCGCCGAGCCGCACGCGCCACCTGGTCAGCAACCTGCGCGTCCGCGAAACCGAGGACGGCCAGGGTTTCGAGATCCGCAGCAACTACGCCCTGCACCGTTCGCAGAAGGAAAAGGACTACACCACCTACTTCGGCATGCGCATCGACCGGGTACGCCGCGCCGACAACGGCTACGGTTTCGAGATCTATTTCCGCGACATCGTGCTCGATCAGGTGGTGATCACCTCGCACAACCTCAGCGTGCTGTTCTGAGCCGCGCTTCTCCAAGGGAAACAACCATGGCCCGAATTGCCGCAATCGACGTCGATGCCATCCGCGATGGCGAAGCCGCCAAGGTCGAAGCCAACGGCCTCGACATCGCCATCTTCAAGGTAAACGGCGAGTTTTTCGCCCTGAACGACCATTGCAGCCACGGCAACGCATCGATGTCCGAAGGCTACGTCGAGGACGATTTCACCGTCGAATGCCCGCTGCATTCGGCGCGCTTCTGCCTGAAATCCGGCGAAGCGCTGTGCCAGCCGGCGACCGACCCGATCGCGGCATACCCAATCGTGATCGAAGGCGGCAAGGTTTACGTCGAATTGCCGGAGGCCGCATGAACGCCGGCGGCTGGCTGCAAGGCGAAGCCGTGCTGATCACCGGCGGCGGCTCGGGGCTGGGGCTTGCGCTCGTCGAGCGTTTCCTCGCCGAAGGCGCGAAGCCCTCGGTGCTGGAACGCTCGCCGGAAAAGTGCGAAGAGCTGTTGCGGAAATTCGCCGGCGACGTGGTCGTCACCCAGGGCGACGTGCGCAGCGGCGCCGACAACCTCAAGGCGGTCGCGGCCACCGTCGCGCGCTTCGGCAAGCTCGATTGCTTCATCGGCAACGCCGCGGTGTGGGACCACGGCGCACGCCTGCTCGACACCGACATCGACAAGCTCGAAAAAGGCTTCGACGAGCTGTTCGCGATCAACGTCAGGGGCTACCTGCTCGGCGCCAAAGCCGCCGCGCCGGAACTGGTGAAATCGTGCGGCAGCATGATCTTCACGCTCTCCAATTCCGCGTTCTACCCCGAAGGTGGTGGCCCGCTGTACACCGCGAGCAAGCATGCGGCGACCGGCCTGATCCGCGAACTGGCGTTCGAGCTGGCGCCGAAGGTGCGCGTCAACGGCGTCGGCCCCTGCGGCATGAAAACCGATTTGCGCGGCCCGGTCGCACTCGGCCAGCAGGACACGCGGATCATGGATTCGCGTTCGCCCGATGCGATCAAGGCGATCCTGCCGCTGCAATTCTTCCCCGAGCCCGCCGAATTCACCGGCCCGTTCGTGCTGCTGGCTTCGCGCCAGAACAACCAGACGCTCACCGGCGTGATGATCAATGCCGACGCCGGCCTCGGCATTCGCGGCATCCGCAACGTCGCCGGCGGCTTGAACCTGTAAGGCGCGCACATGACCGCGGACATCGCCACTCGGATTGTCATCATCGGCGCGGGCCAGGCCGGCGCGACCGCGGCAATGGAATTGCGCCGGCGCGGTTTCGCCGGCAGCATCGTGCTGGTCGGCGACGAAACGCACGCGCCCTACGAACGCCCGCCGCTGTCGAAGGATGCGCTGCTGCATCCGGAAAGCGCCAGGCTGCAACTGTGGCCACAGGACAAGTACGCCGAACAGGACATCGAGCTGAAGCTCGGCGCGCGCGCCACGCGCATCGATGCGGATGCGAAAACCGTTGCGCTGTCCAACGGCGAGACATTCGCTTTCGACAAACTGCTGCTCGCCACCGGTGCGCAGCCGCGGCGCCTGCCCGAACTCGACGCGCTCGGCGACAGCGTGCACGTGCTGCGCACGATCGAGGACGCAAGCCGCATCCGTGCGCAATTGTGGCCCGGCAAGCGCGCGCTCCTCGTCGGCGCCGGCGTGATCGGTCTGGAGCTCGCGTCGAGCCTGACCGAGCTGGGCTTGCAGATCGAAGTGATCGACCCGGCGCCGCGCGCGATGCTGCGCAATTCGCCGGAGATTTTGGGCAACTTCCTGCAACGCACGCACGAAGCGCGTGGCGTGAAGTTCCACTTCGGCACGTCGGTGCGCGACGCGAAGAACGATGACGGCAAAATCCTGCTCGCGCTGGAAAACGGCACGCACCTCGAAGGCGACGTGCTGGTCTACGGCATCGGCGTCATCACCGATGGCGCGCTGGCCGAAAGCGCCGGGCTGCGCACGCTGCACGGCGCCATCGTCATCGACGAGCACTGCCGCACTTCGCACGCCGACATCCACGCCGCCGGCGACGCGGTGCTGCAACTGCGCGACGACGGCCGTCACCACCGCGTCGAAACCTGGGAAAACGCCAACCAGCAGGCGGTGATCGCGGCCTGCGACATGCTCGGCCTCGAAGCGCCACTGAATCCGGTGCCATGGTTCTGGACCGACCAGTGCGGCCTCAACGTGCAGTTTTCCGGCGACATGGCCGCGCCAAACTGGATCGTGCGCGGCGACGTGTCGCAAGCGCCGTTCCTGCTGTGGGGTCTCGACGACGATGGCCACATCGTCGCCGCGATCACGGTCAACCAGGGCAAGGA
Source organism: Lysobacterales bacterium (assembly GCA_015655355.1). GTDB lineage: Bacteria > Pseudomonadota > Gammaproteobacteria > Xanthomonadales > Xanthomonadaceae > Pseudoxanthomonas_A. The sequence continues at coordinate 32,286 of JAATFG010000107.1, forward strand.
CATGCGCCCGGCGAAAGACCTGATCGGCAAGCGCGCGAAGTTGCCGGCCGAGGTGCTCACCGATCCGACCGGCAACCTGCGCAACCTCGCCAAGAAGGATGCCCAAACCGCCTGAATCCGCTGTGCATCACTCTTTGCATCCAACGTCGATTCCAGACCGCATGCGCTGGGTGCACATCGCCGACGTTTTCCATCGCCGCGCCTGATGCTGTTTCCACGCTTCCGGAATCGCCACAAGGAACACCGCCATGACCGCCCATCTCGAATGCCTTTCGCACACGCCGCTGCTCGGTCATTACGACCCGGCGCAGAACGTGCTGGATGAAGTGTTCGCGGTGCAGCGCGCCGCGCGCGCGCGCATCGACGCGTTCGCCCCGGAGCTGGTGGTGCTGTTCTCGCCGGACAACTTCAACGGCTTCTTCTACAACGTGATGCCGAGCTTCTGCATCGGCACCGGCGCGCATGCGATCGGCGATTTCGGCAGCCTCGCCGGCCGCGTCGGCGTGCCGTTCGACCTGGCCACCGAATGCGCCACCGCCGTGGTCAACGACGGCATCGACGCGGCGTTGTCACATGACATGCAGGTCGACCACGGCGTCGCCTATCCGCTCGAACACATCATCGGCGGGCTGGACAAATACCCGGTGATCCCGGTGTTCGTCAACGCGGTCGCCGAACCGCTGCCGACCTTCAAGCGCGCGCGCCTGCTCGGCGAAGCGATCGGCAAGTGGGCGCATGCGACCGGCAAGCGCGTGCTGTTCATCGGTTCCGGCGGCCTGTCGCACCAGCCGCCGGTGCCGGTGTACGCGACCGCGCCGGAGCCGGTACGCAAATCGCTCGACGGCGACGGCTACAACCTGTCGCCGGAAGCGCGCGCCCTGCGCACCCGTCGCGTGATCGAAGCCGGCAAGGCCTTCGCGCAAGACCAGAACACCCTGCATCCGCTCAACCCGGGGTGGGACAACGGCTTCCTCGACATGCTGCAAGCGCAGACCTACGCGCAACTGGACAGCGTGCCGAACGCCGTCGTCTCGCAAATCGCCGGGCGCAGCACGCATGAAGTGAAGACGTGGCTGGCCGCGTTCGCCGCACTGTCGGTCTACGGTCCGTACCAGGCCAGCGATCGCTATTACCGCGAAATCCCCGAATGGATCGCCGGCTTCGGCGGCCTCAGCGCCAAGCCACTGGGCACCTGATTTCCCTCTCTCTCCACAGCAACAAGGAACCGAACATGCGCATCAATGAAGCCGATACCAGCCGTTTCGCCAAAGTGAAGGAAGGCGAAGCCGAACTCAACATCCATTACAACGATTGCGGCACCGGCAGCGAAGTGGTGGTGATGCTGCACGGTTCCGGCCCCGGCGCCAGCGGCTGGGCCAACTTCAACCGCAACATCGAGCCGCTGATGGACGCCGGCTATCGCGTGCTGCTGATCGACCTTCCCGGCTGGGGCAAGAGCGATTCGATCGTCAACACCGGCTCGCGCAGCGACTTGAACGCACGCATCGTCAAGGGCGTGATCGACGCGCTCGGCATTGGCAAAATCTCTCTGCTCGGCAATTCGATGGGCGGGCACAGCTCGGTGGCATTCACGCTGGCGTATCCCGGAAACGTCAGCAAGCTGGTGTTGATGGGCGGTGGCACCGGCGGCATGAGCCTGTTCAACGCGATGCCGACCGAAGGCATCAAGCTGCTCAATGCGCTGTACCGCGAACCGACGCTGGAGAACCTGAAGAAGTTCAACGACGTGTTCGTGTTCGATGCCAGCGTGCTGACCGAGGATCTGCTGCAAGCGCGTCTGGCCAACATGCTGAACCGCAAGGATCATCTGGAGAACTTCCTCAAGTCGCTGGCCGCGAACCCGAAGCAGTTCCCGGATTTCAGCCCGCGCCTGCCGACGATCACCGCGCCGACCCTGATCGTGTGGGGCCGCCAGGACCGCGTGGTGCCGTTCGACACCGGCCTGCGCCTGGTCGCCGGCATCCCCAATTCGCAGTTGCACATCTTCAACCAGTGCGGGCACTGGGCGCAGTGGGAACACGCGGACGCGTTCAACCGCATGGTCATCGACTTCCTCGCCCATTGATTGAGGCAACGACCATGAGCAAAAGGCGCCGCCCTGCGCACCGCCGAGCACATGCTGGCCGCCCGGCAAGCCGCGTAAGGCCCTTTTCGTTTGCGCACGATCGGCACGACTACATTTCCGGGTCGCGTGCCTCGGCCATCGTCAGCCAGTGCCCGTCCTTCCTCACCTGCACGCCGAAGAAAAACGTCAGCGGGCGCGGCGTGCTCGAATCCAGCGTGGACAGATACACCCAGCCATCGATGGCGTGCGCCGCATCGCTGGGATAGCGCACGATGGCCTGTTCCGGCGTGCAGATCGGTTCGTGGTGGTGCTGGCTCAATCGTGAATTTCCCGCGTCGAAACGGGAATTCTGGCGGGTGGTTGACACCTCTCCGGGTGGCCCGCGACGGGGATTGGGCTGTGGAGAGAGAGCACAGGGCGACGAACCCCACCCGGAACAGGTGCCTGCAGCCTTGGTCGGGCCACGTGCACAGAATGCGCGCGGCAGATTCCAGGGCGATGACAGCGCGATGGCGATTCGATGCGGACGCGCCGACTTTGGTCGAGGCGGCGCAGCATTCCGCATTCCATACGCCGTAGTATCCTTGTAAGGTCGCCCAACGGAATTCCTGCATGTCGCTACGCCGCCTCTTCGCCGTCTTCGCCGTCGTCCTGTTGCTGGTTGCGTGCAGCGGCGTGTCGCGGCGCATTTCCCCGCCGACGGCGAGCATCCAGCAACTCACGGTCAATGCCGACGGCAGCTGGAAAATCGACCTGCGCCTGCAGAACTACAGCAACATCACGATGCGTTTCGCCGACATCGAACTGGCGCTGGCGGTGAACGGCCAGGACGCCGGCACCGTGCACGCCGCGCCGGACCTCAACATCGGCCCGGTCACCGCCGACGTGGTGAGCATCGACTTCAAGCCCGGCCTGGAAGCGCGCCTGTACGCGGCCGATGCGCTTTCGCGCCGGCGTTCGCTCGACTACACGCTGAAAGGCCACATCGACGCGGCGCCGGAACAGAAGAAGAAAGCGCGCGAGTTCGACATCGACGCGCACAACAGCCTCAATCCGGCGCCCGGCCTCGACGGCGTGCTGCGCTGAATTCCCCCTCCATTTCCAACCCGAAAAACACCGCAATGAGCACCTACAAAGCCCCTGTCAACGACATCCGTTTCGCCCTGTACGACGTGCTCGGCGCCGACAAGACCTTCGCTGCCCTCGGCTTCGCCGACGCTTCGCGCGACATCACCGACGCGGTGCTCGACGCCGCCGCCGAATTCACCGAAACCGTGCTCTCGCCGCTCAACGCGGTCGGCGACGACGTCGGTTGCGTCTACGACAAGGAAACCGGCAACGTCACCACGCCGCCGGGCTTCGCCGATGCATACAAGCAGTTCTACGAGAACGGCTGGACCGCGCTGACCTCGTCGCCGGAATACGGCGGTCAGGGCATGCCGGAAACCCTCGGCATGGCCACCACCGAAATGATCCAGGCCTCGAATCTGGCGTGGAGCCTGTACCCGATGCTGACCCACGGCGCCGTGGTCGCGCTGAAGACCTACGGCACCGACTGGCAGAAAAAGACCTTCCTCGAACCGCTGGTCGCCGGCCACTGGACCGGCACGATGAACCTGACCGAGCCGCACGCCGGCACCGACCTCGGCCTGCTGAAAACCCGCGCCGAAGCGAACGCCGACGGCACCTATTCGATCACCGGCACCAAGATCTTCATCACCGCCGGCGAGCACGACCTGGCGGAAAACATCATCCACCTAGTGCTGGCCAAGTTGCCCGATGCACCGCCCGGCCCGAAGGGCATTTCGCTGTTCCTCGTGCCCAAGTTCAAGGTCGACGAAGCCGGCAACAAGGGCGAGCGCAACGCGCTGCGCGCCGGCGCGATCGAACACAAGATGGGCATCAAGGGTTCGGCCACCTGCGTGATGAACTACGACGGTGCGCAAGGCTATCTGGTCGGCGCGCCGCACAAGGGCCTGCAGGCGATGTTCGTGATGATGAACTCCGCGCGCATGGGCGTGGGCCTGCAGGGTCTGGCGCAGTCCGAACGCGCCTACCAGAACGCGCTGCGCTATGCGCGCGAACGCCTGCAATCGCGCGCACCGAAGGGCGCGCAACTGGCCGACAAGCCGGCCGACCCGATCATCGCCCAGCCCGACGTGCGCCGCATGCTGCTGTCGATCAAGTCGCTGACCGAAGCCGGCCGCCTGCTCGCGCTGCACAACTACATCCAGCTCGACACCGCCGAACACGCCAGCGATGCGAAGGCGCGCGAGGACGCGGAAACGCTGACCAGCTTCCTCACCCCGATCACCAAGGCCTGCCTGACCGAGTGGAGCATCGAGAACACCTACAACGCGGTGCAGTGCTTCGGCGGCCATGGCTACATCCACGAACACGGCATGGAGCAACTGTCGCGCGATGCGCGCATCACCACCCTGTACGAAGGCACCACCGGCATCCAGTCGCTCGACCTGATCGGGCGCAAGACCGCGGCCACGCAAGGCGCGGGCCTGAAGCTGTTCCTCGCCGAAGTCGAAGCCTTCGCCAAGGCCAACGAAGCCGATCCGGCGCTCGCCGAATTCATCGCGCCGCTGCGCGCCAAGGCCGCCGAATGGGTCGAGCTGACGACGGGCATCCTGCAACGCGCGGCAAAGAACCCGGAGGAACTCGGCGCGGCCAGCACCGATTACCTGTTCTACTCCGGCTATGTCGCGCTCGCCTACTGGTGGGCGCGCAGCGTCGCGGCGCTCAAGGCTTCATCGCAGACCGAAGCCTTCAAGCAAGCCAAGCTGGAGACCGCGCGCTTCTACTTCGCGCGCATGCTGCCGCGCACGCTGGCGCACAAGGCTGCGATCGACGCCGGCGCCGAATCGCTGATGGCCCTGGACGCGGCGTACTTCGGCGAGGAATGACCGCCGCTTTCATCGCTTCACCAAAAACGCCGCTTTCGCGGCGTTTTTCGTTTGCCTCGCCACTCAATATTCCACTTTGCCTGTTCACAAATCGTCATACATCGGGTATAAGCTGATATGCAATGGAAGCAGACCTAGTCCAGCTTCACCCGCACCGCACCGGGGAGTTCCCCACCCCGGCGGGCCTCGTGCCCCTTTTCTCACCCCTCGTCTCCCCGCTGCCGCCATCCAATGGCCGCACCAGCGTGCGCCTGCTGTCGCTGGACGCACAGGGCCGCGTGCTCGACTGGATCAACTGGCAGGACGCCGCCTGCCTGTACGCGCGCGGTGCGGTGGCGTGGACGCTGGGCGAACCCTGCCTGCGCGTGCATGGCGGCATGAACCGCTTTAGTGGCGAACAGAGCGTGATCGACATGCATCCGATCGTCGCCTCCACCGGTCATGCGCACGCCAAGGCGCTGTCGCCGACGCCGACGCTGACCAACACCGCGCTGTTCGCCCGCGACGCGCACATCTGCCTGTATTGCGGCCAGGAATTCAGCCGCCCGCACCTGACCCGCGACCACGTGATGCCGGTTTCCAAGGGCGGCCGCGACGTGTGGGAGAACGTGGTCACCGCCTGCTTCCACTGCAATTCGCGCAAGAGCAACCGCACCCCGCAGCAGGCCAACATGCCGCTGCTGGCCGTTCCCTATCGACCGAGCTGGGTCGAGCACCTGATCCTCAGCAACCGCAACATCCTCGCCGACCAGATGGCGTTCCTGAAAGCACAGTTACCGAAGAAGTCCAAGCTTTCGGCCTGAACGCCGCAACTTGCCCCGCCCCGCCGCTGGTAGGAAAATGCCCGGCCATGTTCTTTACCGGGCGCGCCGTTCCGGCCGCGCCGACACGATGATCGATTCCGTCAAATACCCGCGCCTGTCGCAAATCGAGTTTCCCGCCGACCTGCGCAAGTTCGATGAAAGCGAGCTGCCAGCCATCGCCGAGGAATTGCGTGCGTTCCTGATCGAATCGGTCGGCAGGAGCGGCGGCCACTTCGCGGCGGGCCTGGGCGTGATCGAACTGACCATCACCCTGCACTGGCTGTACGACACGCCGGCCGATCGCCTGATCTGGGACGTCGGCCACCAGACCTATCCGCACAAGATCCTCACCGGCCGCCGCGACAACATCCATACGGTCAAGCAGAAGGACGGCATCGCGCCGTTCCCGAAGCGCGAGGAAAGCGAGTACGACACTTTCGGCGTCGGCCATTCGTCCACCAGCATTTCCGCCGCGCTCGGCATGGCGATCGCCAACGCGCAGAAAGGCGACGGGCGAAAGGTCGTCGCGGTGATCGGCGATGGCGCGATGACCGCGGGCATGGCCTACGAAGCGCTGAACCACGCCGGTGGCATGGACGAAGAGCCGAACCTGCTGGTGATCCTCAACGACAACCGCATGTCGATCAGCGAGGCCGTCGGCGGCTTGACCAAGATGCTCGGACGCATGTCCGGCAGCCGCACGCTCAACGCGATCCGCGAGCGCGGCAAGAAGCTGCTTGGCAGCAAGAAGGCGCCGCCGGCGCGTTTCGTCAGGCGTTGGGAAGAGCACTGGAAAGGCATGTTCGTGCCGTCCACGCTGTTCGAGGAAATGGGCTTCCATTACACCGGCCCGATCGACGGCCACGACATTCCCGCCCTGCTCGACACGCTGAAAACGTTGAAAGGCCTGAAAGGCCCGCAGTTGCTGCACATCCACACGGTCAAGGGCAAAGGCTACGAACTGGCCGAAGGCGACCAGATCGCATATCACGCGGTCGGCCCGTTCGATCCCGAGAAAGGCCTGATTTCCAAGGCGGGCGCAAAGAAGCCGAGCTACACCGACGTGTTCGGCGACTGGCTGTGCGATGCCGCCGCCGCGGAACCGGCATTGCTCGGCATCACCCCGGCAATGCGCGAAGGCAGCGGCCTGGTGCGTTTCAGCAAGGAATTCCCGCAGCGCTATTTCGACGTCGCCATCGCCGAACAACACGCGGTGACGCTGGCCGCGGGCATGGCCTGCGAAGGCGCGAAACCCGTCGTGGCGATCTACTCGACCTTCCTGCAGCGCGGCTACGACCAGCTCGTGCACGATGTTGCCATCCAGAATCTCGACGTGCTGTTCGCGATCGACCGCGGCGGCGTGGTCGGCCCGGATGGCGCGACGCACGCCGGCAACCTCGATTTTAGTTTCCTGCGCTGCGTGCCGAACATGGTGGTGATGGCGCCGAGCGATGAGAACGAAGCGCGCAAGATGCTCACGACCGGCCTGAAATACGCCGGCCCGGCGGCAGTGCGTTATCCGCGCGGCACCGGCACCGGCGTCGCGATCGAAGACACGCTCGACACGCTGCCGATCGGCAAGGCCGAAGTGCGCGCGAACGGCGCACGCGTCGCGATCCTCGCATTCGGCTCGACCGTCGCCGCCGCCGAAAAGGTCGGCGGCGACCTGGGCTTCACGGTCGTCAACATGCGCTTCGTCAAGCCGCTGGATCGCGCGCTGGTCCTCGAACTGGCGAAGACGCATGCCGGCTTCGTCACCGTCGAGGACAACGTCGTCGCCGGCGGCGCCGGTTCCGGCGTGGCCGAACTGCTCAATGCCGAAACCGTGCTGCTGCCGATACTGCACCTCGGCTTGCCGGACGCGTTCCAGCACCACGCCAGCCGCGAGGACCTGCTGCACGAAGCGGGCATCGATGCGACCGGCATCCGCACCGCTATCCTCAAGCGCTGGCCGGAGCTGGCGAACGCGGCTTCGCCGCGCACTGCGACCGGCTGAACCCCGCGCTTATTCCGGCGCCTCGACCGTGTAGCCCCTCGCCGCGAAATCGGCCAGCACGCCGTCCTTGTCCAACAAGCGCTCGACCGGCAACAGCGCGAATGTCGTGGCGTTCTTTTCCAGCGCCGCACTGGCGGTTTCCAGCCATTTGGCACGCACCCGCGCCTTGAGATCGGTAATGCCCTGCTTGCGCATCGTATCGGTGTCCGCCCACGCTGACCAGCAGGCATCGCGCTCGGCCAGCGGCAAGGCCCGCAGCGCGTCCAGATCGCCGATGGCCCACGCGTTGGCACGGGCGACCATGTGAGGAATGTCGTTCTCGACCGCGTCGAGCATCTCGTTCATGCACGCTTGTTCCTGCGCACCGATTTGCTCCTTGCGGAAATCGGCGATGGCGGCTTTCGGGTCGTCCACGACGAGCTTGAGCGTGGTCGAGGTGTAATCCAGCTTGCGCTGCTTCAGCACCGCGCCGATGACCGGCGACACCACCTTACCGCCCAACCCAGCCTGCTTGATGGCCTTGCCGTACAACTCCTGCGCGGCGAGGAATGGACGCTTCTTTTCGATGTCGCCGTCCTTGCCGATGTAGCGCTGCTTCTGCGCCTCCCAGCGCGCATAAGTGGCCGCCGGCAACACGTCGCGCAAGGTCTTGTCGTCCGGATTCTTCATCGCCTTCATCGCCGAGGGCAACAGCATCAAACCGCGGAAAAAACCGAGGTTAGTGCCAACCGCCAAGCCCGGCTCAGCCAGCACTTCGTCGGTCTGCGCCAACACGCCGCGGACGTCGTCAGCCTTCCACTGCATGGCCGCCGGCAACGGCGAAACCGTACCCAGAATCCACAGCACATGATCGCCTTTGGAGACTTTCCACATGCCCGGCCCCGGCTGGGTGCCGGTGACCACCACCGGCGCCAATTCCTTGTCCACCGGCGTCGGTGGCGCGTTGCTTTCCTGCGCATGCACCGGCATCAGCGCAACGGCCAGACAGGCGGCACACGACAACGGCAACCAACGCATTGTTTTTTTCCCCTTCGAAACAACGTATTCGATGAAGTCTAGATGACAGTTTTTCGTTCGTGGTTCAAGAAACGTTATGCCGCACATGCAAAAGGCCGCGCCAAGGCGCGGCCCTCCGTGGTTCAGAAGCTACAAGAATTACTTGTGCTGTTGCCGCTTCTGCGACCCGCCTTCGTTGGCTTGGCCCTGTTTCGCCGCTTCGTCCTTGGCAGCCGCATCCTTGCGCTGAAGCTCGGTCTGTCCGGACTTCGTGTGCGTGGCCACAGCTTGCTGTGGGGCGGGATTCCTGCTCATGTTGCTGGTCATGCCGTACTCCTGTGCGGTGGATTCACCGCAATCCCACGGTGGCCCCCTGCGGGTTACGCGAGCGTGAGCAACAGGATACGAACGCAATACCTGGGGCTGGCACGAATGCCCTGCACGAAAAAGCCCGCGTTGGCGGGCTTTTTCATCACAGTCGTTTTTCCCGGGAATTGGTCGGGGTAGCCGGATTTGAACCGACGACCACTTGTCCCCCAGACAAGTGCGCTACCAGGCTGCGCTATACCCCGATCCGAGGGAAAACCAGCGGAACCGCGTTTGCGGCGACGAAATTATAGCGGGTTTGCGCAACCGCGTCCCGCTTCGCTCAACGCCGCAGCAGTTGCAGGACTTCTTCCAGCTCCATCCGCACCTGCTTGACGATCTGGTTGCTCAGCGCCGATTCCTGCTTAGCACCCTCGCCTTCCAGGCGCAGGCGCGCGCCGCCGATGGTGTAGCCCTGTTCGTACAGCAGGCCGCGGATCTGGCGCACCATCAGCACGTCGTGGCGCTGGTAGTAGCGGCGGTTGCCGCGGCGCTTGACCGGCTCCAGCGAGGGGAATTCGGTTTCCCAGTAGCGCAACACGTGCGGCTTGACGTCGCACAACTCGCTGACTTCGCCGATGGTGAAGTAACGCTTGGCCGGAATCGGCGGCAATTCCCTGTTGCTGCCCGGATCAAGCATGGAGCGCTCCCGTCATTCCCACGGAAGCGGCGTAGGTTTCGACGCGCTCCTTCAGTTTCTGCCCCGGACGGAACGTCACCACGGTGCGCGCGGTGATCGGAATCTCTTCGCCGGTCTTCGGGTTGCGGCCGGGACGCTGGTTCTTGCGGCGCAAGTCGAAATTGCCGAAGCCGGACAGCTTGACCTGACGACCGCCTTCCAGCGCCTCGCGCAACACGTCGAAATATGCATCGACGAATTCCTTCGCCTCACGCTTGTTCAGGCCGACATCGTCGAACAATTTTTCGGCCATTTCCGCCTTGGTCAATGCCATGAGCTTCCCCGTTCGTCCGGCTTTACCAGTTCAACCTCGGATGCGGGCACCGTGTTCGCTCCCCAGCGCTGCGACCACTCGGGCCACCACCGCGTCCACGTCCGTATCCGTGAGGGTGCGCGAGTTCTCCTGCAAAATCAAGCCGATAGCCAAGCTTTTTTGACCGGCATCAACTCCCGGGCCAACATAGCGGTCGAACACCCGCACTTCGCGCAGCAAGGGCCCGGCATGGGCGCGCACCACGGCCGAAATTGCGGACCAGCTCACGTTTTCGGCGATGCTGAAGGCCAGGTCGCGGCGCACCTGCGGGAACTTCGACAGCTCGGCGGCACGCGGCAAGACGCGTTGCGCCAGTGCGGCGAAGTCGAGTTCGAAGGCGTATACGTCGGCATCGAGGTCCAGCGCCTTCTGCAAACGCGGATGCAATTGGCCGATCCAGCCGATCCTCGTGCCGTTGCCCGTTTCATTCAGGCGATACACGTCGGCACTGCGGCCCGGATGGCCGAACGCAGCAGTCGATGGCCTGAATTCAAGCGTCGCGCCCGATGCGGCGGCCAGCGCCTCGAGATCGCCCTTCAGGTCGTGGAAATCGAGCTTGCGCGTTTTCTCGCCCCACTGCTCGGCGTGCGCGTCGCCGCATGCCACCGCGGCGATGCGCAGGTTTTCCGGCAGGCCTTCGGCGAACACGTTGCCGATCTCGAACAGGCGCACCCGCGACGCCTGGCGCGCGAGATTGCGCTGCGCCGCGGCGACCAGCCCCGGCAGCAGCGACGTTCGCATCACCGCCAGTTCCGCGCTGAGCGGATTGGCCAATGGCACCGCGCCGGCGTCGAGCTTCCACGCCTGCAGCCACGCCGCATCGACGAAGGCGAAGTTGATGGTTTCCAGCATTTCGCGCGCGACCAGCTGGCGGCGGATCGTCGCCGCGTCGAGCACGGTTTCGCTCTGCACCGCGATGCGCGTGGCGCCGCCGGGCAGCGTGGTCGGTACGTGATCGTAACCGTGGATGCGCGCCAGCTCCTCGATCAGGTCTTCCTCGATCGCGATGTCGAAACGGCGGCTCGGCGCAGTCACGCTCCAGCCTTCCGCGTTCGCCACGGCCGTCATGCCGAGTGCGCGCAGGATGCGCTCGACTTGCGCATCGGCAATCCCGATGCCGAGCACGCGCTTGATGCGCGCACGGCGCAAGTTGATCGCCTGCGGCTGCGGCATGGGCAATTCGGCGATCGTCACCGGGCCGGGCATGCCGCCAGCCAGATCGATGACCAGCTGGGTCGCGTATTCGATGGCGAGCTTCGGCAGCTCCGGATCGACGCCGCGCTCGAAGCGATGGCCGGCGTCGGTGTGCAGGCCGAACTTGCGGCCGCGGCCGATGATCGCGCTCGGCGCGAAATGCGCCGCCTCGAGGAACACGTTCCGCGTCGCGTCGCCGACCTTGGTGTCGTTGCCGCCCATGATGCCGGCCAGACCGACGGGACGATCGGCATCGGTGATGACCAGGCATTGCGCATCGAGCCGGGCCTCGTCGCCATTGAGCAACTTCAACGGTTCGCCTTCGCGCGCCGCGCGCACGCCGATCGGGCCTTGCAGCAAGTCGCGATCGTAAGCATGCATCGGCTGGCCGAGTTCGAGCATCACGTACTGGGTGATGTCGACCAGCAGCGACACCGGGCGCACGCCGCTGCGGCGCAGGCGCTCGGCCATCCACACCGGGGTTTTCGCCGTGGCATCGACGCCTTCGATCACGCGGCCGCAATAACGCGGCGCATCGTCGCCGGCGTTCAATTCGATCTTCAGTTCCGAAGCGATCGTCGAGGCAATCGGCGCAACCTCGAACTTCGCCACCTCGCAACCGGTCGCCGCAGCGACATCGAACGCGATGCCGCGCACGCTGAAGCAATCGGCGCGATTCGGGGTCAGATTGACCTCGATACTGCTGTCCGGCAGGCCAAGATAATCCGCAATCGGCGTGCCTACCGGCGCATCGTCGGGCAATTCGATCAGGCCGGATGCGTCGGCGTCGATGCCCAGCTCCTTCGCCGAGCACAGCATGCCGTTGGATTCGACGCCGCGCAGTTTCGCCGCCTTGATCAGGAAGTCGCCGAACTTCGCGCCGACCAGCGCCAGCGGCGCATGCAGGCCGGCGCGCGCGTTCGGCGCACCGCAGACAATCTGCAGCAATTCGCCGACGCCGGCATCGACCTTGCACACTTGCAGGCGATCGGCTTCGGGATGCTTTTCCGCGCTGACGATCTTCGCGACGACGACCTTGTCCAGCGCTTCGCCGAGGTTCATCACGTCTTCGACTTCGAGGCCGATCGCGGTCAGCGTTGCGGCGAGCTCGTCGCGCGAAACGGTGGTCGGCACGTGGCTGCGCAGCCAGTTTTCGGAGAATTTCATTCTTGCACTCTCAGGCGAATTGCTTGAGGAAACGCACGTCGTTGTCGAAGAACGCGCGCAGATCGTTGACGCCGTAACGCAGCATCGCGAAACGCTCGACACCGAGGCCGAAGGCGAAGCCGGTGTAACGCTCGCTGTCGATGCCGACCGCCTTCAGCACGTTCGGATGGACCATGCCGCAGCCGAGCACTTCCAGCCAGCGCGTGCTGCCGTCCGGCTGCTGCCAGGCGATGTCCACTTCCATCCCCGGTTCGACGAACGGGAAATAGCTCGGGCGGAAGCGCATCTGGAAATCGCGCTCGAAGAATGCGCGCACGAATTCGCTCAGCGTGCCCTTCAAGTCGGCGAAGGTGGAATGCTCGTCCACGAGCAGGCCTTCGACCTGGTGGAACATCGGCGAATGGGTCTGGTCGCTGTCGCTGCGATAGACCTTGCCGGCGGCGATCATGCGCAGCGGCCCGCTCTTACCTGATGCGACATGGTCGTGCATGTAACGCACCTGCACGCCGCTGGTATGCGTGCGCAGCAGGCGGCCGTCACCGAAGTAGAAGGTGTCGTGCATCGCCCGCGCCGGATGGTGCGGCGGGAAGTTCAGCGCCTCGAAGTTGTGCCAGTCGTCCTCGATTTCCGGGCCGTCGGCCAGTTCGTAGCCGAGGCGGCCGAAGATCTCGGCGATGCGCTCCAGCGTGCGCGAAACCGGGTGGATGCCGCCGCGTGCGCCATTGCGACCGGGCAACGTCACGTCGAGGGTTTCGCCGGCAAGCTTCGCGTCGAGCGCGGCGTCCTCGAGCACGGCCTTGCGCATGGAAAGCGCCTCGCCGATCGCATCGCGCGCCCGGTTGATCGCTTCGCCGGCGGCCTTGCGCTGGTCGCCCGGCAATGCGCCGAGCGACTTCAGTTGCGCGGTGATGCTGCCGCTCTTGCCCAGCAGGGTCACGCGCAATTGCTCCAGAGCGTCGGGCGAAGCGACGGCGGCGATGTCGGCCAGCGCCTGCTTCGACAGGGATTCGATGTCACTCATTACGTCATTGACCCCGGTTCGTCATTCCCGCGCAAGCGGGAATCCAGTCACTTTTTAGTTTTTGCTTCGACACAAAAAACGATGGGGAAGGACTTGCGCCCTTCCCCATGCGTTGTCAGCTTTTGCTCCGCTGCTTTCGCAGAGGGATCCACCGCGAGGATTACGCGGCGAGAGCGCCCTTCGCCTTTTCGGCCAGCGCGGCAAAACCCGCCGCGTCGTTGACGGCGATGTCCGCCAGCACCTTGCGGTCGAGGGTGATGCCGGCCTTCAGCAGGCCGTTGATGAACTTGCTGTAGCTCAGGCCGTTGATGCGGGAGGCCGCGTTGATGCGGGCGATCCACAGCTGGCGGTACTGGCGCTTCTTCTGCTTGCGGCCGATGTAGGCGTATTGCTGCGCCTTGATGACCGCCTGCTTGGCGACGCGGAAGACCTTGCGACGGGCGTTGTAATAGCCCTTCGCGCGGCCAAGGATCTTGTTGTGACGGCGGCGCGCCTGGACGCCACGCTTGACTCGTGCCATGACTTATTCCTCCTCAGAGATACGGCAGCATGCGATCCAGACGGCCCGAATCTTCCTTGCGGATGATCTGGCCGGCGCGGGCGGCGCGCTTGGTCTTGGTCGCTTTCTTGGTGAGGATGTGGCTGCGGTTGGCCGAGCCAGCCTTGTACTTGCCGGAGGCGGTCTTGCGGAAACGCTTGGCCGCGGCCCGGTGGGTCTTGATCTTGGGCATTGTGGAATCACTCTTGATGTTGAACATGCCGGGCGCTTCTTGCGAAGACTTGAAAGCCCGAACCTGCGGATAAGCCTTTGATTCCGAAACGAGTTCCGGAACGTGGGGCGAGTTCCAACGAAGCTGCCAACGTCCCCGCGGCAGCGGTCCCGGCGAACCGGGCTGGCAATTATGCCCGGTCGCGGAATTCTTTGCAAATCAGCGGATTACCCTTCTCCCCTTGCCCGCAGGGGGATCGAAGTCACGGCTAGCGACTTCGGGTGGCGCGCAGCGCCGGACGAAGGGCGCTTATTTCTTCTTCGGCGCGATCATCATCACCATCTGCCGGCCTTCGAGGCGCGGACGCGATTCGATGACGATTTCATCCCCGAGTTCCTGCTCGATGCGCTCGGCCATCTGCCGGCCCAGTTCCTGATGGCTCATTTCGCGGCCGCGGAAACGGATGTTGACCTTGACCTTGTCGCCTTCTTCCAGGAAGCGGCGGATGTTGCGCATCTTGATCTGGTAGTCGCCTTCGTCGGTGACCGGGCGGAACTTGAGTTCCTTGATTTCCTGCTGCTTCTGCTTCTTCTTGGCCTCGTTGGCCTTCTTCTGCTGCTCGAAGCGGAACTTGCCGAAGTCCATGATCTTGCACACCGGCGGTTCGGCGTTGGGCTGGATTTCGACCAGATCAAGGTCTTCTTCCTGGGCCATGGCCAAGGCTTCGTCGCGCGTGAGCACGCCGATCATTTCGCCATCCGAGCCGATCACGCGCACGCGCGGCGTGCGGATTTCATGGTTCTTGCGGTTCTGCTTGGTATCTGTTGGGGTACTGATTGTGGAATCTCCAAGAAACGCCCCACGTTCCTGCGGGGCGTAGTTCCGTGCGGCGCAGGCCGACGGGCCGGTACAGCGGACGCGTAGTTTACGCCGCTTCGGAACGCAAGCGTTCGACGAAGGCGTCCAGGCTCATCGTGCCCAGGTCCTCGCCCGACCGCGTGCGCACGGCGACCGCTCCGTTCTCCTTCTCGCGGTCGCCGACCACGAGCAAGTAGGGGATGCGCTGCAGCGTATGCTCGCGGATCTTATAGCCGATCTTCTCGTTGCGCAAATCGGCTTCGACCCGGAAGCCTTGATTTGCAAGGGTTTTACGGGTTTCGGCGACGTAATCGGCCTGCGCGTCGGTGATGTTCATGAGCATCGCCTGGGTCGGCGCCAGCCATGCCGGGAACTGGCCGGCGTGGTGCTCGATCAGGATGCCGATGAAGCGCTCCATCGAACCGACGATCGCCCGGTGCAGCATCACCGGATGCTTCTTCTGGCTGGTTTCGTCCACGTACTCGGCGCCGAGGCGGCCGGGCATCATGAAATCCACCTGCATCGTGCCGAGCTGCCAGGTGCGGCCGATCGCATCCTTCAGGTGGTACTCGATCTTCGGCCCGTAGAACGCGCCCTCGCCCGGCAATTCCTGCCACTCGACGCCAGCGTTGCGCAATGCGGAGCGCAGCGCGTTTTCGGCCTTGTCCCAGGTCGCATCGTCGCCGAGGCGATTTTCCGGGCGCAGCGCGATCTTGATCTGGATGTCGTCGAACCCGAAATCCGAATACACCTTCAATGCCTGCTTATGGAAGGCGTTGACCTCGCTTTCGACCTGTTCCTCGGTGCAGAAGATGTGGCCATCGTCCTGGGTGAAGCCGCGCACGCGCAGGATGCCGTGCAGCGCGCCGGAGGCTTCGTTGCGGTGGCAGGAACCGAATTCGCCGTAGCGGATCGGCAGGTCGCGGTAGCTGTGCAGGCCCTGCTTGAAAATCTGCACGTGGCCGGGGCAATTCATCGGCTTCACCGCGTAAGTCCGCTTCTCGGACTCGGTGAAGAACATGTTGTCCTTGTAGTTGTCCCAGTGCCCGGACTGCTTCCACAAGCTCACGTCGAGAATCTGCGGGCAGCGCACTTCGCCGTAACCGGTTTCGCGATACAGCTTGCGCATGTATTGCTCGACCACCTGCCAGATCGCCCAGCCCTTCGGATGCCAGAACACCAGGCCCGGCGCCTCTTCCTGCAGGTGGAACAAGTCCTGCTGCTTGCCGATCTTGCGGTGGTCGCGCTTCTCGGCTTCCTCGATGCGCTGGATGTAGGCGTCGAGCTGCTTCTTGTCCGCCCACGCGGTGCCGTAGATGCGCTGCAACTGCTCGTTGTTGGCGTCGCCACGCCAGTACGCGCCGGAAATGCGGGTGAGCTTGAACGCCTTGAGGAAGCGCGTGTTCGGCACGTGCGGGCCACGGCACATGTCCACGTATTCCTGGTGGTAGTACATGCCCATCGCTTTCACGTCGTCGGGCATGTCCTCTATCAGACGCAGCTTGTAGTCCTCGTGGCGCGACTTGAAGATGTCGATAACTTCGGCGCGCGGCGTCATCTTCTTGATCACGTCGTAATCCTGGTCGATCAGTTCGCGCATGCGCGCTTCGATCGCGGCGAGGTCTTCCGGCGTGAACGGCTTTTCCGCGTAGATGTCGTAATAGAAGCCTTCGGCGATGACCGGGCCGATCACCATCTTCACGTCCGGGTACAACTGCTTGACCGCGTGGCCGACCAGGTGCGCACAGGAGTGGCGGATGATCTCGACGCCCGCCTCGTCCTTGGGCGTGATGATGCGCAGCCTGGCGTCGTGGTCGATCAGGTCGCTGGCATCGACCAGCACGCCATCGACGGCACCGGCGACGGTGGCCTTAGCCAGGCCGGCGCCGATCGACTGCGCGACCTGCATGACCGAAACCGGCGCATCGAACTGACGGACGCTGCCGTCGGGAAGGGTGATGTTGATCATCGGAATGTCTCGAACGGAATTCTGGAAGCGATCCTGAAACGCAAAAGGCGCCACAAGGCGCCTTCGCGGGTGGCCTCGGGCAAGGTTCAGCAGTGGGAAGTGGTAGTGCTCATGTCGCACGCTCGGCCGGCGTTTCCGCAGGCCACCTTTCGCTCGGGCGGGGCTTGGACACCGCCATTCTACCGCGCCGCGGACGGAATTCGCGCATGGCGCGCCTGTCCCCGGCTTTTTCAGGAATGCGCCACGGACAGGCGCTCGCCGGGCGTGGTGTAGCCAGCTTCGAGGCTGTCGCGGACCAGATGGATGTGATCGCGCAAGACGAAAGCCTGGTCGGCGTAGGCACACGGAATCGAGGTGCCGACCACCGCCTTCTCGATGTTGTCCAGGCGCACGTGCAATTCGGCGATCTGCGCCGGGCTCAGGTTCGGCTCCAGCACCGCGCGTTCCAGCGACATAAGCTCGGCGTAGTACTTGTAGATGCGGCGATTGACCCGCCAGCCGTACAGCTTCGGCGCGAACTGCAGGCCGGAGAAGACCACCACCAGCACCGGCACGATCACCGCGACGCGGCTGATCAGGCTCGCCAGCCAGAACGGCAGGTAGCGGTACACGAAGGTCTTGCCCGAGGCGTAATAGCGCGTGGCCTCGTCGCTCATCGGGTAATCCTGCTCCAGCGGATGCGGGAATTCGCCCGGGTTCTGCATCAGGCTGGCGCGTGAATGCACTTCCTGCGCGGCCTCGACCAGCAGGTCGGTCACGCCCGGGTTCAAGTCCTCATGCGCGAGCAATTCGACCGTCGGCGCCATCATCGTGATCTTGCTGCCCGGCAGGTTTTCGCCGAGGTCGAACGCGCCTTCGGGCAAATCGAAGCGGTTGAGATAGCGGAAGCGGCGCTCGTAGGCGTCGCCCTGCGCACCGAAGTCGTACAGGCGCACGCCATCGGCGTGCAGCAACTGGCGCGCGGCGAGCAGGCTGGCGTTGTCGCCGGACAGGAACATCGCATCGATCTTGCCGCTTTCCAGTGCGCTCACCGCCTCGTCGCCGTCGAGTTCGCTCAGATCGGTTTTCCTGTCGTTCTCGGCAATGCCATTGGCCGCCAGCAATGCCAGCGCCAGTACGCGGGTGCCACTGCCCTGCGCGCCGATCGCGAGCTTCCTGCCCTGCAGTTCGGACAGCTTGGCGATCGGCTTGGCCGCGCGATAGAAGATCAGCAGCGGCTGGCGCTGCACCGTGCCGAGCGAGACCACGTCGTCAATGCCATCCTTGCCGGCTTCATCCTTGAGCGTCACCCCGGCCTGGACCAGGGCGATGTCGACCTTGTGCTGCGCGAGCAGGCCGAGGTTTTCCGCCGAGCCTTCGGTCGGTACCAAATCGAGAGTGATGCCGTTGCGCGCGAGGATGGCCTTGTAGCGCTGGGCGACGGTCTGGAACGAACTGCCGTCCGCACCGGCCGCCAAGCGCAGGTGCTTCGGCGGCGCCGGCTTGAGGAAATGCAGCATCAGTACGACCGCGATCAGCGCCAGCACCACGAACGGCGCCAGCGTCACCACCGCGTCGCGCCACGACACCAGCGAGACCGGGCGCAGTTTCAACGTGGAAAACACGCGGCGCGCGGCGGCGCGGGAAGCGGATTCGTCGTTCGGATTCGTTGCCATTGCCACGGGTTTGCGCGATTTCGGGACCTCGCATCTTGCCAGAACCGCCGCGAAAGCGATGTTGCGGCGTTCTCAGAACGCATCGCCCGGAATGCGCACTAAGCCTTCCATCAGCACCCGCGCCGAACGCGACATGAGCGCCTTGGTCACGGCCCACTGCCCATCGACCAACTTCGCTTCCGCGCCGACGCGCAAGGTGCCGGACGGATGGCCGAAACGCACCGCGCCGCGCTCGCCACCGCCGGCGGCGAGATTGACCAGCGTGCCCGGCACCGCCGCCGCGACCGCAATCGCCACCGACGCGGTACCCATCATCGCGTGATGCAGCTTGCCCATCGACATCGCGCGGACGAGCACGTCGATGTCGCCCGCCTCGATCTTTTTCCCGCTCGATGCAACGTAGCCTTTCGGCGGCGCGACGAAGGCGACCTTCGGCGTGTGCTGGCGCGTGGCGATTTCGGACAGGTCCTTGATCAGCCCCATCTTCAGCGCGCCATGCGCGCGGATCGCCTCGAACTTCGCCAGCGCGGCCTTGTCCTCGTTGACGTCGCCTTGCAATTCGGTGCCGACGCAGCCGACGTCACCTGCATTGACGAAGATCGTCGGGATGCCGGCGTTGATCAGCGTTGCCTTCAACGTGCCGACGCCGGGAACGCCCAGATCATCGACGAGATTCCCGGTCGGAAACATCGACCCGCCCTCGCCTTCGCCCTCGTCGGCGGGGTCGAGGAATTCCAGTTGCACCTCCGCGGCCGGAAAGGTCACCCCGTCCAGCTCGAAATCACCGGTTTCCTGTACCTCGCCGTTGGTGATCGGCACGTGCGCGATGATGGTCTTGGCGATGTTCGCCTGCCAGATGCGCACCGTGGCGATGCCGTCGTTCGGAATGCGCGACGCATCGACCAGCCCGTTCGCGATCGCGAACGGGCCGACGGACGCCGAAAGATTGCCGCAGTTGCCCGACCAGTCGACGAAGCGGGTGTCGATGCTCACTTGCCCGAACAGGTAATCGACATCGTGGTCGGGTTTCGACGACTTGGCCAGGATCACCGTCTTGCTCGTCGATGAAGTGGCCCCGCCCATGCCGTCGATCTGCTTGGCATACGGGTCGGGCGAACCGATCACCCGCTGCAGCAACTTGTCGCGCACCGCGCCGGGGACCTGCGCGGCTTGCGGCAAGTCGTCGCGCTTGAAGAACACGCCCTTGCTGGTGCCGCCGCGCATGTAGGTCGCGGGAATCCTGACTTGCGGAACCGAACCCATTTCACGCCACCTTGCTTGATTCGAGGAAATCCTGGGCGAAGCGTTGCAGCACGCCGCCGGCCTCGTAAATGGAGACCTCTTCGTCCGAATCGAGGCGGCAAGTGACCGGCACTTCGATCTTTTCGCCGTTGTCGCGATGGACCACCAGCGTCAGCTCCGCGCGCGGCCTGCGCACACCGGCCACGTCGAAGGTTTCGGTGCCGTCGATGGCGAAGGTCTTGCGGTTCTGCCCCGGCTTGAACTCCAGCGGCAGCACGCCCATGCCAATCAGATTGGTGCGATGGATGCGCTCGAAGCCTTCGGCGACGATCGCCTCGACGCCGGCCAGGCGCACGCCTTTCGCCGCCCAATCGCGCGAACTGCCTTGGCCGTAATCGGCGCCGGCGACGACGATCAGCGGCTGCTTGCGCTGCATGTAGGTTTCGATCGCCTCCCACATGCGCACGACCTTGCCTTCCGGTTCGATCCGCGCCAGCGAGCCCTGCTTGACCGCGCCATCGACCACGGCCATTTCGTTGACCAGTTTCGGATTGGCGAAAGTCGCGCGCTGCGCGGTGAGGTGATCGCCGCGATGGGTGGCGTAGCTGTTGAAGTCCTCTTCGGGCAAACCCATCTTGTGCAGGTACTCGCCGGCAGCGCTATCCAGCAAAATCGCATTGCTCGGCGAGAGATGATCGGTGGTGATGTTGTCGCCGAGCACCGCCAGCGGCCGCATCGCTTGCAAGGTGCGTGCGCCGGCCAGCGCGCCTTCCCAATACGGCGGGCGGCGGATGTAGGTGGATTTTTCGCGCCATGCGTACAGCGGCGCGGCCTTCCGCACGTTGCCGTGGCGCGCGAACATCGGCTCGTACACGGCGCGGAATTGCTCGGGCTTGACGCTCGACTTCACGATGGCGTCGATTTCGGCGTCGTTCGGCCAGATGTCCTTCAGCCGCACTTCGTTGCCTTGCGCATCGATGCCGAGCACGTCCTTCTCGATGTCGAAGCGCACGGTGCCGGCGATGGCGTAGGCCACCACCAGCGGCGGCGAAGCCAGGAAGGCCTGCTTGGCATAGGGGTGGATACGTCCGTCGAAGTTGCGGTTGCCCGAGAGCACGGCGGTGGCGTAGAGGTCGCGGGCGATGATTTCCTGCTGGATCTTCGGGTCGAGCGCGCCGGACATGCCGTTGCAGGTCGTGCAGGCGAACGCCACCACGCCGAAACCGAGCTTTTCCAGCTCGGACGTCAGGCCGGCCTCGTCCAGGTACAGCGCCACCGTCTTGGAGCCGGGCGCGAGCGAACTCTTCACCCAGGGCTTGCGCGTGAGGCCGGCGCGGTTGGCGTTGCGCGCCAGCAGGCCCGCCGCGATCACGTTGCGCGGGTTGCTGGTGTTGGTGCAGCTGGTGATGGCGGCGATGATGACCGCGCCGTCGGGCATCTGGCCCGGCGTGTTTTCGACGATACCCGAGATGCCGCGCGCAGCCAGGTCGGACACGGGCAGGCGGCGGTGCGGGTTGGACGGCCCGGCCAGCGTGCGCACCACGCTGGACAGGTCGAAGCTCAGCACGCGCTCGTATTGCACGTTCTTCAAGCTGTCGGCCCACAGGCCGGCCGTCCTGGCATAGGTTTCGACCAGCTTGACCTGCTCGTCCTCGCGGCCCGTGAGCTTGAGGTAGGCGATGGTCTGCGGAT
>JAATFG010000068.1 GCA_015655355.1 Lysobacterales bacterium
ACCGGGTTGCCTCCGCCGCTGCCGACGCGCAGCCGGTTCCAGCTGATGCGGCCGGCGCGACACAGGTCGTCGAGCCAGGCGATCGAGTAATCCTCGATGCGTGCGGGAAGTATTTCCGACTCCCACGACCCGGCCGCAGCCTCGAAACCTTCGAGCTGCGCCAGCGTGGTACCGAGTGCATCCGGGCCCTTGAGCCGGGTGGCCGAAGAAACATGTTGCCAGTCGAACAGGAAGCGCATCAGCTGACGCCGGCTCACCGGTTCGATCTCGCGCCGCAGGCGGCCGATGGTGTAGCGATGGATGCGCGCCAGCAGATGCCGCTCGCACCATTCCGTGTCGGCGGTGTCCGCGGTGAAGTGGCCCTGCATCACATAGCCTTCGGACTGCAGCCGGGTCAGTGCGAATTCGACCTCGCCGGCATCCACCGCCAGCGTGCGCGCCAGCGAGGCCACGGCGACCGGGCCGAGTCCGCACAGGCGGCG
This sequence comes from Lysobacterales bacterium, assembly GCA_015655355.1. Lineage (GTDB taxonomy): Bacteria > Pseudomonadota > Gammaproteobacteria > Xanthomonadales > Xanthomonadaceae > Pseudoxanthomonas_A. The sequence continues at coordinate 483 of JAATFG010000068.1, forward strand.
GCGCACCAATTCGAGCAGGGCGTCTTCGCGGGTCCACGCCTGGCCGGCGTACGGCTCGGGCGCGACGATCGGCGGCTGCATCGGCGCATCCGCATGCACGGCCTGCCACAGCGGAAGATTTTCGGCGGACGTCCAGATGCCGGCCATGCGCGTGGCACGCCCGGCTTTCGCCAATGCCTGCAGGCGTTCGCTCCAGCCGAGGTTGGCTTCGACTTCGCCCACGGTGACATAGCCGAGCACGGTCAGCGCCTCGTGCATCTCGTCGGCGTCGCGCACCTGCGGCCATGCCTCGTCGCGCACGGCGGCGATCGCTTCGGGATCGAGCCGGCCCAGGTCGTCGGCACTGTCGCCGCCATTCCAGCGGCGCGTCTGCACTGCCTGCGTGCGGCGTTCTTCCAGCGGGGCATCGTCGAGGAACGCATACGGCGCCGCGTTGAGCACTTCCGCGGCGAACGGGCTGGGGGCGGTGAGGTCGCGTGCGACGACATCGATCTCGCCGCTTTCCAGCTTGCGCAGGATGTCGAGCAGGCCGTCGATGTCCATTGCTTCGCGCAGGCAGTCGTGCATGGTCTGGTTGACCAGCGGATGGTCGGGCACCTCGCGCTCGCCGACGATGTTTTCCAGGCACGCGACCTGATCGGGGAACACCGCCGCGAGCAGATCCTCGCTCTTCATCCGCTGCAGCGGCGGCGGCGTCTTCTTGCCGCCGGTGAAGCGCGGCAGCGCAAGTGCGGTCACCGCGTTCCAGCGCCAGCGCGCGGGGAACAGCGGCGCATCCAGCAGGGCCTGCACAAGTACGTGCTCGGCAGTGTTGGAGTGCAGGTAGCTCGCCACTTCGATCAACGGAAAACTGTGGCTGGTCGACAGCGACAGCACGATCGCATCTTCGGTGGCCGCCGCATGCAGTTCGAAATTGAACTGGCGGCAGAAGCGCTTGCGCAGCGCCAGGCCCCACGCACGGTTGATGCGGCTGCCCCACGGCGTATGCACCACCAACTGGGTGCCGCCGGATTCGTCGAAGAAGCGCTCCAGTACCAGCGTGTGCTGCGTCGGCAGCACGCCGAGCGCCGCTTTCGCACGGGCCAGGTAATCCACCAGTTGCTGCGCGGCTGCCTCGCTCAATCCGAGTTCGTCGAGCAGCCACGCCTGTGCGGCGTGCGCGCCGCCTGCATCCAGCCGTGCCGAAATTTCGTCGCGCAGGCGCGACACGCCGAAGGACAGTTCCTTGCTGCGTCCAGGCGCCTCGCCCAGCCAGAACGGGATGCTCGGCGGCGCGCCGTGCGCATCTTCCACGCGCAGGCGGTCGCGCTCCACCCGCTGGATGCGGTAGCTGGTGTTGCCGAGCTGGAAGATGTCGCCGGCCATGCTCTCGACCGCGAAATCCTCGTTCACCGTGCCGACGATGATCGCCTGCGGTTCCAGCACCACCTTGTAGTCGGCGGTGTCGGGGATGGTGCCGCCGGAGGTGAGCGCGGTGAGCCGCGCAGCACGCTTGGGCCGCAACTGGCGATGCACGGCATCGTGATGGATGTACGCGGACTTCGCGCCCTGGCGCGTGGTGAAGCCCTCGGCCAGCATGCGTACCACCGCGTCGAATTCGCCGCGCTTGAGTGCGCGGTACGGATGTGCGCGGCGCAGCAGCGCGAACAGCGCATCCTCGTCCCATTCCTGGCTGGCGACCTCGGCGACGATCTGCTGCGCCAGCACGTCCAGCGGCTGCGGCGGCATGATCAGCGCGTCGAGTTCGCCGCGCCGCACGCAGTCCAGCAGGGCCGTGCACTCGACCAGGTCGTCGCGCGTGGCGGGAAACAGGCGCGCTTTCGGCGTGCCGTCGATGCTGTGGCCGGAGCGGCCGGCGCGCTGCAGGAAGGCAGCGATCGAACGCGGCGAACCGAGCTGGCAGACCAGGTCGACATCGCCGATGTCGATGCCCAGCTCCAGCGACGCGGTCGCCACCAGCACCGACAGCTGCCCGCGCTTGAGCCGTTGTTCGGCATCGAGCCGCAGCTCCTTCGAAAGGCTGCCGTGATGCGCCGCCACTACCTCCCGGCCCAGCCGCTCGGACAGGTGCCGCGCGGCGCGTTCGGCCATGCGCCGCGTGTTGACGAAGATCAGCGTGGTGCTGTGCGCCTGCACCAACTGCGCCAGCCGGTCGTAGACCAGCTCCCAGCTGTCGTTGGACATCACCGCCTCAAGCGGTACCGGCGGCACCTCGATCGCCAGGTCGCGCGAGCGCGTATGGCCGACGTCGATGATGGTGCATGCGGCTGCGCTCCCTCCCCTGCACGCAGGGGAGGGCTGGGGAGGGGTGCTCTTCCCGTCGAGCTCAAGAAGATCAAGAGCTTAACCCCCTCCCAGCCTCCCCCTGCTTGCAGGGGGAGGGGCAAAAGCTGCGGCTGAATCAGACGATGCGAGCTCTGTCGTGTTCTCGCCGCTACCCACCAGAAACCGCGCCACTTCTTCGATCGGCTTCTGCGTCGCCGACAGGCCGATCCGCAGCAGGCGCCGCTGGCACAGCGACTCCAGCCGCTCCAGCGACAGCGCCAGGTGCGAGCCGCGCTTGCTGTTGGCGATCGCATGGATCTCGTCGACGATCACCGAGCGCGTGCTGGCCAGCATCGCGCGGCCGGAGGCCGAACCCAGCAGCACGTACAGCGATTCGGGCGTGGTCACCAGGATGTGCGGCGGCTGCCGGC
>JAATFG010000004.1 GCA_015655355.1 Lysobacterales bacterium
AGCGAGGACACGACGCCGCCGGTGACGAACACGAGCGGAGTGGGGGACGTTCCGAGGGGGGTCATGGCACGAGGCCTCCCGAAAAGGCCATTAGTTTAAACGGTTTGCGCCCCGTTCGACAAAACCGCACCGCGAACCGCCCTTCCTGAACGGAAAACGCCCGGCGGAACCGGGCGTTGTCGATGCGGCAAGTCGGCGACGGACGCAACTTACGGCTTCTTCTTCGGCGCCGAACGCGCCTCTTCTTCCTCTTCCGGCGCTTTTGCCTGGTTGCCGGCGGCCCGGGCCTTGGCCCGATCGGCGGTGATCCCGGCATTGGCCGCACGCCGGTCGGCGCGCTTCTGCTCCTCGGTACGGGCGTCCTCGGCCTGCGCGGCCGGCTTGGCCTGCGTGCCGGCGGCGGCCGGGTCCCCGGTCTGGTGGGCATAAGCCAGCGCGGCACCGGCCAGTACCAGGCCAAGGGCGGCGATCATGATGAGACGTTGCATCTGTGGACTCCTTGCCCGCTGCGCGCGGACGAAAGCAAAACACGTGACCGGCAATTCTAACGCCGAGGCGCCAACCCGGCGCCCCTCGACCCGGCACCTGCCCGCAGTTCTAGACGTGCACGGTTGAAGCGCGCGTGAAATGCGGCGCAGCGCTTCACCCTGTGGACAGGTTCTTGACCGGCCTGTTGCGGCTCGCCATGCTGCATGACCTGTTTCCCGTACCGCTCGCTGATGAATACCCGCTACAACGCCGCCGACATCGAAGTCCTTTCCGGCCTGGATCCGGTCAAACGCCGCCCCGGCATGTACACCGACACCACGCGCCCGAACCATCTGGCGCAGGAAGTGATCGACAACGCCGTCGACGAAGCCCTCGCCGGCCACGCACGCAGCATCGACGTGGTGATGTACAGGGACGGCTCGTGCGAAGTCAGCGACGACGGCCGCGGCATGCCGGTGGACATCCATCCGCAGGAGAAGATTCCCGGCGTCGAACTGATCCTCACCCGGCTCCATGCCGGCGGCAAGTTCAGCAACAAGAACTACGCGTTTTCCGGTGGTTTGCATGGCGTCGGCGTGAGCGTGGTCAACGCGCTGTCGAAACTGGTCGAAGTGCACATCAAGCGCGACGGCAGCGAACACCGCATCACCTTCCGCGACGGTTTCCGCGACGAAGCGCTGGGCGTGGTCGGCAGCGTCGGCAAGAAGAACACCGGCACCCGCGTGCGCTTCTGGCCGGACGGCAAGTATTTCGACAGCAACAAGTTCAACCTGCGCGCGCTGCGCCACCTGCTGCGCGCCAAGGCCGTGCTCTGCCCCGGCCTCAACGTCAGCCTGTACGACGAAGCGACCGGCGAGCGCGATGCGTGGTTCTTCGAGGACGGCCTGCGCGATTATTTGAAGGGCGAATTGAAGGACGCCGAATTCCTGCCGCCCGAACTGTTCGTCGGTTCGCTGAAGAAGGAAACCGAAATCGTCGACTGGGCCGCGGCGTGGATTCCCGAAGGCGAACTGGTGCAGGAAAGCTACGTCAACCTGATTCCGACCGCGCAGCACGGCACCCACGTCAACGGTTTGCGCAGCGGCTTTACCGACGCGCTGCGCGAGTTCTGCGATTTCCGCAACCTGCTGCCGCGCGGCGTCAAGCTGGCGCCGGAAGACGTGTGGGACCGCGTTTCGTTCGTGCTGTCGCTGAAGATGAGCGACCCGCAATTTTCGGGACAGACGAAAGAACGCCTGTCGTCGCGGCAGGCGGCCGGCTTCATCGAAGCGGCGGCGAAGGACGCGTTCTCGCTGTGGCTCAACCAGCACGTCGAACTCGGCGAGAAGATCGCGCAGATCGCCATCGACCGCGCCAGCGCGCGGCTGAAGACCGAAAAGCAGGTCGTGCGCAAGAAGGTCACGCAAGGTCCCGCCCTGCCCGGCAAGCTGGCCGACTGCATCTCGCAGGATTTGTCGCGCACCGAGCTGTTCCTGGTCGAAGGCGATTCGGCCGGCGGCAGCGCGAAGCAGGCGCGCGACAAGGATTTCCAGGCGATCCTGCCGCTGCGCGGCAAGATCCTCAACACCTGGGAAGTGGAGTCGGGCTCGGTGCTGGGCTCGGAGGAGGTGCACAACCTCGCCGTGGCGATCGGCTGCGATCCGGGCAAGGACGATCTCTCGGGCCTGCGCTACGGCAAGGTGGTGATCCTGGCCGACGCCGACTCCGACGGCCTGCACATCGCCACCCTGCTCTCGGCGCTGTTCCTCAGGCACTTCCCCTCGCTGGTGCGCGAAGGCCACGTGTTCGTGGCGATGCCGCCGCTATTCCGCGTGGACGTGGGCAAACAGGTGTTCTACTGCCTGGACGAGGCCGAGAAGGCCGCTATGCTGC